>NZ_JBBNAN010000477.1:0-3532 GCF_037994405.1 Phyllobacterium sp.
CGGCGCGGCCGTCTGCGGCCGCGAGCCTAACTCGCCGGGGCCTTCGCGCAGGGCGCGGACGAGGTCGTCGTCGGCAGCTGCTCGGAGGAGAAGGGCACGGCGATCGCGGTAATCGGGCCAGGGGGGCGGGCGCTCGGCTTAGTGTCCGTCTTGGCGCGGCGCGGCGGGGCGGGCTGGGTGTCCTTGGAGTCAGTCAGAGGCTGGTCGGCGGCGATCAATCGGAACAGCTTCTTGGCCGGTCCTTCGAGCCACTCGACCCGGCCGGGGTAGGCGTTGGAGTATCGCCAGGGCGTGGTGACGAAGTATAGCTTGTCGGACGACAGACCGCGGGCGGTGAGCGCGAGGTCTATCATTACGCTGGGGGCGAGGCCGGGGTCGGTGGTGACCGACTTGGTGGCCGCGTCAAGGAAGCCGAACAGCCGGGCGGGATCGGTCAGAGTCTCGCCGCTCATCGCCTTCTTCGCCATGGCGGCGATGAAGTCCTGCTGGCGCTGGATGCGCCCGATGTCGGACCCGTCGCCGAGGCTGTGCCGGGCCCTGACGTACCCCAGCGCCTGTTCGCCCTGCAGCGTCTGCCACCCTGCGGGCAGGTTGAGCTGGACATACTTGTCGCGGATCGGCTCGGGGATGCAGAGGTCCACCCCGCCGATCGCGTCCACCATGCCCATGAAGCCGGTGAAGTCAATTTTGACGAAGTGGTCGATGTGGATGCCGGTGAGCGTTTCGATGGTCTTCCAGGTGCAGCCGATGCCGCCGAAGTTGAGCGACGAGTTGATCATGCCGCGGTGCTTTTGCTGGCCCGGTAGACCTCCCCGGGAGCGGCAGGCGGGAAGCTGGACCAGCGAGTCGCGCGGGAAGCTGATCACGGCCGCGTCGTTCCGCTCGAGAGATAGGTGCACGAGCATGATGGTGTCCGTACGCTCCCCGGCGTAGTCGCCGTACTTGGCATCTCGTTGATCCGACCCGACCACCAGGATGTTCAGCGAGGCGGTCGGGGCCTTGGCCGGGCGAGCATCGCCCAACTCCTCGCGGGTAACCTCAATGTGCCTGACATTGCCGGTCAGCTTCGCGTACACGCCGTACCCTGTGGCGGCCAAGGCCACCAAGATGAGGGTAACGATGGCGAGCGACCAGAGCAGCCAGCGGCGCTGCAGAGGCGGAGGCTTGTCCTCGCATGCCGGCGGCTGGTCGATCAACCCACTGCTCACGTGACTCTCCAGGTGAGGGCCGAAAACCGCATCTGGCAACGCTTGCCCGAACCCAGCGTATCCTGCCAAATAGGATTCTAATCATACGCATCTAAAACGCAAGGGACAACGCGGCCGTAGCGGCTCGCATCCTTCGTTGACCGTTGCAGGAGCTGCTTTGTCGACTTTTCACGTGGTCAGCCCGCCGGCATTTGCTCAAACTATCGCCCATGCGCCCGCTGCCTCACGGAGCATCAGCTACTTGGCGCGCCCTCGTCCAACACTCAGCCGGGCCATCGCAAACCAAACCGAAACCCCTTAACCAGAATGAGATTTCGATTAAGCGCCCACCAAATTGTTTGATGCGTGCAGCAGCCCGCTCCCAACACGTACTAGCCTTCGCGTCACGGATTGTGACGTTCGAAATGATGGAGGCAGCGACAGTAAGCGTGCATGGGTACAGCAAATTTATTCCTTGTATTGCCACAATCAGCCGCCCACGTACGGCAAGCGAGTCTGCATGCAAAAGGAAAACAGCTAAGGTCATGGCGATAAAGTCAGGGAAACGCGCGCTCTTTATCATTAATCCCAATGCCCGCAACGGCAGGAAGTCTGCCACCCGTATCCGTGACACGCTTGAAGCTGGCGGACTGACGCTTGTCGATGCGCGCCCCGCTGGAGGCGAAACCTTGTCCAGCGTCATATCTCGCATGAAGAAGGAATGCGACCTGGTGATAATTGGAGGCGGGGACGGCACGTTGAACTCCGCTGCAGCGGGTCTCGTCGATACCGGGCTTCCGCTCGGCGTCCTGCCGCTGGGAACCGCCAATGATTTCGCCCGCACCATCGGCATTCAGGCAGACCCGCTTGAAGCAGCAAGATTGATCTTGTCGACCACGCCGCGACATATCGATCTCGGTGAAGTAAACGGCCACCTGTTCTTTAATGTCGCCAGTATCGGGTTCAGCGCCGAACTGGCAAGCGAACTCACCGAAAGAGCCAAGAAGCGCTGGGGAAAGCTTGGCTACGCCATCGTTGCGGCACGGCTTCTTGCCCGTTCACGGCTATTCACGGCCTATGTAGAACATGATGGCTCGGTGGAGGAGATCAAGACAATGCAGGTATCGGTTGGCAATGGCCGGCACTATGGTGGAGGAATGACGGTCGAACAAACGGCAACAGCGGATGATGGCCGCCTCGATTTCTACAGTCTCGAAGTTGACCATTGGTGGCGCCTATTGGCGCTCCTACCAAGCCTGCGCAAAGGTACTCATGGCGAATGGGACGACGTGCGCGCTTTTCAAACCACCGAGGTCATCGTCAAGACGAGCAAGCCGCGTGCCGTGAATACGGACGGAGACCTGACGACGTGGACACCGGCCCATTTCCGCATGCGCGAAAAGGTAATCCGCGTTTTTGCACCAGAAACGGACAAGTAACGTTCGGTCTAGTTGACACCGTGGGCAATCTGCGCATCCGGTCTTTATAGATGTTGACTTGGGCATAAATTTCCACGACGCGGGCCTGTTGGGATCTGAAAATATTCGGTGGCATCACTGGCAGTGCGCTAAAGCGATGAACATCCGGTCCTGCCAATAGGGGATTTCGCATTGGTCCGACGCATTCGGCAAACGGCGTGACAGAAAGAAGGTCGGTGTGATTATGTCGAACGTCCAGCCTTGCCAGTGGTCGTCGCACCTTTGCTTGGGCCCGATATTATAACCATCACACTTGTGATCTTGCCGACACTGTTGCTGTGCAACGTTTTGGCACGACGCACATGGCCACGGTCTTCGGGCCAATCACTTCTAGTTTCTGGCTATCGGATTTTTGCATGTATTCGATGACCTCGTGCGCGACTGAGCAACGTGCGCGGATGGATCCGGCCCATTATTCGTTGCACGGAGGTAAAGGCGTACGCTAAATTCTTTATGGCTACCCCAATCATTCCGTCAGGTGATGTGGAGACCTGGTAGATAGCGGGGCCAGAAGACGGAACCGTTCGCTTAGTGGAACTGGATCATGGTCGTCAGAGTGGTATTCATCGTCGTTGCAAGTGTTGCCTATCTTGGCCTGGCCGTCCTTGGCTGGGGCGGGCTTGGAGCTTTCCTCTCCCATCCGCCGCTCGTTGCTCTCACAGTTGTGCTTTTCATGTTGGCCGGCGTTTCCCTGTTTGCTGGCGGAAATCTTAGTCCGGGCCAACGTGAAGATCGCAGCAACCGTTGGGTTCTCTTGCCGCTTGGACTAATCGGGCTGTTGAACGGCTACCTCCCGGCCTATGCCGACCGCATGGAGTTTTGGATCATCGACGGCGACACTGTTCGCTGGCTTGGCGTTTTCGTCTT
>NZ_JBBNAN010000478.1:0-13311 GCF_037994405.1 Phyllobacterium sp.
CCGCTGCCCCTCGATCTCCACCAGGCACATGCGGCATGAGGCCAGCGCCGGCAGCCGCTTCAGATAGCAAAAGGTCGGGATGTCGATGCCCAAACGCTCGGCCACCTGCAGCACCGTCGAGCCCGCCTCCACTTCCAGCGTTTGTTCATTGATCGTGACGCTAACCATGACTTTCTTGCGGCCTTCTTCCTGCGCTCCTCAGTGAAATGGGCACCTGCGCTCCTCGATATGGGCGACGAATTCATGCTCGAAATGCGTCAGTGCTGCCCGCAGCCCCATGGCCGCGCCGTCGCCCAGAGCGCAGAACGTGTTGCCGAAAATGCCCTTGCAGAGCGCCTCCAGCTGTTCCAGATCGCCCGGCGCGCCCTGCCCCGCCTCGACCCGGCGCAGCACTTTTACAACCCAATTTAGCCCTTCGCGGCACGGTGTGCACTTGCCACAGGACTCATGGTGGAAGAACTCGATGATCCGGGTGGCGACCTTGACGATACAGGTCGAGTCGTCGATCACGATTACACCGGCCGAGCCGAGCATCGAACCGGCGGCGGCCAGCGAGTCGAAGTCCATCCCAACGTCCAGCCCGCATGCCGGGATCAGAGGCGCCGAGACCCCGCCGGGGATCACGGCCTTGATCTTGCGCCCCGGTAGCGGCCCGCCGGCGCGGTCCTCGACCAGTTCGCGCAGCGGTATACCCATCGGCAGCTCGTAAAGGCCCGGTTTGCGCACCTGCCCGCTGAGGCAATAGAGCTTCGGGCCGGGGCTCTTGTCCGGGCCGATGCCGCGGAACCAGCCTGGGCCGCGCGCCACGATATGCGGAACGCAGGCCAACGTCTCGACGTTGTTGATCACGGTCGGGCTGGCGTAGAGCCCTTCGACCGCCGGAAACGGTGGTTTCAGGCGCGGCTGCGCTCGCTTGCCTTCGAGCGAGTCGAGCATCGCGGTCTCCTCGCCGCAGATATAGGCGCCGGCCCCGCAATGGATGTGCACGACGAAGCTGAAATCCGAGCCCAGAATCCGCGTTCCCAGATAACCCTTCGCATGGGCCTCAGCGATTGCCTGCTCCAGTCGCCGGATCGCCAGCGCGTATTCCCCGCGGATGTAGACATAGGCGGTTTCAGCCCCGATCGCGTAGCCACTGATCGCCAGGCCCTCGATCAGCTGGTGCGGGTCACGCTCCATGATGATCCGGTCCTTGAATGTGCCAGGCTCGCCCTCATCAGCGTTGCAGCACAGGTATTTCGGCTTGCCGGCCTGCTTCGGCACGAAGCTCCATTTCATCCCGGTTGGGAATCCGGCCCCGCCGCGGCCGCGCAGGTTGGATTCCTTAACGAGGTCGATGATCTCGTCAGGCGTGTGCTCGCGAAGCGCCTTCGCCAATGCCTGGTAGCCGCCGCCAGCGGTGTAGGTCGCCAGCAGATGGCCATCCGGCACGTCCACGTTCCTAAGAAGGACCGGTTCGAACATGGCGCTATTCTCCTGGCGGTGCTGCGGCGGCAAGATCGGCGCCAGTCGCTTGCCCCACCACCGCCCGCAGCCTGTCCAACAGCGCGTCGATCCGCGAAATGTCGAGGTCGCCATGATAGTCGTCGCCGACCTGCATCACCGGGGCCATCTCGCAAGCGCCGAGGCATTCGACGGTCGATAGCGTGAACAGCCCGTCCGGGGTCGTACCGTCCTTCTTGATCCCCAGCACCTCCTCTAAATGCCTCAACACGTCCTCGGATCCGCACAGCATGCAGGATACATTGTCGCAAAGTTGCAGGTGGAACATCCCCACCGGCTCGGTATGGAAGAGGGTGTAGAAAGTCGCCAGCTCGTAAACCCAGATCCGCTCGACATCGAGGATGTCGGCGACCTCTTCCAACACCGGGCCGGGCAGATGGCCATGTTCCTTTTGTGCGATCAAAAGCGCGGGCATGATCGCCGAGCGCTGGTCCGGATACCGCGCTGCTGCCGCTTCAATTTTTTCGCGCATGTTCATCGCGTACAATTCCCCTGCTACTTATCCACCTCGGCCATCACCGGGTCGAGGCTACCCAACACGGCGATCATGTCAGCCAGGTAGTGGGCATTGCTTGCCCCGAACAGTGCCTGAAGGTTGACGAACGACGGTGCCCGCACCTTCATGCGGAACGGCTTTTCCGAGCCGTCGCTGATGATGTAAAACCCGAGCTCGCCCTTTGGCGCCTCGATCGCCGAATAGACCTCGCCCTTCGGTACTTTGAAGCCATACGCCGACAGGTCGAAGTGCTGGATCAGCGCCTCCATTGAGCAATGCACCTTGTCCTTGTCCACCGGAAAAGCGACCGTCGGCATGTCGATCTGGAACGGCCCCTCGGGCATCTGCTTAAGGCATTGTTCGATGATGCGGACACTCTCGCGCATCTCCTCGACCCGGCATTGCCAGCGCGCGTAGCAATCGCCCTCGTCGCGGGTGATGACGTTGAAGTTGAGCCGGTCGTAGATCTCATAGGGCTCGTCGCGGCGAATGTCCCAGTCGACGCCCGAGGCCCGCAGGTTCGGGCCGCTCAGGCCAAGATCGATACCGTCCTCGGCGGAGATCACGCCGATACCCTGCGTGCGCTTCAAAAACACCCGGTTGTTCTCGACCAGCCGTTCATAGTCGTGGATCCGATTCGGGAAGATGTCGCAAAACTCCCTGATCTTGGGGAAAAAACCGTCGGGCAGGTCCTCGCGCACACCGCCGACCCGGCAAAAGGAGGTGTGCATCCGCGCGCCGCTGATCATCTCAAACAGGTCCATGATCATTTCGCGCTCGCGCATGGCGTAAAGCAAGGCTGTCATTGCGCCTAGATCGAGCGGCAGCGCGCCAGTGATCAGGAGATGACCGGAGATCCGCGCCAGTTCGGCCATCAGCACGCGGATATATTGCGCGCGGATCGGCGCTTTGATGCCCAGCAGCTTCTCCACCGCCAGCGCGAAGGCCAGGTTATTGGACGGCGGGCAGAGGTAGTCGAGCCGATCGGTCAGCGGAAAAATCTGGGTGTAGGTGAAGCTCTCGGCCAGTTTTTCTGTGCCGCGGTGGAGGTAGCCGATATGCGGGTCCACGCGCGCGACATATTCGCCCTCCAGTTCAAGGACGAGCCGCAGCACCCCATGCGTGCTGGGATGCTGCGGGCCAAGATTGAGAAGCACCTCCTTGGTGTGGGGCACTTCGCCTTCCGGTCTGCTCAGTTCTGTGACTTCGGTCATTTCAAGTTCCCGGTGCGGGGCGGTCTCCCTTATGGAATGTTCTTGGTAGCAAGGTCGGGCTGCGTCGGCGGCGTGCCTTCGGCACCAAACGGGTTCAACTTGTCCTTGTAGCCCCGGAGCGGAAAGTCCTTGCGCTGCGGGAAGCCCTCGAAGCCTTCCCACATATAGATCCGGCGCAAGTCGGGGTGGCCGTCGAACCTTATCCCGTACATGTCCCAGGCTTCGCGCTCATGCCAGTTGGCGGTCCGCCAGACCCCCGTCACCGACGCAACCCGCGGTGGATCGCCGAGGCGGCACTTGATGCGGACACGCCATTTGTTCGGCAGCGAATAGAGGTGGTACACTGCCTCGAAGCGCGGCACGTGAGGGTAATGATCGACCCCGCAGATGTCTGACAGGAAATTGAACCGCAGCGCCGGGTGTTCCTTCAAAAACCGGCAAAGCTCGACGATCATTTCAGGCGGCGCGGCGAAGGCATGAACACCATGCGCGAAGCCAAGATCGTCGATTGCCTCACCGAAATGCTCTGTGATCGGGGCGCGGTTGAGGGGCGTTTCCACGCTCATGGCAACGCGACCCGGTCCAAGGGAGTCCCGGCTAGCGCTCGGGATTTTTTGATCTTTTCCTGAAGCAGGAGGAAGCCATGCATCAGCGCCTCGGGCCGCGGCGGGCAGCCGGGCACATGCACGTCCACCGGCACGAAGGTCTCCGCCCCCTGCACCACGGCGTAGGTATTGTAGACCCCGCCCGAGATAGCGCAGGTGCCCATCGCGATAACCCAGCGCGGCTCCGGCATCTGGTCATAGAGCCGGCGCACGACGGGAGCAAATTTCCGCGTCACGGTGCCGGCGATAATCATCACGTCGGACTGGCGCGGCGAAGGCCGGAACACCACGCCGAACCGGTCGAGATCGTAGCGCGCACAGCCCGCCGCGATCATCTCGATGGCGCAGCAGGCAATACCGAAGGTCTCGGGCCACAGCGCCGACCTTCGGCTCCAGTTGATAACGCTGTCGGCCGTGGTAAACAGCACGCTGTCGCGGATTGCATTGTTTACGCCTCCCATTCCAGCGCTCCCTTCAGCCAGGCGTAGGCGAAGCCCACAAGAAGCAGCATGATGAAGACGAACATCTCGACATAACCAACCAGCCCGATGTCTTTCAGGACGACGGCCCAGGGAAAGAGGAATATCGTCTCGACATCGAAGACCACCAACAGGATGGCGAGGATGAAGAACTGCACCTTGAAGCGACCTCCGGCGGCCTCGCCCGCCGGGTCCATGCCGCATTCATAGGGCATGTTCTTCGCGGGATAGGGATTGGACGGACGCAGTAGCGAGGAGACAAAAAGCGTCATTCCCGCTACCAGAACAATTCCGGCGACCATGAAAAGAACCGGCAGGAATTCCATTGCAGCCATATCGCATTGCCCTGGCCACCCGCCGAGGGCTTTGCTCGCCCGCGACCGACCCCATTCGGGACCGGTAATGCGGTCGCCCCGGGGAAGCGACTTGGGCATTCCTTTCTTCAACGTCTGAGTGTATTCCGTCGGGTGGATCATTGCAAATCCAATCAATCAGCCGCCAAACAACGAATATTGGGCAAGCCTCAGAAACCACGCAGGAAATAGGCCGATGCCGATGGTGCCGGCGGCGGTTAAGGCAAGCGTGGCGCGGACGAAGGGCGTCAGCGCCGGGTCGAACGCCCTTTGCGGCTCGCGCATGTAGATCACCATGACGATGCGGATGTAAAAGTAGGCGGCGACGGCGCTCAGCAGCACTGCGATCACCGCCAGCACGACAAAACCTCGCTCGACGAGCGCGACCAGGACGTAGAACTTGGCAAAGAACCCGGCCGTCGGCGGAATGCCGGCCAGCGAGAACAGATAAAGCAGCATCAGAAGCGCCAGCCCGGGATGCGGCTTGGCAAAACCCGCGTAGTCTTCGATAACCTCGCCCGAGAAATCGCCGTTGCGCATCATGATGACGGTGCCGAAGATACCGAGGTTCATGAACGTATAGATCAGCAAATAGAGCATCACGCTGGCGACCCCGTCCGCACCGCCGGCCACCACGCCGAACATGGCGAACCCGGCATGGGTGATGCTGGAATAGGCCAAGAGGCGCTTGAAATTGTCCTGCACCAGTGCCACGAAACTGCCGAGCGCCATCGTCACCACCGCAATGACCGCGACGATGATCCAGGCGTCCGAGGCTGCGACCAGTGGGTTGAGGAACACCCGCAGGATCACCGCGAACCCCGCAGCCTTGGGCCCCACCGACATGAAAGCGGTGATCGTCGTCGGCGCGCCTTCATAGACGTCCGGCACCCACATGTGAAATGGCACTGCGCCGACCTTAAAGACCAGCCCCGCGACGATAAAGACCACAGCCAGGAGCATTCCAGGATCGAGCGGATCACCGGTCACCGCCGCAGCCATCCCATCCAGCTGCGTTGTGCCGGTGAGGCCGTAGATCAGCGAAACACCGTAAAGGAAAATCCCGGTCGAGACCCCGCCAAGGATCACGTATTTCAGCGCCGCTTCGTTCGACCGCGGCTGCTGCCGCAGGAAGCCGGTCAGCACATAGGTGCAGAGTGCCATCAGTTCGAGGCCTACATAGATCGACAGCAAGTCGGTCGCCGAGGCCATGGTCATCATTCCCGACAGCGCAAAGAGCAGCAGTACATAGTATTCACTGCTGCCGATCCCTTCGATCTCGGCATATTTTTGGGAAAGGAGGAATGTCAGAACTGTGGCCAGGTAGAACACGACCTTAAAGAAGACAGCGAAGCGGTCGGCGATGAACATGCCCGAGTAGGCCGGCCGCACCTCGCCCGACAGCATGAGTGTCCCAAAGGCGGCCATCAGCACGATCGCGACGGAAGCCCAGACAAGGAAATGTTCCTGGCCCTTGCGCACAAACTGACCCAGGATCAGCAGGATGCAGGCCCCAGCGACCACCACAATTTCCGGCAGGCTCGCTAGGATCGACTGGAAAAGAGCGGCGGCGGTCATCGGGCGCCCCCCTTATCGTGCACCTGCGCCAGTAGATGCTTCACCGAAGCATCGATGATTGCAAGAAAGGGCTTCGGATAGAGCCCGACCCAAAGAACGAAGATGGCTAGCGGCAGGATCGCCGCCATCTCGCGGGCGTCCACATCGCGGATCTTGAACCGCAAGCCGACGCTGGCCGGACCAAGTGCGACTTTCCCGTACATGCCAAGCAGATAGGCCGCGCCCAGCAAGGCCCCCATCACGGCGACGGAGCCGATAGCCAGGCTGGCTGCGAACGCGCCCGACAGCACCAGCAACTCGCCCACGAACGAATTCGTTCCCGGCAGCGCCATTGACGACAGAGCGAACAGCGCAAGAAACGCCGTATAGACCGGCGCCACCTTCATCAGCCCGCCATAATCCGCGATGCTGCGGGTATGGGTCCGCTCATAGATAAGGCCAACGAACAGGAACAACGCGCCTGTCGTTACGCCATGATTGAACATTTGTAGGATACCACCCTCGAGCCCACGGAGGTTCAGCGTGAAAATCCCCAGCGTCACGAGACCCATGTGGCTGATGCTGGAATAGGCCACCAGCTTCTTCAGATCGTCCTGCGCCAGAGCAAGCAACCCGCCATAGACGATCGCAAGCGCCGAAAGCGCCTGCATCAGCGTCGAATAGTGCACCGATGCCTCCGGCAGCATCGGCAGCGAGAACCGCAGGAAGCCGTAGGCGCCCATCTTCAGGAGCACGCCGGCGAGGATGATGCTGCCGGCCGTCGGCGCCTGGACATGGGCGTCCGGCAGCCAGGTATGGAGCGGGACCATCGGCACCTTGACCGCGAAGGCGATCAGGAAGGCGAAGAACAGCCAGGATTGGACCGGAAATGGCAAGTGCTGCGCCGTCAGGGCGGGGATATCGAAGGTCTGGCCGCCGTGGAAATAGAGCACAATGACACCGATCAGGAACACCAGGCTGCCCGCCAGCGTGAAGAGGAAGAACTTGAACGCCGCATAGACTCTGCCGTCGCCGCCCCAGACGCCGATTATCAGGTACATCGGGATCAGCATCGCCTCCCAAAAGACGTAGAACAGGAACAGGTCGAGTGCGCAGAACACCCCCAGCATCAGCGCCTGCATAACCAGCAGGCTGACCATGAACTCCTTCACCTTGCGATCGATCGCGACCCACGAGGCAAGCACACAGATCCAGCCCAACAATGCGGTCAGGAACACGAAGAGCGCGCTGATTCCATCGACACCAAGCGCATAGGTGATCCCGAGCGCGGGCACCCACGGATGCGTCTCAGTGAACTGCATCTCGTAGGTGGTGGTGTCAAAGCCGGTCAGCATGGCGATGCAAAGTGTGAAGTCGAGGACGGTGAAAGCCAGCGCCGTCCAGCGCACCGCATTGTCATTGCGCAAAAACATCACAACCGCTGCACCGGCGGCGGGCGTGAACACGATGAGGCTAAGTAGCGGGAGCTGCATCGCACCGCTACCGCCACGCCACGGCGAAGACGAGGGTGGCTGCGATCACACCAACGATCATAGCCAGCGCGTAATGGGTCACCACGCCGGTCTGGAGCCGGCGCAGCGCCCCGCCGCCGCGCAGGATCGAGCGGGCGACGCCGTTCACAGCGGCGTCGACGCCGTTGAGATCGATCTGCAATCCGGCCCGTGCCGTTCCGTGCAGGAAGGGCAGCGCCACGGTCTCGGACACATCGCTCACCGCCTTCTCGTAGCGCGCAAGCGGTTTTTCGGCGAGCCACATGAAGTACCGCGCGCCCTTGCGGTAGAACCAGTCGGTGTCGATGCTGATCGTGTTCTCGGGGTCAAGTGCCCTGAGGAATACGACGAAACCCAAGGCGGTGAACATCAGCACGCCGAGGCTCTCGGTAACATGGACGCCGGTGTAAGGTTCAAAGTCGACCGGATGGGGCAGAAGCGCGTAAAGCGGCTGGGGGAACACCCCGATCGCGATGCACAGCACCGCCGCCATGGCCATCGCAACCAGCATGTTGCGGGGCGGCTCCCTCGCCTCCAGCCCCCGGTCCACGCCGAAGAACATATAGTACGGAAGCTTAAGCCCAGTGTGCAGGAACGTCCCCGACGACGCCATGGTCAGTGCAAGCACCACCAGCGCGCGGTGATCCTGCTCGGCGGCGGCCACCACCATCGACTTGGTGACGAAGCCCGAAAAGAACGGAAATGCCGAGATGGCGAAGGCGCCGACCATGTAGAGCGCCACGGTCACTGGCATGGTCCTGTAGAGCCCGCCGAGCTCGGTGAGCTTGCGCCGCCCGGTGACGTGGATCACCGCCCCCGCTCCCATGAACAGGAGCCCCTTGTAGAGGATATGCGCGAAGGCATGGCTGGTGGCTCCGTTCACCGCCATCTCGGTCCCGATGCCGATGCCCACCACCATGTAGCCCACCTGGCTGACGATGTGATAGGCCAATAGCCGCCGGCAGTCATTTTCCAGCACCGCGTAGATGACGCCGTAAAGCGCCATCACAGTACCGAGCCAAACCAAAAGCTCGGTTCCAGGAAACGCCCGGGCCAGGACATAGACGGCGGTCTTGGTTGTGAAGGCGCTCATGAACACCGCCCCGGTGACGGTCGCCTCTGGGTAAGCGTCGGTCAGCCAGGCGTTGAGGGGCGGCACCGCGGCGTTGAGGATGAACCCGGCAAGGATCAGGTAGGCGGCAACGCCCATTTCCCCCTCGATCGGCCCGAAGAGCAGCGATCCGGTGGCGACCGCGTGGAGCATGATACCGCCGAGCAGGACGACGCCGCCGGTGATATGGACCATGAGATACCGGAATCCAGCGCGGATTGCCTGTTCGCCGCGCTGCGCGAAGACCAGATAGGCTGAGGCGAACGCCATACCTTCCCAGAACAGGAACAGGGTCAGGTAGTCGCCGGCGAATACCACGCCGAGCGCGCTGCCGACGTAGACGAAAGCCGCCACATGCTGGCCGGCGCGTGTCAGGTGCAACGCGTAGACCATTCCGATCAACGCCATGATGGTGAAAACGGTGGCAAAGACGATACTCAGCTTGTCGACTTTCGCAATCAGGATTTCCTGCCCGATGAACTGCGCCGCGCCGTAGCTGCCAGGCTGCATCGTCAGCACGGCGAGGATCGCCAATAGCGGGATCAGTAGCACATAAGCCTTGCGAATTGTCCCCTTGAGCAAGGGGATCAGCGGGGCGCCGAGAATGAACAGCAGGGCGGGATGGACGAAATCAGTCATAATAGTCCTCGCGCCGCATGAGCCCACCCTGATGGCCGAGGAACTTGGAAACGAAAATCAGCAGCACGCAGGAACCGAAGCCGTAGGCGGCGGACCAGCCAGGCAGGCGGTCCCACAGGTATTGGGCGTGTTCGCGGTGGACCAGAAAGTCGGCGACCACGACAACAACGAGCACCAGATAGAACAGCCGGCGCCGCTGATTCACGTATTTTTCGTCACCAAAGAAATCGACGATGCGTTTGATCATCTGACAACTCCTTGCGCCAGGGCGAGGAAATAGTCGGGGAAGATGCCCGTCGACACCGACAGGATGGCGGTTGCGACCAGCGGGATCGTCAGCATCGGAATTTCACGGACCGTGGCCGGGCTTTCCTGCACCTCCGTCCCGAAAAAAGCGACATAGCTGACGGGCAGGAAATAGGCGGCGTTGAGGATGGAGCTCACCAAGAGCACGATCAGGAACGCAATCTCCCCCGCCTGCACAGAGCCCAGCGCCAGATACCACTTGCTAACGAAGCCCCCGGTCGGCGGCACCCCGATCATGCTGAGCGAGCCGACAAAGAACGCCCCCATTGTCCAGGGCAGCCTGCGGCCAATACCGGCCATGTCGCTGATGTTCCGCTTGCCAGACGCGCAATAGATCGACCCGGCGCAGAAAAAGAGTGTGATCTTGGAGAATGCATGAGCTGCAATGTGGAATATCCCGCCGACCATCGCGACCGGAGACAGCAAAACCGCGCCCAGCACGATGTAGGAGAGCTGGCTGACCGTGGAATAAGCGAGCCTCGCCTTCAGGTCGTCCCGCGTCAGGGCGTAGACGGAGGCCATCAGGATCGTAAACGAGACCAGATAGGCCGTGGCAATGCCGAGCCCCAGCCCCTCCACCAGTCCTGTGCCAAAGATGTGAAACACCACCCGCAGCACGCAGAACACGCCCATCTTGACCACCGCAACCGCATGCAAGAGCGCGCTGACCGGCGTCGGCGCCACCATTGCGGCAGGCAGCCAGGCATGCATCGGCATCACCGCGGCCTTGGCGAAGCCGAAGAGATAGCAGAAATACACGACCGTCAGCAGTGGCGCCGAGGCATCGACCCCCGCCAGCAACCCCCCCGCTACAAAGTCGAGCGATCCCGCAATGTGGTAGGTCAGCGCCAGCGCGGCGAGCAGCACGCTTTTCGACGCGCCCATCAAATAGACGAGGTACTTGCGGCTGCCCCTCCATCCCTCTTCGTCCTCGTGGTGATAGACAAGCGGATAAGTAACGAGGCTGAGCACCTCGTAGAAGATCACCAGCGTAAACAGATTGGCGGCGAAGGCGCCCCCGACGGCCGCCGCGAGGCTGGTGGCGAAACAGGCGAAGAAACGGGTCTGCGCATGTTCGTTCAAGTGCCGCATGTAGCCGATGGAATAGATCGCCGCCACGATCCACAACAGCGACGAGACGCTAGCAAATACCATGCCGAGCGCATCAACCCGGAAAGCGAAGTCAATCCCCGGCAGAATCTCGAACAGGCGCAAATTGACCGTACCGCCTGCCAGCACCGTGGGCGCCATAGAGGCGACAATTGCGAACATGACGGTTGCGGCCAACGGCGAAACGACATCGCGCAGTTTCTGATGGTTGTTGAGAAGGAGAACTGCAAGGGCCGCCAGACCTGCGACGGCGACGGCAAGCAGCGGCCGGATCGATGTCACCTGGTCCAAGCCGCTATCCTTTCATCATGGTCACGTCGTCGACCTTGAGGGTGGACTTGTTCCTCACAAGGGCGACCAGGATGCCAAGGGCGACGGCTACCTCCGCCGCGGTGATTGCTATGACGAAGATGGCGAAGATCTGCCCGCGGAAGTCGTCGTAGGTGTGGCCGAAAACGATGAAATTGATGTTGACCGAATTGAGCAGCAGCTCCAGCGACATCAGCACGACCAAGATATTGCGCCGGAGCAGCACGCCCGCTGCTCCGATCACGAACAGAACCACCCCGAGCACGATATACCACCAGAGCGGCACCATTATCCCGGCTCCTTTCGCGCCAGCACGATGGCGCCGACCAGGGCCGCCAGCAATATGACAGAGGCGGCTTCAAACGGCAGGAGATAGTGGGCGAAAAGCGTTATGCTGAGCAGCCTGACGTCGCCGCCGGTGGGCGTTGCTGCGGCCTCCATGACCGAAAACCGGTCGCTCCAGCGCACCAGCACAAGCATCTCGACCCCAAGCAGGACGAGCAGCACCAGAGCCGGCAGGTTCCTGCCGGGCAAGAACCGCTGCAACACCGCTTCACGCACATCAATCATCATGATCACGAATAGGAACAGGACCATGATCGCGCCGACATAGACGAAGATCTGGATAACCGCGAGCAACGGCGCTTCAAGCAAGACGAAGATTGCCGAGATCTGCAGGAAACACGCCATCAGCGCCAATGCGCTGTGAACCGGATTCGGCGCCAGGACTACCATCACGGCCGTGATCACGGACACCGTAGCGAACAGAAGAAAGAACCCCTGATCCATCGACGCCGACCTCCGACGCGAACTGTCACTCGGCGCGAGACGACCAGAGATAGCGCCGCACTTCAGATGTGTTCACAAATTGTGCCCTAGTATCGGATTTTTCACAAGATTATTGTCGTCGGCAGAGCAAAACCAGGCCGGTTCGGATGTGGCGAAGGCCGCTGACGATGCGCGCCCTTTCGATAGCGCCACAGCGAGCGGTCTGCGGCGCGAGTTCGAAACAGGCTTGCGGGCCGCCGGTGGCACCGCTGATTGAGCCTGGCACGCGAAAGCTTTCACGTGATTACTTCAACGAAGCGCACGCTAGCCAATAGCGGGTCAATTCTAGGCAGCTTCGGCACGATCCCCTCGCCTCGTCACCATCAGCTAATTTCCTTTCCGATTTCAAATCGCTCGAAGGGATTGATGATCGGCACGCCAGCAGCTTCGAATGGTGCCGTGTCACGCGTCGCTACTGCGAACCCACGTACAGCTGCTATTGCAGCAATCTGTCCATCCGCAACAGCGATGTGACGACCAGATGCTCGGGCGCGGCTGATCAGAGAAGCGTATGCCATTGCGGCCTCCTGATCGAATAAAAGGATACGGTCGCCAAACAGCTGGGTTACCAATTCGGCTAAGGCAACACCAAGGCCAGCTTTGCGTCTTCCTTCAGGTAAAATTCCAACACCTACCAGCAATTCGGAGAGACTGGTGGCCGTTAGATACAATGTTTCTGCCGATTGGCTATCCAGCCAAGCCATGACAGAAGGGTTCCCGTTTGGTTTCATCGGCTCCAAAACAACGTTCGTGTCCAGCACTATCATTCGAATTCGGCCGGTTCTGTTGGAGCTTGATCACGATCGATCGCAAGATCAATTCCTCCAAAGCGGCGGGCAAAAGCGGCTAATTCTGAGCCAAGTTTAACGCGCTGTTTTGGGCGTACCGTTTCCTCCAGGATTTCGCGGATCTCAGCTTCAGTGCTACGGCCATGCTGTGCAGCGCGAACCTTGAGGGCTCGATGTGTTTCGTCGGAAAGATTTCTCACTGTAACTGCGGGCATAATGATTGCATCCTCATTTTCGTGATATCTATGATATCATTCTTACAATTGCGATATCAAGAGGTGAGTAGCTTTTTTGTTGCTTTCAGTATCAGCGTTTCGATTGTCTTCGGTGATTGGGCTAGCAGCGGATCAATATCTGTTGAGTTCCCTCTCCCCAGCAAAACGCAATACACTCTTTGTGGCTTCCGGCTCGTATTGAAGGAGGGAAGAGCTTGTATTTCCATCGCACCATTGCGTGTTTTGCAGTCGCGTTTGCACTTTTCGCTTCACCAGCCTTCCCGCAG
>NZ_JBBNAN010000479.1:0-9103 GCF_037994405.1 Phyllobacterium sp.
GCGCAGGGGCAGGCAGATGATAATCGCTGACTTACGGGGTTCAACCGAATGTTGGATTGCAGGAGGAAATACTGTGATTACAAATATTTCTACAAAGAAATTGAGATTTGGGATCATCCTCCTTCCCCAATTCACCTTGTCTGCATTCAGCCTCTTCCTCGATTGTCTGCGCCTTGCAGCCGATGAAAAAGACCAGAGCCGACAGATCCGTTGTAGTTGGGACATAACGACTCTTACGGGCGACAAAGTGCAATCCAGTACCGGGATGTTTGTCGAGCCGACGGCGGCGCTCGGCTCGGTGTTCGAATGTGACTATGTGGTCGTCGTTGGAGGGCTGATTAGTCCGCACAAGAAAGCACCTGCAGCGCTTGTGGATTTACTTCGCAATATCAACAAGAGAGAAATCCGCCTGATAGGTCTTTGTACAGGTACTTTCGCATTGGCCGAGGCAAGTGTCCTACCCGAAAACCAGTGCTGCGTCAGTTGGCTCCATACGGAAGAGTTTGGCGAGGAATTCTTCGAGTTCTCCGCCGATTCAATCAGTCTCTATCGCGCGAATGGCAAGCATTACACCTGCGCGGGCGGAATGGGGTCGGCTTATCTGGCATTGGAAATCATAGCGGCCGAATTCAGTGAGGAACTTGCAAGGAAATGCGCATCGATAATGATGATCCCCTTCGAACGGCGGACCAATGAGCAGCCGGCGCTGATCTTTTCAGGAGTATCCAACAGGGTTATCAAACAAGCACTGCGTGTGTTCGAGGCAACGATGGAAGATCCCATCAGCATGTTTGAGGTGTCGCGGCGCATTGGAATCACGTGTCGGCAGATGGAGAGGATATTCAAGGAGGAACTGGGCAAATCGCCGTTAAGAGTGCGGGATCGCCTAAGGGTTCGCAAAGCAAAGCAGTTGCTGCTCGAAACGGATTTGAATTTCACTGAGATTGCGGTCGCTTGCGGATTGCTTGGCACAAAAACGCTCAACAGAGCGTTTGCGCGCGAGGGAGAAAAGTTGCCACGGGAACTTCGGGCTTCACGCGCCAATGTGTCATCGCATTCCGCGCTCGGACGGGACGCGAATTGACGACAATTCGCCCGTTAGAACAGCGTACTGCAATCGTACATTGTTGATGACGATCAAAATTCTGGGGTTCAACGACAATAGTCAGTGGGCTGGTTTTTGGCGAAGCCGTCGCAACTGTCTATGCACCGTGGACCGGGTCAACGCCAAGCAAACGAGCGGCCGCCGAAATGTATCCACCTGAGGATGCAAGAGCCTCCGTAAGGCGTAAAAGACAGGCCATCGCCAGCTGACAATATTGAATTGGATAAAGGTTTGAACGCGGGTCGATGAAAGTCGCAGGGACTTTTGGACGACAACGATGATCGAAGGCGAGAACGAATATCCTCAGACATTAATGAAGGATGGCGTCGTCATTCTTGAACCTAACGAAGAGTGGGATATCATGACTTCACGTCATATCTAATGCCGCGTGCCAATGAAACCAGTCTGCATACCAGCTATGCAATAAGTGTCATTGAGCATCGCCCGTATTAAGCCTATTTCAACGCCAGCCGATGCGGTCCTCCTCCCATTTTTCCGCGTCGGCTGTTCCCCTCTGGAGGTTTTTGACCTTCACAATTAGGCCGGACTTTTTTAGTCCGGCTTTTTTTGTTTCTTATCCAACTTTCACGGCAAGGTAATAGGCTAATAGGCGCAATCACCAATATTGGCGAGCCACGCCATGATGAGCGAGCGTGGCCCGCGCTCGAAAGCGCACACTCCTTTCGTTCTCTTCGTAAGGGCGGCCAAATAGCGCTGAAGATGTCGCGCCATTTACCGCTGAAGGTCACAGCCGAAGAACCAGACGCGCGGATCCGCGGCCCTTTGCGAGCGCCCCAATGCAACCTTGGAGAGGTAGATTGGAGCAGCGAATCCGCTGTTGGGGGCACTGACGCCATTTGCTTTCTGGACAGCGGGCGACAAATCTCCCCGGCCATTTGGCCAGTGCTTAATTCTAGTGCGCCGCAGAGACATCCTGCGACTTAGCGACATCGTGTTGAGCCGCGAGCGATTGCAGCGCTACCAGCTTGTCCCTATCGCCGCTGTCAAGCAGCATTGTCGATGCGTCCTGGCCGCAGGTGACGTTGACCGAGCGGCCTTCCTCACTGTCGAGTCCAAGGATCTGCCCTGGAGACATCGCCAGACGTACACGTGTAGCCGATGTCGGTACCGCCTCGTCCAGATTGCTCTTTTCAATAACCATCAGCGTAACCAAGCATGTGGCGCCCTGCTGCACAAAATACCCACTCATGAATTTCGAACCGAACTCATGGCTGATACTCTGGACCGGCAAATATTGCGTTTGGCCAACCAAAGGCTTTAGTGATCCACTTGAGGCAATCGGAACAGATACCCACAGGCTCGCGGCAATCATCCCGGCTCCTGCTAATACGCTGATTGGGCTGTTGCATGACATGATGTTTCCTCCTCCGGTTCAGCGAACTCGTGGACGGTTTTGGCGGCGCGTCCATGAGCCACTGAACACACTTTACGAGCAGCACGGCTCGTCCACATCGGTACGGCCCCCCAATTTTCGGTGTCTGCATTCCTAATTTTCGAGAACAAGCGGTGCATTTTCGGCAGACAGGAGCCATGGTTCGCCACGCAGACGGAGGAGGACCTCCATTCGGTTTGCCGCATTGAACTTGCCGAGCACAGCCGACACTTGGTGTTCAATTGTTCGTGGTGACCGCGACAAGCGCCGAGCGACTTCCTTATTGCCCATTCCCTGGACAATAAAGGTGAGGACCTGTTGTTCATGCAGCGTCAAACCAAGTGGGTGGCGTTTGGCCGCCGTATATGGTCCACGGCGCTGTTTGGGTAATTGATTGGCGACACCCAGGCGCTGCGCGAGCTTTCGTGCCAACATTTCGGCCGGAGTTGCCTCGATCGCATCCAATATAGTTACGGCGCGCGCCAGTGCGGCGCCAGCATCGGTTCCGTGGACCTGCATCAGGGCAAGCGCAGCCTCATAAGGAAGGCCCAGACGCGACCATTCGTCAGCCGCCGCCAGCCCATCGCCCAGGAGCTCGGTGGAACGAGGCAATGGAAAGTGCGTTGTCGCTCGTGGCAATGGTCCTGTCATTTTGCATCTCTGCCACCAAACTGCGAGTTCACCGATGTCCCAAGAACGGAAGTTGTCGAGGTCCATCGCCGCGAGTGCCGTCAGCTGCTCATGTTGAGCCGGGAGGTCTTCGGCGAGCCAACCGGCTTCCACCAGGGCCAAACGCGCCGGTATAATACGCTGAAGTTCGCCGGTCGCCGAACCCTCCTGGAGCGCCTGCTGCAAAAGGGCTGTGCCACCGGGCTCGCCTAAGCGAACGCGGACTTTGCCCAGCTCTGTGAGGGCGGGCAGGTGCATCACCATTGGCAGGCGCTTTTGATCCATAACACCCTGCGCTATGGTCTCGGCCTCGCGAAACCGGCCCTGCTCAATACGAAGCTGCGCCTGTCGGCCAAGGAGATATTGTCCCGCCGAGTCAAGATCATGCCTCGCACAGAATGTAATACCCTCTGCCAGCAGCCATTCAGCAAGGGAGAAGTCCTTGAACACGACAGCGTACTCCGCAAAATTGGTATAAGCGCGCGCTGCATCGTCATGAAACCCGTACTTGAGCGCTAGGCTGAGGCTTTCCTCCATTTGCTCGCGTCCACCCGGACGATCTGCGAACAGGAGCGCAGTACCAACATTGTTTAGGGCATGCACTCGCGTTTCGATCCCGCCGGTTCGATCGGCAAGCGCGATCGCGCGCTGTCCCCATTTGATTGCTTCATCAAAGCGATAGTGCAACATATGCAATTGCGAGCGAGTGCTATATGCCATCGCAAGTTCTGGCCCTGGCGGCAGACACTCGGCCTCACGAACTGCTTCGCTGGCGAAAAACTCTGCCTGCTCGCCTTCACCGCGTCGCCAGTGCAACCGCGATAGCCAGCGTAGATTGAGCACAACTTTGTCGAGGCGCCCGAGTTCTCGCCAGATCGCAATGGCTTTATGCCGCGCTTCGATGATCGCGTCGTAAACGAGTAGTGACAGCCCAGCCTCGTAGGCCCAATCTTCGTAGAGTTGCGCGGCCAGGGGTGGCGGAGCGAGCGCGACATATTTGAGCGCCGTTGCAAGATGCGATGCCGCCTGCTGATGTGCACCTAGCTGTGCGGCTTGCGCCGCGGCCTTTGGAGCAAGCTCCAAAACACATGTGCCATTCTCCGCCCCAGCGGCATGATGCACACGGCGTGAAACCAGAGCTGTCGCTTGCGCAGCCGGGAGCTCAGACATAGCCGCTTCCACTCTTGCATGCAGTGATCGTTGGACACTCGGCGACAACCTGCCGAGTGTTGCCAGTCGGGCAAGCTCATGGCGGAATGTCAGGGCACCTTGATCGTCTCGCCGCAATAATCCGCGGGCTACGCAGTGGTCAGCAAGGTTCTCGGCCTCAACACCGAGAAGGGCGCGGATTAGCCACAATTCGACGCTGCCTGGCACGATGCTTATCACCTCCAGCACTTCCCGCTCGCCTACTGTCAGACGCGACAGCCGCGACCATACTGCATCACGGATAGAGTCTGGAATCTGTCCTGTCTCAGGCTCGCTGTCCCCCAAAAGCTCGGTGACAAAAAAAGGGTTGCCGTCGGTGACGCGATAGAGGTCTGAGCCGGAGCGACCAGTTGGCCGGGCCAGCACGGCAACTGCTTCGGGAGAAAGAGGTTCAAGCGTAACGCGGGTGACTGATGCTGATGGCAGATCGCCGAGCACATGCGTCATGGGGTGATCTAGGGGCATTTCATCACTGCGCATACTCAGGACCAACAAGGCCTGAAGCAGTGAGACGCGGCGGCCAAGATATTTCACCAGGTCTAGCGTCGCATTGTCAGCCCAATGCATGTCTTCAAAGATAAGGACGGTTGGCGTCTTAGCGTGCTGGAGTGCATTCAAAAGTGCCGGAAAGAGCCGCTCAGGTCCGGCGGTTTGATCCAGTAGCTCTACTACGTACGGATCGAGCAACTGCGCCATATCCTGCAGCGGACCAAGCGGACGGGGTGTAAAAAGTGCCTCGCACCACCCCCATAGTACGCGGTATCTTTTGTCGGCACGCTGGGCGAATTCACGCAGGAGCGAGGTTTTACCTATGCCGGCCTCACCTTCGAGCAGTACGGTACTGCCATGACCATCCGCAGCCCTCCGGGCAGCGGCCAGCAAAGTTTCAAGTGGACCCTCTCGCTCAAGAAGCATCGGAAGCACCGTTTGAAATTATTTTACCGCAACAGCGCGAATATTGCACCAACCGAGGTCAATCGCGGGGCGTGCTAACAGCGCGGGGCTCTAATGAGACGTAAGGCCTTTAAATGCGTAAGGCCCCTCAAATGGCCCCGATCAGATGAACCTACCAGGCTTCCTGTGTTAGTCTCTTTGGAGGTGAGCGGGGGATGCGGCGGCTCGCAGAAGGGCGCGCCAGAAATAGGATCCCACGATGGGCCAGGAAGTGACTTACCGAATGGAGTTCCGGAAAGTCTGACGAGGCTTTGACACAGGACAGCCTGCAATTTCAAATGGCCGTCATGGCGGCGCAGTTCGGACACGCGGGCAGCTTGTTCCGGCCTAGAAAGGCATATTGCGGACAAGGCGACTTCTTAGCGAAAATCGAGTACAGTATCGGGACTACTGGCTCCGCCACTCCGGTTGAGGCCATCGAAGGGATGCCTGTCTGACCGGAGCCCGCACTACAATCTCGGGGGGAATAAAGATGACCGATGCTTCATTCCAAAACCGGGAAGGCAAAGCTTTGCCCAGCGAGAGGATCAATGCGTTTGCCGAACAGGTCCAAGGCGACCTGATCCAGCCAGGCGACCGAGATTACGAAGAGGCCAGACATATCTGGAATGCTCTCGTCGACAAGTATCCGGGCGCGATCCTGAAGTGCCGTAGCACCGCAGATGTTGTCGCGGCGGTAAAGTTCGCACGCGATAACAACATCCTCGTGGCGGTCCGAGGTGGCGGCCACAATGTAGGCGGACGATCGCTTTGCAACGATGGACTGATTATCGACCTGTCGTTGATGCGGGGCGTCCACGTGGATCCCGCTCAGGGAACCGTGAGTGTTCAGGGCGGGGCCACCTTGGGCGATGTGGACCGCGAGACGCATGTGCATGGCCTAGCGGTGCCTTTCGGCGTGATCTCGAAGACGGGCGTCGGAGGGCTCACGCTTGGGGGTGGCGTTGGGTGGCTGGTACGTAAGTACGGCCCCACCTGTGACAACGTTCTGTCGATGGAAGTAGTGTCGGCCGATGGCGTCGTCAGAACCGCTAGTGCCGGCGAGAACCCGGACCTTTTCTGGGCATTGCGCGGTGGAGGTGGAAATTTCGGGGTTGTGACCTCGTTCCTTTACCAAGCCTATCCGGTCTCGGCCGTGTTTGGCGGGCTGATCGTCTACCCGCGTGCGGCAGCCAGAGAAATCCTGCGGACTTATCGGGCATTCATGGACACTGCACCCGAGGACTTGACTGTCTATGTCGGACTTATTTCCACTCCCGACGGAACGCCTGCGACGGCGATCATTCCGTGTTGGAGCGGTGGGGACCTGGCAGAGGGTGAAAGAGCCATTGCGCCACTTCGCAAACTGGGTGAGCCGCTGATGGATGCAGTGCAGGCCCTACCCTTTACAGCAATGCAGTCGATTCTCGATGACGCCTTCCCTGCCGGGACGAGGAATTACTGGAAGTCAGCGTTTGTGAAGGGACTTTCGGACGACGTCGTGGACGTGCTCGTGGAGCAGGCCAAAGGCATGACATCGCCATTATCGGGACTTCTCATCGAGTATTACGGTGGTGTGGGCGGACGAAAAGCTAACGATGCGAACGCGTTTGCCCAGCGCCACTCGGATTATTCGATCGGCTTCATGCCGCAGTGGACCGATCCCGCTGAGGACGATGCACAGATCAATTGGGCAAAGGCGGCCTGGAAAGCGATCCAGCCCTACGCAACAGGTGGCTATCTGTTGAATTACCTTGCAGAAGGGGAGCAAGAAGCGGTGAAGGCTGCATTCGGGTCGAACTACCCACGCCTCGTCGAACTTAAGCGCAAATACGATCCAACGAATTTCTTTAGCCTGAACCAGAATATCCAACCAGACACCTGGGCCCGGACATCCCATAAGTAGGCGCCGCCAGCCTGCTCGGGCGGTCGACGTCCTGGACCTTTAGCGGGTTGCCAAAGTTTGCTTCGGCTCGCGAGTGGGCCCTATCGTCCATGTCGCGAATGCTGCCTTTGGCGCACAGCGAACATGGGTCAAGCTACGTTTGTTGAAATTAAACGATGGTCGTGCG
Source organism: Phyllobacterium sp. (assembly GCF_037994405.1). Classification (GTDB taxonomy): domain Bacteria; phylum Pseudomonadota; class Alphaproteobacteria; order Rhizobiales; family Rhizobiaceae; genus Phyllobacterium. The sequence continues at coordinate 7,382 of NZ_JBBNAN010000479.1, forward strand.
CCAAAAATATCAATGCACGCATTAGCACGACCGGCTTTGTCACTACTTCACGCGTCGCCAAAGGTGGCAACGAGTTTCCGCTCTGCTTGACCCAGAACGATGGTCCGCTGAGGACCCTCATTTCTATCGTTGCTACTTCGACCTCACCACATCCTAGCGGCCTGGCAGACCGCCTCGACCGATGAAGTTAGGTATCGAATAAGCGCGCGAGCCCGTCGAGAACGCTCTGCCAGTTTTTCTAGCCGCGCCTCGAAACGAGCCTATACCGCCGAATATCGCGAAGGCTAGTCCGTTAAGTCTTCGCCGTTAAGACACTGTGGGTAAGGGTATTACCAAACTCTAAATCTTTGTCCCTCCCGCGTTCATGCCCGCCAGATTATTTTCCGCTCATTTCGGTGATCTTGTCGAGGCCGGCTTTATAGATGCCGCTGATAACGTCCTTGGCCTCGCCATCCGATTTGCCCTTTGCGTCAAAGCTGCTTTTCCAGTCCACCCTAGTCCCTCCTCCTTGTGCTGAGACGCTGATGGTGGCGCGATAATTCTCGACGGGAAGCGGAGAGTCGATGATGTCATAGGTGTAGCTGGTATCCGTTTGCTCGACGAGTTTCTCCTTGATTGTGCCGCCATCGTTGGTCGTGAGCGTTCGATAGGTTGCACCACCTTCGTCACTCTGCGCGCACTTCGAGATGGCCGGGTGCCAGGTCTGAATGGCGCAGAAGTCGCCGATCTTCTGCCAGACCGCATCGGGTTTGCCTGCCACAGTGGCGGAACTGGCGACCTCCAGCGCGACGGCCGACCCGACCAGCAGGCCCATTGCAGCGATAGTGGACGTCAGGGTACTTAGAGTTCTTGTTGTCATCTTTGTATTCCTCCCTACGATGGAACCACCACTGGCCATTTTCTCATGAACGTCGGCTTTCTGTTAGTGATGGCCACAAAGGCGCGGATGTGAGCGCCAACTCGTTACGATAGCCGGTCCAACGGCAACTTCCAGCTGGCATTGAGAGCTGCCTAGATGTCGCTCAACAACAACTACGCGCCGTTTCGGCCGCTTACCGCCTATATGCATCTCGAAGTTCAGAGCGTGCTGGAACACGCCGTCAGCGACCTTCGGACTATCGATCCCGACATTACCATCACTCGGTATGTTGCCACCGAGTTCTACAAGGTATTCGCGACTTCTTCGTCAACTACGCGGCGACCTGGAGAGAGCAGACCTGAAGGTTAAATAATTGCTTGCCTTGAGGTTAGCCATATTACGTTTGAGAACCGTTAGTTCAACCCTCGCCCTCCACCAATTTCAATTGCGGTTCAGCGTTCTTCTTGCCAGCTATCGTACCTGTGGCCACAGCTCGGGCCGAATGGTCCTCGTGGTTGCTGGCAACCTGCACCGTGGGTGAAGCAAACCCAATGCCGTTCTCAGCGAAAGCTTCCCGGATCATCGCGCATGCCCTCCGCCGGATGGTGGACTGGTGGCCGGGTTTCGTCATCATGGCGAAGCTCAGCTTGATGCCATAGTCACCAAATGCCTCCACGCCCTTCATCTTTACCGTTTCAATAATTTGCGGGCCCAACTCTTCATCCTCGAGCAGAGCCGCGCCAACACCCTTCACCAGCTTTTTGACCGTGGCGATGTCCGTGTCGTAGTTCACCGAGATGAAAAATTTGTCGATCACCCAATCGCGGCTCATGTTCTGAACGGCACCCAATAGACCGAAGGGA
>NZ_JBBNAN010000480.1:0-4297 GCF_037994405.1 Phyllobacterium sp.
ACACAAACGAGGATGACCGAAAACTCCGCTGCCTCATATTCCTCTATGTCTTCGATGGAGCCAAATGTGACCATGCGCAGGCCGAGCCCATTCGCCAGAAGCCCCCACGAAAGGTGCTGTCGAGCAACGACACGTCCGTCAATAATCGCCAGCGTCCGCTGTGGACGGAGTTCGGTCGATGCAATATGGAACTCCGCACGACGGGCAGCCGCATGTCGATTATAAACGGCATGACCCGCATCCGGGATTCGTTCATACATGATTCCTGACATTTCTTACCCCCAAAACATACTAACTGACACAAGCATCAGTACTGGTAACTTCGAGTTGTTTGACATTAATGGCTGTGGCGACCGAATGACCTTCAGTGCGGAAACTATCCGGCCACCTGCAAGTTTTATTTCTTATTCGTTGGTTACCTGCCTGCCACAATCAGGAAAGAATTACTCAACGCAACGCCATAGTTGACGATTTTCCGCCAAAGCGCTTCACCCTGCAGGGTGAATGCAAAAAAACCTTCGATTTTGCTTTGAAAGAGCAATCAGGGCGATTCAAGCCCAGCGATCAAACCAACGGTTCCCAAGAGAAGACGTCCTGACCGCCCTGTTCAACGCGGAGCGATTCATACCCGCAACATGCGTGTGCAAAGTCGGTATGTATCGATAATCGACTTGCTAGCCCTGGTTAAGAAGATGGTCGACCTTCAGCGCGCCGCCGATGCGGCGCCAACACCCGCGGCAAGGCGAATGATGCATTCAGAGAATCGGCGCGTTTAAGACAACATCTTGCGGCTTCGTTGGAGGGCTGGCGTGACGCGGAATCGTCATCGGTGGCGAAGGGTTGCCGCGCGGCTACGAGTTTGTTCGGGAAAGTTCCTCACGTTGCTTCGTCAAAGCTTCCAGTAGTTCTTGTTGATCGGCAATGCGTTGAGATATCCGTTCCTCGTCTGCTGCTCCGCAAGATGCGGCGGCTCGTTCGATCAACGCGCGAAGGTTCGCCCGTATAGCCGCTATGCGGTAATCGATCTGGGCAACATCTGGGTCTACATCAGGCATTGGTGTAGTTCCTTTTGCGTTGGTGCGGGAGACGACGCGGGAGGATGGCATTTCAAAGCGGGCCATTCTCGAGCAGTTATGTTCACGCAACTTATCACTAATTTGAAGTGATACAGACTAGCTACTTCGGGCAGCGTCCGTTGTTTTTAGACAAAGTTCTCTTCCTTGCGCGCATTCAACCGAAATGATGCGGTTAGGCGGTTTGGAAGATCGCACGAATCTATGGCTCGGGGTAACCCTTATCCTCCCCAAGAGCGCTATCCCGATGATGACCATTCCCCGAAGAAACCTACCTCGTTATATCGGGCGGTGAGTTCAAGTAGACCGACAATAACTGGTTCGCTCCGGGTATCGGTAGCTCGTTCTACAATCCACCTGCGATCAAATGCGCGATGCGATCGGGAAACACACTTCTGTTCGCATTCTTGGCGCTTCGGCTGAACGGAACCCGTCATTGACCGTCGTGCGGTCAGCCTGACCACGATCAGAACGAAGTGCCAGGAAGCGGAAACCGCGTAGTCGCGCGGCCTCCCGTCCTGCCGATAACTTCAGATGGAACTATCGGTCGATAACGAGGTCGCTCAATGGCTTGGAACAGCACGGCAGAAAGAAGCCAGTCTCGATCTCCCTCTGTCTGATGCCTCCATCGTGCTTCATGTCGACGGTTCCACTCACCAGTTTGGACTTGCAGGTTCCGCAAATGCCGTTGGCGCAGGATGACGGAATCCGTACACCAGATTTCTTGGCGCATGAAAGAACCGTCTGGTCAGCGCGCACGTCAATCGACTTTCCCTGCTTTGAGAACTGGACGCTGAAAGATCTGGTTTCGGCGGCCTCCGCGACGGGCGCGGGAGCCTCATCGACAACTGCGACGTCGAAGCTTTCCTCGTGATAATTGGACGCGGGAACGCCGAGTTCTGCGCTGATCTTTCTGGCCGCCGTCATGAACGGCGCCGGCCCGCAGCACATGACGACCCGGTCAGCAATGTCCGGAACGGCCAACGACAGGAACTCCTTCGATATCCGACCCGACAGGCCCGGCCAGGAGCGCTCGTTGCCGATGTCTTCCGGCAACAGATGAAGCCTGAAACCCTTTACCCGGCTTGCAAGGTTCGAGAGCTCGTTCCGGAAAATAAGGTCCTGCGGGCTTCGGCCGGCATGGACGAAGATGACGTCAGTTGGCTCGGAGGCATCCGCGAGTTCCCGAGCCATCGACATCACCGGCGTGATCCCCGAACCGCCGGACAGGAAAAGATATTTCTTCGCCGCGGGCCGGACGAACCTTCCGAGCGGGCCCGACGCATGAACCACTAGGTTTGGCGTCAGATTGTCGTGCAGCCAGTTCGACACCCTGCCTCCGGGAACACGCTTCACTGTGATTGTGATCGCGTTCTTCCGCAGCGGAGACGAAGACACGCTGTAGCAGCGGCCGTCGTCCTCGTTGTCGAGGCCGACTTCGAACATGAAGTACTGCCCGGCTCTGAACGAGAACTGCTTGTGGTCAGGTGAAACGAACGTGAAGCTTTTCACGTCGTGTGTCTCGTCGTGAACGTCGATACACAGGAGCCTGTCGTCCGTCTCCGGGTTCCAAAATTCGGCGCTGGCAGGGCTCCGGATCCTAGTGAGGAGCTCAGTAGCCATGGGCGTGCATCCGCTCGACGTACCAGGTCGAAAAGTCATCCAAAGCGCCTTCGCTAAACTTTGAATAGGGGCCCGGCTCGTAGGCAGGGTCCTGAATTCCGGAATGCGACCGCGCGACCAGTTTCGAATCCTGCTCGGTCGTGGCGATCCAGACATGGGTCAGCTTGTCGAGATCATAGTCTACGCCTTCAACCGCGTCCTTGTGGACAAGCCACCTTGTCCGCACCAAGGTGGTGTCTGCGGACAGGGGAATCACCATCGACGAAACGGCGTGGTCGCCCATTATATGGTTCCAGCTGTTGTGACCCCACAGGTGCAAATCACCAAGGTCTTTACGGGTCATTGTCCCGAGGAGCTTTGACGATGCGGCGGTCGCGTCCTCAGTCTGGGATTCTCCCGCTCCAGCGATGATAAGGCGCTGCGTGCGGAAGTTCGTTTCGCAGCCTCTGACCTGTTCGACACTCGTCGACGGAAAGCCGGCCGCCTCCCAGATCTTGGTGCGTTCGGCGTACATGGCAAAATGCTCTTCCGCCTCTTCCCGATCCTCGGGACTGAGGGACTCCGGGTCGAACCCAAAATCGAGGTCAACGAACGAGAGGCAAAGTTCAGGGTGATTGGCCGAGCAGTGGTAGCACTCCCGGTTGTTCTCCATGGTGAGCTTCCAGTTGCCCTTCTCGATGACGTCTACCTGATGCGCGACCTTCGCGTTCCGAAGATCATAGGGCGCAAGCCGTTCTTCCATCACCTCTTCAAGGCGCTCGATGTCTTGCGGGGGGGCCTCGGAGAGGCAGACGTAGATCAGGCCACCAATCGACTTGAAGTTCACCGGCTTGAGGCTCCGGCAGCTCTTGTCGAAGTCCTTGCCCATATGGGGCGCATAGCTGAGTTCTCCAGAAAGCTCGTATGTCCACTGGTGATAAGGGCATACAAGCTTGGACACTACGGTGGAGCCGGCGTCGAGCAGCCGCGAGCCGCGATGGCGACAGACGTTGCGAACGACACGGATTTGGTTCTCATCATCTCTCAACAAAATCAAGCTCGTGGACCCGATATCGATGACCGTGGCATCACCAGGCTCCGGGACTTCACATTCCAACCCGACGTGAATCCAATGATTCATGAAAAACACCTCCAGATCGGCGTCGAACACGTCCTCTCGCGTGTAAAGCCCCGCAGGCAGGGAGTGTCCCTCGATATGTTCATCGAGTAGCGTTGTGATTGATGACGAGACCTTGTTGAGCATAATCTCACCTTATGTGTGTTGGTGCTAGAATAATGCTCGTGAAATCCAATTCTTTCAACGCCATAAATAGTTTTGATTGACATAATCAAATGTAATGCTAAAGTTCAAGAGCCGACTATGCGGCTACTGCCAATCCGCAATCAGAACCGTTCAATGAATCTTCGCAGAAAGCTGCCGCCATTAACAGCACTTACGGCATTTGAAGCCGCGGCCCGTCTCGCGAGCTTTACGAAAGCTGCAAACGAACTTGGCGTCACGCAAGCCGCTGTAAGCCGCCAAATCCACCTTCTGGAAGAACAGTTCGGATTTCCGCTCTTCGTCCGGTTCCACCGAAAGATCGAGCTGACCGAGAAAGGCA
>NZ_JBBNAN010000481.1:0-3661 GCF_037994405.1 Phyllobacterium sp.
GGCCTGAGCCTGTTGGGCACCGATGCCCTTTATCCCCTTGCCACTTTTACCCCAGGCGATACGCGCAAATCCAAAATAATCCCGCCAACTTATCCAACAGCCTCAAACCTCGCTTATTCCAACCGCACCCTTTCCACGGGGAACTGCTTCCGGGCGGCGGCGGGACCCGGAAGTCTTTGCCCGATGAAATCACCCAGGTTTTCCAGGTTCCGGCGTTCGGCTCTACCAGGGCCGATTGCGCCAAGGCGAGGGCTGTCGATATTGCGACAGCCGCACAAACAATGAATAGTGAACGGATCATGGCAAGCCCCCCGCTTTGTCGACATGCGTCGAATTTGGGATATGAAGCTCCACGGGACGGTTGCGATCGCTACGATCCTCGCGCCAGCAAAGCAGGGCTTTCGCTCCCGCCAAACGTTCAGATTCGCGCGCTTCAAAACCCCGTCATGCCAATGCCGGTGGACACGATCACACAACAACGTCGCCCATCTGATGGGGTATCGAGTGGGCTAAATATCTGAAATCAAAATACACCCTTGGGACGCGCACCACCAGCAAAACCTGTTCGACGCGAACCTGGATCATAGGTGACATTCTCGTGGAACAAGAGCCATCGCAACTGGGCCACTCGGTCGAGCAGGGACTATCTTGGCGAACCAAATCGACCTTCAGGCGTCGGCGGGTACTTTTGTGCTAGTCTGGGCCAAGGGAGACTGGCGCTATGAGCGAGAAGCGGAAAATCGCGGCTATCCTGGTCGCGGATGTGACGGGGGGCTGCCGTGCGCTCTATCGGTTGAGCTGCTCGTACAACCGATCCACTTTGTCTTGCGCTTCAGAAATAAGGGCAATGCAATCCCCTCTGTTCAAATGCGTGCTCAATTCGACAGTCTTGTTCTTTAACCCGCTATCGAGTTCCATGACGTCTTCGGGTTTAAACGAGGTGCCTTTTTCAAGCCGCGCCACAGAACGGCTTGTGGCGTCTCTCTTGGTTCTATAAAGCGGGTCATCGCAAAAAGTAAGATAGCTTCATTAGTTCGAGCTGGGCTCGAATTATCTCGTCTCCCTTTTCGACATCTCCGCCGCTTAGATAAGTGGAAAGTATAAATATAGTAAGCATCGAGCGCCCCGCAGTTGATAATTGCGGTTATCGTGCGATTGTCTCGTTACCAATTTGAAGCATTGTATATATGGACTAATCCTTTGGATCTACATCAAATGAAGTGTATACTATAAGCGCCGATGGTAAAATCGAGCTGTATCAAGCTCGATGGTTGTCTTGCAGCCGAAACCTTTCGATTAGAGCGATGACCCCGCCAGTTCTGGTGCGCTCCGAAGCCATCAGGGCGCTCGAGGTGTTGTGCAAGACCAGACGCCAAGGTTTACAACTGGTCGTATCCCAGGCAAAGCTTTGTGCACGCGCCTGGCTCCGCAGCAGAAATCCCATGTTTTGATGTTGGGGTCGATATCGAACAGGTAGGCGCAATCTCTGGCGCTCGTGTTGCGAAAGAGGGGGCGCCGCGGCAACGGACCGTGCCGCGCAGATGATGCAAGCGTCGCACAGCTTCGGGCAGAAATGGAACTTCGATGCAAATACATCCGAGGATTTTAGTGCGATACAGTGTATCTTGCTGTGCGCAGCGTGGCGTCGCTCCGGCGATCTGGCGCCGCCGTCAGCGTACGCGACAAGATGCGGGATAACCTGAGGGAATTTAGAAATGCCCCTTTCTCAAGATGCCGTTCGGTCGTTGTTCGCTCACTTGGAGGCTGGAGACGGCTCAGCATTCTTTGACCATGTCGACGATGACGTGGATTGGACCGTTGAGGGCCACCATCCGCTGGCTGGACGGTACCGCGGCAAGGCCGAATTTCGCGCCCACACATTTGAACGCCTCGGAAAGGTTCTTCCGGGAGGCGCTCAACTCCACGTTACTAGCGTGCTAATCAGTGGCGATTGGGCGATCGTCGAACTGAAGTCGTTGGCGACGGCGGTCAACGGCCTGCGATTCGACAACAAATATTGCTGGGTAACCCACTTTGCTGAAGACAAAATTATTGAGGTGCGCGCGTATCTGGATTCCGCAATGGTGCAGCGACTCTTCGACGAGAACCCAGGATTCTAGCAACTAGGTGGACCAAGGGCGGTTCGGAGCTGAGCCGCGATCAAACTGATGATGACCCATGAATTGGAATTTGATCTCGAACGGTTTGTGCAGGCGCAGAAAGCCATCTTCCCGCAAGTCGTCAAAGAATTGAGGGCAGGTCAGAAGCGCAGCCATTGGATGTGGTTTATCTTTCCACAATTGAAAGGCCTCGGGCATTCATCGACAGCCCGATTTTATGGGATTGCGTCGATTGAAGAGGCGCGGGCTTATCTGGGTCACGAGCTTCTTGGACCGAGGCTTGTCGTCTGCACCGAAGCCCTGCTCGGCCACATCGACAAATCCCTCAATGGGATACTGGGGTCACCCGACGATCTGAAATTCCGATCGTCGATGACGCTGTTCTCGCACGCGTCCAGTGACCACTTTATCTTCGATCGGGCGCTAGATCAGTTTTGTGGCGGCCATATGGACAGCCGGACACTGGAACTTCTTGGCCTCACAAAGACGGGTTGAGGCCGCCCGCCGCCTCATGGAAATGAGAGGGTGTTTAGAGGTTTGTTTGCCTGTCAGCACAACAACCAGGACGACCGGAATCGACCCATAGCCGCCATTGGAGAGATGAGTATGAGGGGAGGCTAATATATGGGTTTGGCTTTTCGTCCCTAATTACTTCGTCTTTGCTGGCACATATTCCATGGCCAAGATGCCATTGGTGAAGCGCGTGGCCGAGATCAGCTCAAGTTCCTGCTGTTCACCGGGCGCGAAAAACTGCTTTCCCTGACCGAGAGCTACAGGATGGCTGAGAAGCCTTATGCGGTCGACGAGGCCATGTCGCAGCAATTCCTGAGCCACGCTAATGCTGCCGTGTACATAGATATTACCGCCGCCGCCTTCTTTCAACTTCTTGACCGCTTCCGGCAGTGCGCCCTTTAGCAATTCGGCAGGCTTCCAATCGAGGTTTTTCAATGTTGTCGACGCAACATATTTTGGCAGTGCGTTGAATCTGTCAGCGAAGTCTCCGGTTTCCTTGGGCCAAGAGCTGGCAAAAATTTCATATGTAGTGCGCCCCAAGAGCATGGCGCCACTGTCTGAAAGTTCGTCATTCTTGAATTTATCCATTTCGGAGTTCCAAGTTCCGTGCGTCAACTTTTCAACCTCGGCAATGCCATCGGCGCTGATGAATTCGGTGACAATAATTTTCCTCATTTTGCTCTCCATTTGTTAGAGATTGAGTGCCGGCACGGACGCGGTGGCGACGATGTTGGCCAGCAGGGAGGCGGATTTGAGGTACGCCCCCAATCCGGCTAGCAGCAACGAAGGGCGGGACCAGGCTGTCAGTTATTCGGCAAGCGTCCTGCCGCGGCTGCCATTCTGAAAATCGCCAGGCCCAGGGGAGTAGGGCCGTATATATGATTGGCGAGATCGCTGTGATGGCTAGCTCAAATTCTTTCGCCGCTCTAATTCCGCTTCTGTCGGCTGTTCGAATTCAAATGATCCCGTCATGACTTGGCCGCCGCGAACGTATTTGTTGATCGTGACGCCGGTGCCGGACACTTTCG
>NZ_JBBNAN010000482.1:0-11964 GCF_037994405.1 Phyllobacterium sp.
GAGATGACCATCGAAATTATGCGGGTCCTGGCCGACCGTCTCAGCCATACGACGACCGAGCTCAGCGAGGCGCGCAGCAAACAGAAGCAGGCGGCGAAGTAACGATCAGCAGGCCCCCGTTTTTCCTGACAGTTTCCCCTGGTGTTCGTATGTCCCCGTCGCGTGAGATTGACCTGTGGGTTTTCTGCCAGCTATCTGTTAGATACTTCCATTTTGTCCATCTTCGCGCTTGGGAAACCTCCTGTCGCGACCAATGTTGAGCGATGGATGCGAGACAACGCAGGAAAATTCCTTATTCCCATAGTCGCCTTCCTGGAAATTGACCGCGGCATTGCAAACTCAGGCGCGCTGGCGGCACTGCCCGTGCCGACGCCTCACCGTCCTTTCCGCAAATGTGAAGCATTTCGAGCCTTTGCCGGTGACTGTGATCAACCCGCTGACTGATCCGCTTCCGGCGTAATCTCGCCGCTCACCAGATCAACTGCAAAATTGCGTGAAGGCAGACCCGACAGATAGCGGTCCATCATTCGCAGCATCCGCCCAAACCGTTCCTGGGCACAGCCGATCTGATTAGCAATGTGCCTGGAATAGACCTCAATCAGGAAGCGATAGGCCGCAAGCCGCTGCGGCGAAATGCGCTCGAGTGCCATCTCGCTTCCCAGGCGCAGGCGGTACCAATCGCCAAGCAGGCCGAGAACGGGGATCGCATCCAGCTGATCCCTCCGAATGCCTCTCGCCTCAAGCAGCGCTTGATTGCTGGCAAGGGCGCCCTCGCGTGCCCGCTCGGCATGAATCAATGCAACCGCATCCTCGACAGGGACTGGCTGTTTGCACTGGCTGAGCACGAGTAAGTCGCCGAGATTGAGCTGCGGCATGATCCGCGCGAGATCTTTCGGCCACTCGCGCCGCAGGTAACGATGCACGACCAGCTGGTCGACATGCTCCGAGAGGAATTCCCCGTAATTTGCAGCATCGAGCATTCTCCCAACCTTTTTGCCGGTGAGATTGATCTCGACACGGTATTGGCTGTTTACGGCAGGATCGGTGGGCAGATGATCGAGGCTCACCGTTTCAACCCGCAGCCTTGTACCTTCGAGCGTCACAATCTTGAACGCCGGCGGAAAAGCGACCAGCGATGGAACCCCGATATTGACCAGCGAGCCCCCCTCACCCTGCACGCGCGCGGTATCGTTGACATGCAGATGGCCGCTGAAATGAATGCGTAAGCCTGCATTAATCACGGCTTTTGCCAGATCTGGTGAGGGCGTGCGCTCGGTCGAACTTGTCTTGCCGATCAGCGCGCGCTCGTCATCGGCTGTTCCGTCCAACATATCCAGCATCGGATAATGCGAGAATGCGAGTAACTGCTTGCCCTCGCGCTCTGCCCTTGCCACAACTTCCTTCGCCCAATCCAATACGAAGCGCTTGTGTTTCAGCATGGCGTTCCACCCGGCATTGGTACTGTCAATGAACGCACCGGCATCGCCTTCGGCAAAGTCGCCGTCGCGCGGCTCGAACACATTGGCGTCGATCATTAATAGCCACAGGCCCGCTACCGGCTCCACCAGATAGGATGCATCCATCAGTTGATATATGTTTTGCCCATTTGGCGAAGACACGAAATAGCGCCGTTTTGCCGGATCGCCGTCAGTCCCGAACGGCGTTTCCCAATAAATATCAGCGGATCTGCCAAAGAATCCGATATCGGGCAGTGCCTCCAGTCCCGCGGGGTAACCTGGACAATACATCTTGTTGGTGATCACCATGCCGTCCGCGTCGTCGTCAACAAATTCGCCGTCGCTCGCCACGATCGTATAGGTCCCGTCCGGATTGAGCAGGCGCTTGGCGTGGGGGCGGCCGTTCGGACCGAAAATATCGTGATTGCCGGGTGTCGCGATGAAAACGAGGCCATGGTGTTCGCGATAGCCGTCGAGCAGCGTGCGCAGTGCGGCAAGCGTCGCCACCTGGCCATCGTCGGAATAGTCACCAAGCAAAACGACGTGGCTGATCCCGCGCGCCACCACCCTATCGAGTGCAGCCCGCAAGGCATGGTAACTTTCATTGAATACCCGCGTCGACCGCACCGTGTCGGTCAGGCGGCGGGCAGTCATCCTGCGCCCGTCAACGTCGATACCGTCGAAATCATAGTCGCCATAAAGGTCATGAAAATGCGCATCCGCAATGACAGCAATCGGCGGGTATTTCGAAGAAGACATGGATCGTACGTTCCAGGTGAGAGACTGACCAACTTATACATTTGTCGCGACAAATGTCATAAAGCTTAAAAATCAATTCACTATCGCTTACATATGGTCTGACGCAGGCTTTAATTGCGCCGTTGATAAATAAAACGAAATCCAAGCCTCGCTTAACGAATGCAGTTTGGTTACGATGCCCGTAAAAGACGGGGAATTTGGGTGTAAAGAGCGGTATGAACGACGAAGTGTTTCGGGTGAAATTCTGGGGAACGCGTGGCAGCGTTTCCGTCTCGGGACCCGAGTACAAACGGTATGGCGGCAACACCGCGTGTATTGAAGCCCAGTGCGGCAAACACAAGCTGATTTTTGATATGGGTTCAGGCGTGCGGCAGGCGGGTGAGGCCGTGGCGCAGGAAGGTGTCGATCACGTAGACATCATCTTTACCCATTGTCACTACGATCACATCATCGGCCTTCCCTATTTCGCACCGCTCTACAACCCGATGATGAATGTGCGGCTGTGGTCCGGACATATGGCCGGTGTCATGACCACGCGCGAAATGGTCAAGCAATTCATGCGCCCACCATGGTTCCCGATTGAACCGGATATTTGCAAGGCCAGCATTGGCTTTCGCGATTTCCGCTCCGGCGACGTGCTTTCACCTTTCGAGGGCATCACCATCCGCACCGGCAGTCTCAATCATCCCGGCGGCTGCATTGGCTACCGCGTCGAATGGGCAGGGCGTGTCCTGGCACTGATCTTTGATACCGAGCACGAGGCAGGAAAGCTTGATCCTGTCGTCATGAAACTCATCAAGGGTGCCGACCTCGTTGTCTATGATTGCACCTATACGGAAGACGAGATGCCGCGCCGTTTTGGTTATGGCCATTCGACCTGGCAGCACGGCGTCTTGCTTGCAGACGCAGCCAAAGTCGGCAAGCTTGCGCTGTTCCACCATGCGCCGTCGCGGACCGATGATGAACTCGACGAATTCGAGCGCCTGTCGAAAGAACAGTTTGCGGGCGCTTTCGCGGCCCGTGATTTTCAGGTGATCGATCTGTAGGCTAGAGCAGTTCCCGCAGGGAAACCCAATGGCCACCCGGCGCCTCGGCGACAACCGCAAAGAGCTTGCGCAGGAATGCCCAGGCGGATTCGTCATGCACCAGATGGTGGGTGAGGATACCGATGGGCTCATCGGTGCCGTCAAAGCGCTGTTGCAATTCCCTGACGATTGCCGCGACCAGCTCACCATGAGCGCGGCAACCACGCGTGCCATGCCAATCCATCAGGTCCACATGGGTGTTGATAACCGGCAGGAAAGCCGCATGTTTCGGCTTGACCTTCCCGATTACAGACAAGGCTTTAAAGCCAAGCGCTGGCAATTGCGGCAACACTAGCGGATCGATACGGTTCCAAGGAGGCACCAGCACTGGTACGAACTGCTTTGGAAACAGCTCCTCGATCCGCGAATAACCATCCCGGAGCTGGCGAAGAACGATCTCACGCGGCCGATGTGATCCAAGTTCCTGCTTCTTCTCGTCCTGCGGTGCATGGTTTTCATGCGACCAGCCATGTACGGCAACGCTTATGGTTCGCTCCTCAGTCAGCTGGTCGCAAAGGGCGTTTTCGGCATGTGCGGGGACCACCGCAAGCGTCATAGGCACCGCATTTTCCCGGCCAAGTGCCAAAAGTCGGTCGAGCGCTTTTGTGGGCTTTATGGCGTCGTCATCGCGCAGCCAGAAACGTGCGCTGCGGTTCGCATGGATCCAGCGCGCGAGTTCGGCGCGCAGTGGCTGCCATAGCTTATCGTCCGTCATTCGCCCCATGCTCCCGCAATATCTGATCAAGCCGCTTGGATGCGATGTCAAGCGAACGCTCTTGCAGTATGAAGCGCCGCGCCGCAGTGCCCATCACTTCCCGCTGCTCTTGATTGTCAAGCATCTGGCCGATGGCTCCTGCAAAGGTCTTTGCATTGCCAGCCTCTGTCAGTGTACCGGTCACGCCATTCCTGACGACCTCCGGTACTCCGGCGGTCGCCTGTGCCACGACCGGCAATCCGGCTGCCTGCGCTTCCATGTAGGCAATGCCGTAGGCTTCGCCGGTTCCCGGCCAAACATAGGTTCCGCCCAGATAGAGAAGGTGTACGACGTCCGCAGCCTTGCGTTCACCCAACCACTCGATCCGGCCCGCGCCGAATGTAGAGAACAATGCCATCACCTCATTGCGTGTTGGCCCATCGCCAATCACACTCAGTTTCCAGCTTCGATCTTCAATAAGGGCCAGCGCTTCGGCGAGCATTTTGTAACTTTCGAGCTTGTCCCCCGGCCGCATCATTGCGATTGTCACGAGACGATAAGGATTCCTGCTCGAAGGCTCTGTTCGAAAGGCCGAAACATCGATGAATGGCTGCAATCGCGCGACCCGCGCCTCCGGGATAGCACTGGATAGGCCAATCTCATCACGCTGCGTAAAGCAAATATTCACCGCCGCCTGTCGCGCGGCATCAACGACCAGCGATTGCAACCCGGCCCAGCCCGTATCATCCCGCCGCTTTGAATAGGACGCCTCGGCCGTCACGTAGGGAATGCTGAGCGCCGCCGCGAGTGCTGGGCCGATCAGATCAGGTGCCTTGTAGTAGGGATGGTAGCAGAACCAGAGATCTGGCTTTGTTCCTTGCCGCCACTGGTCCATCAGGCGCACTATTTCCTGCTTGGCCGAGGCGGCAACTTTTTTGCGTTCGACGGGGTCGGGTGTAGCGGTAAAGCTGCGCAGTTGCGAAGCGATTTCGACGCTATGCCCCGCCTCATTCAAAGCCGCGACGAGAAGCTGCGCCATCTGCCGGTCGCCCGACGGGACCGGATGATTGGGCGATTTGAGAGGGGCGTAAAAAGCAATATGCATGAGTTTTATGATTTGTGCTTAACGGGTGTTCGACCTACGAAGCATGCACACGCATTTGCCGGTAATTGCAAGCAGGATGTGCGTAAGACTGATAGGCCCGTCCAACACGCGAGATACACATAATTGTCATGAAGGGCAGGCCTTGTCTTGCCATTATAAAAGAGCAATTGCGCACACAGTGTTCATCTCGCCAAATCATTATCTGTCGCTTAGATTAGTCGGCATAAATCAAGGTATTCATGACAATAGCAGCAGCGCCCCGCTTTTCCGAACGATCCCTGCGCAGGGCACGACTGGTTTCGGGGCTGATCATGCTCGTCTTTGTGACGCTGCATCTCAGTAATCACGCGCTAAACCTGATTTCTCTGACGGCCGCCGAAGAAGGGCGGCTGTGGTTCACAGCAATCTGGCGCAATCCTGTCGGGACCTTGCTGCTTTATGGAGCGGTTTTCGTCCATATCGCGCTTGTCATGCGATCGCTCTATATGCACCGTACATTCGTCATGCCAATGCGCGAGGCACTGCAGATCATTCTCGGACTGCTGATCCCCCTCCTCATCATCGAACATGTGATCGCCACCCGCATTCGCTTCGAATTGGTAGGCATTCAGGACAGCTACGAGGCGGTCATACGCGCCCTGTGGATCGAATCACCGGCGAACGGTCTGCGCCAGACCATGGCGCTTCTTGTCGTTTGGACGCATGGATGTATCGGCGTCCATTTCTGGCTGCGTTACCGCAAATGGTATCCGAAGGCGGCACCGTTCCTACTTACTTTTGCCATTCTCCTGCCGGTCCTCGCCCTACTTGGCTTTGCTGATACCGGGCGGATCCTCGAGAGTGAGCCGGTGCAATCGAGCTATGGCAGTGGTTATTCTTCGGCCTATGGCGCAAGAAGCCACGACATGCCCGCTGCCGTCCGCGCCGCTCGGCTGCAGCGCCTGCAAATGGCCAAGCTCACGCTTTATGGCGGATTTGCCGCAACCTTGCTGATCGTTGTTGGTCTGCGTACACGCCGCAGCTGGCGAGAGCGGGCTGATCAGATCGAAGTTCGCTATCCAGGCGGCGAAACGGTTCGGGTCCCGCGCGGATTCAGCGTCCTTGAAGCAAGCCGTCTGGGCGGCGTGCCGCACTATGCGGTCTGCGGCGGCAAGGGAAGATGTTCCACCTGTAGGGTCCAGGTCGTCGAAGGAGTGGCGACGCTGCCGCCTCCAGAATCGACAGAACAGGCGACGCTCAACCGGATTGGTGCAGATCCCGGCGTGCGCCTCGCCTGTCAGCTGCACCCTGTAAGCGATATCAGCGTCGTGCCGCTGCTCGTTCCCTCTGTGGATGGTATCGTGCCGGTCGGCAGCCAGCCTGTTAATCCTGGCCGCGAACAGGAAATCGCCATCCTCTTTTGCGATATCCGCAGCTTTACCATGCTCACCGAAGCGCAACTGCCCTATGACATTGTCTTCCTGCTCAATCGCTACTTCGCCATCATCGGCCAGGCGGTCGAACGTTCCGGCGGCCGCCTGGACAAGTTCATCGGTGACGGCGCAATGGCGCTATTTGGACTGAGAGGCTCGACCGAGGAAGCGTGCCGCAATGCGCTGAAAGCAGCCGCGATCATTACGATGGAGATCGAACGTCTGAATGAGGAATTGGCGGGCGAGCTCCCCATGCCAATCCGCGTTGCCATAGGTATCCATACCGGTCCCGTCATCGTCGGTGCCATGGGCTATGGAGCAGTGAAGAACCTCACCGCGATCGGCGATACAGTCAATGTTGCCAGCCGTCTTGAGAGCGTTGCCAAAGAGCTCGACGCCACGCTGGTCGCGTCGGAACCGACGATCCTCCTGGCAGGTTCGGACACACAGGCACTTGAAAGCCGGGAAATCGCCATTCGCGGAAGGGCCGAACCACTGCGCGTTTATATCATCCCGCAGGAAATGAGCGCCCGATTCGCTTGATCTGGTGGGGCGCGTATGGACAAATATCGACCAGAAAATCTCCAAGCGTTGTGCCGTTACGCATTGCACTTGATTATGATCGTTAGCTTCGACACAAAGGGCTTGAGGACTATTGCCGTAGCGGATCGACGCGGGGGATTCAAACAGCTCATATGGCCAAGCTAACGCTGGCGCTGATCGGCATTGGGCGCAGCTGAAGCACCAGAACATTTGAGATTGCCGGCATTCAAGCTGCATCCGCTCAAAGGAAAACGGAAAGATCGTGTCCCGCGGCGTGGTGTAGCTGACGGCGTGGTCGCCGCGCTCTCCGGCATGGGCCGGGAAGATCAGCGCGCCACAGCGGGCAGGCTGATGAAGGGATCATCGCTCAAAGGGGCGATGGTTTCCAGCGTCATGTATCTGGTGCGCTGGACGGCCCATTCATCGTTCTGCTCGAGCAGCAGAGCACCGATTCGGCGCACCGATGTCGTCGGCATCTTCCCCAATGACGACGCCATCGTCCGCCTGGTCGGTGAGATTGTTGTGTTACCCGCGAGTTTCCGGATGGCGCTAGGGCCTGTTTTCAAAGCCCCAATCAACGGCACAGCATCACCGGAGCTCGTCGAGCAGCGCCTTGGCTTCGTTTAGATCTGGCGTGTCGAAGCCCTCGGTGAACCAGCCATAGGTCGGCGCGAGCAGGTCGTGCGCCTCGGCGCGCTTGCCCTGTTCGGCCAAAAGGCGCGCAAGCGATGTGGCGGCGCGGAGCTCCCAGGATTTGGCACCTTGCTCACGAGACCGTTCGATCGCTTGGCGGAACGAGATTTCAGCCTCGTGGCAATCGCTTGGTTCTGCGGCAGCCCATATGGCACCTCGGAGCCGCAGCAATTCGGCATCGCACCACTGCTCGCGGGTCCGGTTCACCTGGTCGAGAGCCCGATCGATCAGGCGCACGCCGTCCGACGCGCGATTGACACTCCCGAGCACCTCGCCGAGGAATCCCATCGTGTACGCCTGCGTCACTTGCGTTCCGACGGCCTGCATCCGGGCCAGGCTATCCTCAATTTGGGCGATCGCTCGCTCCTTCTGGCCCTGCTTCGCCGAGAGCCATCCCTTCTGCTGGGCGGCCATGGCAGCCCAGAAGGGATACGCCTGCTCGGTCGCGAACGTGAGCGCACGGTCGATCCGCTCCTCGGCTTCGGCCACCTCGCGTCGAAATAGTCGTAACCACGCTGCCCATATCAGCACGTAAGCGCGGCTGAAGGGGTGCGCGAATCGCTCGGCCAAGACAAGGGCGTCTTCCATCCGGGTCAGCGCCTGGTCGGGGTAGCCGAGGTGCCAAAGCACCGCTGAACCGCGACATAGGCAAATCGGTCCGGGATCCTGGCCGTAGAGCGCGAGATGAGCTCGATGTTGCTGTGGGCGATACGCTTCGGAGGCCAGCTCTAAATGTTTCCGTGCCTCCCTGAAGTCGCCGCGCCAAGAAAAGCTGATTCCCCGAGCATAATGGGCTTCGACCACCCACACGGGATCGTTACTCTGCAGGGCAAGGTCGAGAAGCCGTCCGCTCAGCTCGTGCGCCGACGTGAGTTCGGCGCGCGTGGCCGAGTAGATGGCCAGGCCGAGCAGAACCGGGAAGACATCCGCATCTTCTGGCATCACCTCGCAAAGGCGGCGCGCGCGAGAATATACCCGCTCGACCTCGGCATTTGCGTAGCCATTCTTGGCGGTGAGCACGCGGCCCAGCACCGTTAGCGCTGCGAGCTCGCGCCGCTGGCGCTCCGGGCCCGCAGGGAGCGTTTCGATTAAGTTCAGCGCTTTCTGCAGATGGCTCTGGGCCTCATCGTTCGCCGAACGGTCGTTGGCGCTCTCTCCCGCGCGCTGCCAATAGCTGATGGCCTGAAGAGAGAGGCCTGCAGCCATATAGTGCTGAGCCACGATCTCGGGCTCGTGTTCGACGACCTCGCCGAAATGCTGCTCGAGCGCGTGGGCGATCCGGGTGTGCAGCTGCTGGCGGCGACTGTGCAGCAAGGTGGCATAAGCGGCATCTCCCACCAATGCGTGCTTGAAGATGAACGTCGCGTGCGGCGGCCGACCGCGCGCGATCACGAGTTCGGCGCTGATTAGTTGGTCGAGGGCGCCCTGCAGTTCCCGTTCCTCGCGCTGCGCGACCGCCGCCAGCAGCTCATAAGAGAATTCGCGGCCGATGGCGGCGCCAATCTGCGCGACCTCCCGCGCTGGCGTCATTAGCCGATCGAGCCGCGCCAGCAGAGAATCCTGCAGGGTTGCAGGGATCGCCAACGGTGGCAGCGGGCCCGAGAGTGCGTAACGATCGCCTTCATCGGTCAGCACGTCAGATTCAATTACGGCCTTGGTCACCTCCTCGAGGAACAGGGGCACGCCGTCTGTCTTGGCCATCATCTGCTCGAGCAACCCGCCCGGCAGCGCCTTGCCCCCGGTCAACCGCTCCACCAGGGCCGTGCCCTGCCGGCGGCTTAAGCGGTTCAGCGTGAGCGAGGTGACCTGCGGGTGGCCGATCCACCGCGGCTCGAACTCAGGGCGGAAACTGAAGATCGCCAATACTGCAAGGCGGGGGATCCGCTGGACCAATCGGTCGAGAAGCTCTAGCGAAGTTGGATCAATCCAGTGGATATCCTCGAAAACCATCAGCACGGGCTGGCGGGCCGCCAAGCCAATAAGCTGCCGGGCCAGAGCCTCGAGGGTCAGCTCCTTCTGGCGCTGAGGGCTGAGGTTCAGGGGTGCGTAGCGGCTGCCTGCCGGGAGCGAAAGGAGCGCCGACAACAAAGGGGCGACGTCCCGGACCTTGTCTGTGGACCGCGCCAAGAGGCGCTCCAGCTTGTCGAGTTTTACGCTCGGCGAATCGTGTGGATGGAAGCCAGCCGCGCGGGTGAGCTGGACAATCGACGGGCGAAGGGCGCTATTTGCGTGGAACGGCGAGCACTGGCAGCGGATGCGGATGTGCGGCCGGTCCCGCAGGCGCTCGCGGAGCGCCTGAATCAGGTGCGACTTGCCGATGCCGGGCTCGCCGGAGAGCAGGACCACCTGCCCCTCGCCGGACGCGGCCTTGCTCCAGAGCTCCGCGAGCAGAGCAAACTCGTGCTCGCGCCCAACTGTGGGGGCGAGGCCGCTCATCGCGCGCGC
The DNA here is from genome assembly GCF_037994405.1 of Phyllobacterium sp. Taxonomy (GTDB): domain Bacteria; phylum Pseudomonadota; class Alphaproteobacteria; order Rhizobiales; family Rhizobiaceae; genus Phyllobacterium. The sequence goes on from NZ_JBBNAN010000482.1 coordinate 10,194, forward strand.
TTCGAACCGGGTCTCGGCGGCACTCTCGCGAAGCACGCGCCACGCGCGGATCGGGGCGTCGAACCCTTTCAGGTCGTGCAGGCCCAGGTCGGCGAGCTCGAACAGCCCGCCGAGCAGTCGGCGCGTCGCGAGCGGGATCACGATCTGGCCAGGCGCAGCCAATGCTTGCAACCGCGCCGCTAGGTTCGGCGACTCGCCGACCACCGCTTCCTCCTGCGCCGCTCCTTCGCCGATGAGATCGCCCACCACCACCAGCCCCGTTGCGATGCCGACACGTACCGCCAGCGCCGCTTGTGCCGGGGTCGCGAGCCTTGCGATCGAATCAACGACCGCCAGCCCGGCGCGCGCGGCGCGCTCGGCCTCGTCCTCGTGCGCCCGCGGCCAGCCGAAGTAGGCGAGCACCCCATCGCCCATGAACTTGGCGACGTGGCCCTCGAACCTTGCGACGTCGCCCGCGACCGCGTTCTGAAACGCACGTATGACATCGCGCATCTCTTCAGGATCGAGCCTGCTCGACAGCGCCGTCGAGTCGACAAGGTCGACGAACATGATCGTCAGTTGGCGACGCTCCGCCTCGGCTGCGCGAACCGTGTGGGCCTGCGCAGGCTTCTTGGTTCCCTGCGCCAATGTAGGGTCTTCATCACTGCCGCTCTGGCGCAACACCGCGATGGCTTCGAGCAACCTCCGCCGATGGCCAACGGCGGTGATGCCGATATTTTTGAGATCCTCGGCCGTCAGCTTCGGCAGAACCTCACCATCGACCCCGTTGTCGCGGAACGCCTGATCGTACTGCTCGAGGCCAAGGGTGCGTAGCCAAACCTGGATGTCCACCTTTGCTGGTCTCCGATTGCTCCTCGCCATAGAGCCAGTCGTCAAAGTCGCGGAGGAGTCGGCGGACATGCCCTGCGGAAATTTTAGTGCGAGGCCAGTCCGCAGCCTTCCACATTTGGAACGATCCGGCGAGCTTCACGAGGCCGCCTTCGCCATGGGCCGGGAAGATCAGCGCGCCACAGCGGGCAGGCTGATGAAGGGATTATCGCTCAAAGTGGCGATGGTTTCCAGCGTCATGTATCTGGTGCGCTGGACGGCCCATTCATCGTTCTGCTCGAGCAGCAGAGCACCGACCAGGCGGACGATGGCGTCGTCATTGGGGAAGATGCCGACGACATCGGTGCGCCGCTTGATCTCGCGGTTGATGCGCTCGATCGGGTTGATCGAGTGCAGCTTGGTGCGATGCTCCTTCGGGAAGGTCATGTAGGCCAGCACATCGGGCTCGGCGTCGTCCATGATTGTCGCGAGCTTCGGCACCTTCGGTCGGATCTGGTCGGCGACGGCGCGCCATTGTGTGCTGGCGGCCTCTGGCGTCTCCTGCGCGAAGGCGGTGGCGATCAAGGCTGAGACGACGCGGCGCCCGCTCTTTCCGGCGTGGGCCAGCACGTTGCGCATGAAGTGGACCCGGCAGCGCTGCCAGGTTGCGTTGAGCACCTTGGCGACGGCCGCCTTGATGGAGGGCGCGCCCGCGAGCGGCTTCGCTGACGCCGAGCTACACCACCTCCGGGGACGCGACCAAACGGAAAGGTTATTGATCAATTTGGGTCAATGGAGAGTAGCATGTTACGTTTCGCTTTAGCGGACAGGACATCGAACGGGTTGACTATCTCGACCACCACCAGGAGCAAAAGCCATGATAAAGAACCCCGCGCACCCGGAAACCGGATTGAAAAAAGCGGTATTTGATTGGCTAGGGCTGAGTGTCAGTGAAGCCGCTATA
>NZ_JBBNAN010000483.1:0-3243 GCF_037994405.1 Phyllobacterium sp.
CCCCAGATTGTCGCATATGGCATGCTCGGAATTTCACTCATATGAATACCGCCACAAAACAACGCGGCCACCGGCGGCAATGGTTCTCCGATTTTATGGAGAACCATTGCTTGCATTTCCATTCTCATGGCGGTTTCCATCATGAGTGCAACGCGTCTTCAAATTCCGCGTTCCCACGAACCATCATACAACGATGATGCGGTCGTCCACAATTTTCACTCCGGGCGCGGACCACGCGGCCCGCTCGACAGCGTTGCGTTCAGACCAGGCGTTGACACGCCCTTCGAGTTTGACTCGACCGAAACCATCAACGTCCACCGTGATGCTCTTGGCTTCAACCTCGGCTGCTCGTTTCAACGCATCCTCGATGCGCTTCTTGACGTCGAATGCAGTCGGTACCGGTATGACCTCTATGTTGTTGTTAACGTCAATCACACCGCTTAGGCCGCGCACGGCCTCGGCCGCAGCGTTCCTTTGATAGTTCCACTCGACCGTGCCGGTGAGCGTAACCACCGCGTCTTGCACTTTGACCAACACAGTCCCGTCAGGAATGACCGTGTTCCATCTGATCACGCTCAGTGCCCGCTTCGCAATCTCGTCGTCGGCGGCGCGATGTTCACCGCGCGGGCGCACCTCGATTTCCTGCGCGAGCCCGCGCACGCCTTTTACCCGGCAGACCACATCGGCTATCTTGTTCTTTTCTGCGAAGGTCGGAACGTGGCCCGTCAATGTAACGACCCCGCTTTCGGCGGCGACGCCGATATGAGCGGCATCGATGCTCGGTTCGAACTCAAGCTCGTCAATGATGCTTTGCCTTAGGATAGTATCGTCCATGATTGTGATCCCTTGTTTTCGAAGCAAGCGGGATCGCCGCTCCTTCCAACGATCAAGTATGGTCCTATGGCGGCGTTTCTGCATTGATGCGGATCAACTCAACGCGCCATGAGAATGGGAAATTTCGGAGCATCGATCATGGATTTTGTCACGCCGCCGAACACGCGTTCACGCAGACGGGAGTGGCCATAACCGCCCATAACGATCAGGTCAGCGGCGATGTCGACGGCGTGCTGATTGAGAACATCCGCGACCGGATTGCCGCCGCTCGGCAGCCGGTCCACAATTATCTTGACCCCATGGTGAGCCAGGTAAGCGCCAACGTCGGCTCCAGGTTCCGGTCCATTCATGGTTGTGCTGGTGTCCGGATCGACGAGCGTCACGTGAACGTCCTCAGCCTTGATAAGCATATCCAGCGCCTCCCGGGCCGCGCGGGCCGATTCCACCCGCGAATCCCACGCCAGGAGCACGTGCTTCGGTGTTAGCGTCAGTGTCGTTCCGGAAGGCGCAATCAGAATGGGCCTTCCGGACTCGAACAAAGCGCCCTCCAAAACCTTGGATTTCAGCTCTTCGGACTTCAGGACCTCGGGGCCGATAAAAATCAGATCAGTATAACGGGCGTGGCGACCGATCTCACCGGCTGCCCAGACAAACTCGGCATATTCACTGCTGATCGACGCGGAAATTCCGGCTTCATTCAAGAGCATGTTAATCTTGGCCGTTCTTTTTTCCAGCTGCTGAACGTCTTGTTGTCGCTCCTCGAGCCAAGCATCCGAGATTGTGGATGCGTAGTCACCGATGGGAGGCGGCGAAGCGAATGAGATGACAAGGACAGAAAGGTGCGCATTGTTTTCCGCACACAGATCAATGGCTGATTTGAGATCGTTGTCACCCACCTTCATTCCGACAACGCACATGATCGTTTTGAAGGACATCAGCTTTCTCCTGAATGCTGCTCCGCGCGAGAGCGAAGTTTCGGAACATTTGAAGGCTCAGAATATGCAATCCCACATACAAATGCCTTGATCCAGATCAACTCACACAAGTGTCGGCATGATAGGATTGCGCACAATTTCGGGCATTGAATGCATTAGCTTGATGCGCGAGTGCACAAGTGCGAATCGCTGGAAAGCCGACAAAATGTGCCATGATCAAAGCGAAACAATTGCGTTCTTGAGGCATGCCGAAAGTTACGGCCTGGACGGTACGGTCGAGGTGATGGAAACGCACATATCGCTTGTCTTCCTCATCGCGGACAGAGCATTCAAACTTAAGCGTGCCGTCAAATTTCCCTACGCCGATTTCTCCACGCCGGCATTGCGTCTTGCCTGTTGTCTGAAAGAGGTCGAGCTTAACAGCAAGACAGCACCCGAACTCTATCTCGGCGTTCGTCGAATTACCCGTGGTGCTAATGGAAAGCTGTGTTTTGATGCCACGAATGAAACGATCGATGCTGTCGTTGAAATGCAGCGGTTCTCTCAGGAACACCTGTTCGACAAAATGGCTGGAGCGGGCCAACTTACGCCGACGCTGATGGACACGACCGCTCGACAGATCGCGAAATTCCATCAAACGATTGCTCCTGTCCACGCCAACAGTGGTTCGTCCAATATTGAAGCCGTGCTCGACATCAACGAGCGTGGTTTTGCAACCAGTCACGTGTTTTCCGGGCCCGAAGTCCAGGCACTTTGCGATGCGTTCCGGACGGTACTGGAAGCGTATCGCAAACAGCTGGACTGCCGAGAGACTGCAGGGATGATCAGGCGCTGCCACGGAGATCTTCATCTGCGAAATATCTATCTTACCGAGGATGGACCCAGGCTTTTCGATTGCATCGAATTCAACGACCAGATTGCAACTGTCGATGTGCTCTATGATCTGGCATTCCTCTTGATGGACCTTTGGCATCGCGACCTGCGCGACAACGCGAATCTGGTCATGAACCGATATCTCGACATTGCGGGTGACGATGAGGGCATTGCAGTCCTTCCTTTCTTCATGGCGTTGCGTGCTGCTGTTCGCGCCCACGTCACAGCGAGTCAGGTCGAACTGGGCGCGCACAAGTCCACCAGCCTCCGACAAGAGGCCCGATCGTACTTCAATCTTGCGATTGCTCTGCTCGGGCCGCCCCCACCGCTTCTGATCGCGATCGGCGGGTTGAGCGGATCCGGAAAGTCAACCATCGCGGAGGCACTGGCCGCACATGTCGGATGCGCTCCGGGCGCGCGAATTTTTGAAAGCGACCGCATCCGCAAGGCTATGTTCGGTGTTACAGCAACTGAGAAACTTCCAAATGCGGCTTACCGACCGGAAATTTCTGACGTCGTTTACAAAACTCTGTGCGAAAAGGCAGGAGCCGCACTGACTTGCCGAGGATCTGTCATTGTCGATGCTGTCTTTGACAAGCCC
>NZ_JBBNAN010000484.1:0-2727 GCF_037994405.1 Phyllobacterium sp.
GCGATAATCAGGATCACTGCGAGCATTGCCGCCATATGGGTGCCTACGGCGGCCAACGCTATTGGAAGAGAGCCCGCTGCCGTCAGTTGCCGCGCAGGGCTTTCCGAGAGGCACAGTGGTATCACGACCGGCACAAGCATGAGCCCAGCGCCATGCGCAGTCGCCATCACGAACGACCAGATCCCAAGCCCCGTCAAGCCCGTTGTCATCCCAACGCGGACGCGGTGGCGGTGGCCATAGAGAGCATGATAGGTGGCCCAGGCCACGAGCAGCACGCCAGCAATCACTTCCAGCAGATGCTGGTCCACGATGAGGCCGAGCAACACCACCACCACCGCAACGACGGCAACTGAAACCGTGTGCCCTATCGCAATAGGTATTAGCGACACCAGCACGGTACCGCGGCTGTTTCGGTGGAGACCGAGCGCTACTGCAAAGAGCCAGCCCATTGCGGGGTTGAGGCCATGGAACGCGCCAAGGCCAGCAAGCACCAGCCAAGGCGACATTGAGTTCATTTGCCGCGACTATTCGTTTTGGGCGCTGGTATCATCAAGGATAGCAGTAGGAATCGGACGAACAATCGCCTCCCTCCAGACGCACCTGATGCGGCCGGTGGCCTTTGGGCCAATCGACAAAGAAATTCTCGTCGAAGCTGATCCCGCCATTTTCGCCTACATTGAGCTTCACCATCCAGCCGTCGATACCCTCCGGATAGAATTGCGGGTCGATGGCGCCGTAGAGAGAGTTTGTAAAGTAGACCCGTTTTCCATCGCGGCTGATCTCGACCATTTGCGGGCCACCATTGAGAGCGCCGTTCTTCGCCTTGGGATGTGTCTCACGGGATACGATGCCTCCAATGCGAACCCTGCCCGTCTCCTTAGGGCTGAACGGGTCTGATACATCGTACTGGATCATATCTCCGGTGCCCCAGCAGGAAACATAGAGGAAGCGGTCATCCATCGACAGGTCGATATCGGTTACGAGCGGCGCAACAGCCTTGAAGCCCTGCAGTACAGGTGGCAGCTGGCTAGGATCTGCCGGTTCAGCCGGAATCTCTATCACCTTTTTCGCGGCCCACTTGTTGCCATCGCGATACCAGGTCCAGATCGAGGCCGAGAGATCCTTGAGGCTGATGACGCAGCCTACAAAGCCATAGGCTTTGGTTGGGTCGTGCGCGGGGCGCAACTCAAATACGAGTTGATGCTCCTCGCCGAAGTCGATCTCCTGGAGATGTTTGCGCTTGTGGAGGTCCCAGAAATGCAGCCTGCGCCCATACTTACTGCCCAGCAGTATCTCCGGAACCAGCCCGTCCTCGAATGTATCCGGCGTTCCCCATTCGCTGGTCACCATCGTATCATGTCCAAGGTGCCACCAGAAATCGTAGGCGAGCTTCTGCGGCCCCCGGTCCATCTCCCATTGGCCTAGAACATTGAAGCTTTCGCCGTCGAGCAGGAATATTCCGCCTGGCGCCTTGCCCTCTGCGTTTCCGAGCGCATTCACATAGATACCTTCGGGGCCGCAGTGGATAGTGTGCAGGCGCGAATAACCCGCCTTCTCCGCGATTTCTTCCGGTTCGATAACCTTGATGATCTTCGGGTTTCTGGGGTCGGGCTTGGTATCGACAATATGCAATCTTGATGAGCGCAGGCCCGGTACGACCAGGTAACGTCGCTCCATGTGAGGGTGCGGCGCGTTGGGACAAAGACATGATGAGCAGGCATTCCAGCCGAAATGATGCAACTCGTCGCCGGCGTTCGGCATATCGACCTGCCCAACGATCTGAGAATAGGATGCGGATGCTGGATCGACATCGACGACCGCTATTGCATCGGGCTTTTTGCGATCGGGATCGAAGGCCGCGACGTAGGCAAGTTTTTCTTCCGGTGCCTTGGCGGCCATTCTCGGTGAGGGATAAAATGATGGATCAGGTTGCCAGGTTGCCATGATGGAACTCTCCAATTGATTAAAAAACGGAGTTTGCGACGCAGATTCCACGATGAATATTGTCGACCACCTTCGCACCTGAAGGAGGTGGTGTCCAATCAAGTCATTTGACGGGAAGTAGCCTTCTGGAACGGGCTTGATCAGCGGCTTGTGAGGCCGCTGATTCTTCTCGTTGCAGCTTTCTCTGCCACAACATCACATTCGAATTATCGTCATTTGATCTCGGTGACCGTCAGTTTGCCGTTGATCTTCTCGGCAACGAATTCTATCGGCTGCCCCTCCTTGGCTTTCCCCAACAGAGCTTCGTCACTTACTACGAAGACCATCGTCATGGCAGGCATGTCAAGGTTTTTGAGTTCCTGGTGCTTGATGGTGATTTTGTTCTGCTTGAGGTCTATCTTCTTGACCTCACCCTTGGTGTATTCCGCAGCTAGCGATGCGGTTGAGATTGCCGCAGCAGCAATTACGATGAGAGCGGATTTGATGAAAAATTTCATGTCGGTTTCCTTTGTTGGTTGGACGGTCTTGGATGCTTATGGAGTAACTGTAATTTCGCCCTTCATGCCGGACTCGTAATGGCCGGGAATGAGACAGGCGAAGCCGAATTCGCCGGCCTTAGCGAACGTCCAGATGATTTCGCCCTTTTCTCCAGCGGCGAGGCGAATGGAATTGGGATCGGCATGTTCCATTTCCGGGAACTTCTGCATGAGTGCCTTGTGTTCCTGAATGCCCTTGTGACGATCCATGACGAACTCATGGTCAGTCTCACCCGTGTTGTTGAAC
>NZ_JBBNAN010000485.1:0-11270 GCF_037994405.1 Phyllobacterium sp.
TCTGGAAGGATGGCGCATAATCCATGGTCATGAGCTGATGTGCGACGGCGTCGGCGATCTTTTCGCGGCCGTGGCCCGCATTGACGCACCAGAGGCCCGCGGTGCCATCAAGCACCTGACCGCCGTCGACATCAGTGTAGTACATGCCCTTGGCTGCGGCGAGTAGTCGGGGGGCCGCCTTGAACTGCCGGTTCGCCGTGAATGGCATCCAGTAATTTTCGAGCGACGGGGTGTTGGACATCAGCATGGGTAACTCCTCTTCTCCGGTTACACAGCCATGCTTTGCATTATTCAACAAGTCCTTTTCTGTGTACAATCAAGCTATTGATATTGTTGTTGTCTCATGAGAACTTTGTCCGATACAGAACACATGAAACAGTACGAGAGGATTGCATGAGCATCGATCTTGGTGGACGTTTGCGTTTCTTGCGCGAACGGCACGGGTTGTCCCAGCGCGAACTTGCCAAGCGGGCTGGCGTGACCAATTCCACGATCTCGCTGATTGAATCGAACCAGACGAACCCCTCGGTCGGCGCGCTGAAACGCATTCTTGACGGGATACCCATCGGGCTTGCCGAATTCTTTGCTCTGGAACCTGATCGGCGGCAAAAGGTGTTCTATGAATCGCGCGAGCTGGTGGAGATTGGCAAGGGCAATATCTCTTACCGGCAGATCGGGGAAAATCTGTTCGGCCGGGCACTGCAGATCTTAAAGGAGCGCTACGAGCCAGGCGGCGATACCGGCAAGGTCCCGCTCGTGCATGAAGGCGAGGAGGGTGGCATCGTCATTAGCGGGCGGATCGAGGTGACCGTCGATGACGAGCGGCGCATTCTCGGTCCGGGCGATGCCTATTATTTCGAAAGCCGCCGGCCGCATCGTTTTCGCTGCATCGGTCCAAACCCCTGCGAGGTGGTGAGCGCCTGTACGCCGCCGACGTTTTGACGATTATCGTAACGACGAGAACCAGGCGATCAGTTCTGCACTGTTGCGCAGACCATACGTGCGCATGAGGCGGGCGCGATGCGCCTCGATGGTGCGCTTCGAAAGGCCGATCTCTTCGGCGATCTGTGCATTGGTCTTGCCCTGTGAAACCCGGGTCAGAACTTGCTTTTGCCGATCGGAAATCAGGCTGGCATTTCCGGCAACCGCGCGGTTCATTAGCTCGAAGCAATAAAGCGCTTCGGCAAAGGGGTCGGCCTGGTTCCGGCTGCGCCCACGAACGCGGCACCAAAAGCTCGATCCACAACGGCGGCGCATGACGCGCTCGTCATAGTAAACCCTGCCTCCGGCAAAATTTGTCCGCCACATTTCACCGGTGCGCACAAAGTCCCTGATCTTCGGATAGAGCCTCGAAAAACTCTGGTCAATCAGCTCGTCACGCTCATAGCCGAACTCTTGCGCGAATTCGAAATTGCAATCGCGTATGATACGGTGCGTGGCGTAGACCATCGGCACTGGCAAGTCAGCCAGCCAGAAGCGCTTTGCGCCTCCTGAATAGGCAATGTCGGCGTTAGGAAACTCCGGTGCTGTCATGCCGTATTAATACGACTATCTGTCTGCCCGAGACAAGCCATACCGTTGGTGCAGAGGATGGAGAAATGGGAGACTGTTCTTGAGAAAAGTTCATTCAAAAGTAAGCGCGGCGCTTGACGGCCTGCTCTTCGACGGCATGACCATCATGGCGGGCGGTTTTGGCCTTTGCGGCATTCCCGAGGCGCTGATCTACGCGATCCGTGATTCTGGCGTCAAGGATTTGACCGTCATTTCAAACAATGCAGGTGTCGACGGCATTGGCCTCGGCGTCCTTCTGGAAACACGGCAGATCCGCAAGATGGTCTCGTCCTATGTCGGCGAGAACAAACTGTTCGCCCAGCAATATCTGTCGGGCGAACTCGAACTGGAATTCAACCCGCAAGGAACGCTCGCCGAGCGCATTCGCGCCGGTGGTGCAGGCATCCCGGCCTTCTACACCAAGACCGGTGTCGGCACTATTATCGCTGATGGCAAGGATGTGCGTGAATTTGACGGCGAATCCTATGTGATGGAACGCGGCTTGTTTGCCGATCTTTCCATCGTTCACGCCTTCAAGGGCGATACGGAAGGCAATCTTGTCTACCGCAAGACGGCGCGCAATTTCAATCCGATCATGGCGACAGCAGCCAAGATCACTGTGGCGGAAGTCGAGCATCTGGTCGATGCGGGCAAGATCGACCCGGACCACGTCCATACGCCCGGCATTTTCGTCAAACGGATCGTGCACGTGCCCAATCCCGTCAAGCATATCGAACAGCGCACGACCCGCCCGCGTATCATCGCTGCAAGTGAGGTAAAGTAAGATGGCCTGGACACGCGATCAGATGGCCGAACGGGCCGCACAGGAATTGCAGGACGGTTTCTATGTCAATCTTGGCATTGGTATTCCAACCCTTGTCGCCAATTATATCCCTACCGGCATGAGCGTTCAACTGCAGAGCGAAAACGGCATGCTCGGAATGGGGCCTTTCCCGTATGAGGGCGAGGAAGATGCCGACCTCATCAATGCCGGCAAGCAGACAATTACCGAACTGCCGACGACGAGCTATTTTTCCGGAGCGGACAGCTTCGGCATGATCCGCGGCGGTCACATTGACCTTTCCATTCTCGGCGCAATGCAGGTTGCCCGCAACGGCGATCTTGCCAACTGGATGGTGCCGGGCAAGATGGTCAAGGGCATGGGCGGCGCGATGGATCTCGTCGCCGGCGTCAAGAAAGTCGTTGTCGTTATGGAACATGAAGCAAAGGGCGAAGCGAAGCTCCTTGAGCAATGCACTCTGCCGCTGACGGGCCAGCGCGTCACCGATCTGGTGATTACGGATCTGGGCGTTTTCACCATCGAACGGCGCGGTGAGCCAAAGATGACGTTGATCGAAATCGCACCCGGCGTGACGATCGATGAAATCAAGGCAAAGACGCAGGCGGCGTTCGAGGTCTCACTCTAGCCGAATGAGCCGTGGAGGGCTGGCGGTGATGAACGCGCCAGTCCTCTACTGCGTCTTCTTAACGACGCAAACCGGGCTCGCACCGGGGTAGCGGGGATCGTAATCGACGCAGGCAGCGTCATAACGAAAGCTGCCATAATAGACGCGGGCACAGCCGGAAATCAGCGGGACAAATGTTACAATCACCAGAAAAATGGCTTTGAAATATTTACCGGGGTGAGGGTGCATTTTCGTGACCTCGCTCCTAAATGTAGCCAGTTGTGAATGATACAGTGACGTAACAATCCACTGATATTCTTCAGCAAATGGTCGAGTTAACAATCGGCAGCTTTATCATTCTACCGAAATCTAGTGCCAGAATAAGGCGAGTTTCCCTCAGGCGTTCCGTTCACGTTTTTTGTGAAGTGTCATAAAAGGCTTGATCGCGCGTGATGGACGTATAAGTTCGGCCTTCCGATTTGTTAACCAAACCTTTCACGTTAGGAGCAAAGCGATGAACAACAGCGACTATTCATTGCCAGAAGCAATTTCCACGGCGCTAGCCAATGGTACAAATATTGTCAGGGCATTTCGCGAACAATTCGGATATTCCGTTGAGGATCTGGCCGTCGCGTGCGGTTTGACCAGCCTCGAAATCGAAACAATTGAAAGTGGTCAGAATTCTGACCCAAGCAAGCTGGAGCGTATTGCTCATGCGCTCGGCCTTCCGAACAATGCAATGATCATTGAAGAGTCGAAGCGCCTAAGCGCCTAAAAAAACAATATTAATAAATCGGTACTCAAAAGGCTGCCAGGGTGAAATCCCAACTCTGGCAGCCTTTTGTTTGATCTCATTGAAGGCACAGAAGCTTGTGCGTCAGGATATGGTCAGGCTCAGCCAGGCCCTCGATGATGTCGGCATGATGCCTGCCCGGTTCTTCGACCGCATCCACACGGCAATCAAAACCCGACCAGATATTGGCGAGCAGCGCGGTCTGGCGCACGAACTCAGGCCGTTCTGCTGCGCCCACCCAAGCGGTCATATCAATGCCCTCCTGCGGTTCCAGCAGGGCAGGGCTTTCTAGCCGTGCTTCGACCGCATCAAGATGCAACGTATCGTTCATTTCGGTCTTCATCAGCGGGCGCAGATCTGCAAGTGCGGATATCGGTACGGTCTTGCGAATACGTTGCCTGACTGTCTGTGTGAGCGGTGATGTCGACGTCACCATGCGAGCGACCAGGTGTCCGCCGGCTGAATGACCCGAAAGGTGTATTGGCCCGGCAATCTCGCTCGCAGCACGGGTTATGGCCAGGCCCACCTGTACGGTAATCTCGCTGACGCGGACCTCGGGGCAAAGCGCATAGGATGGTACGGCGACAGCGAAGCCATGGGCGAGAGCGCCTTTTGCCAGATGAGACCAGGCGGACTTGTCGAAGTCCTCCATCCAGTAGCCACCATGGACGAAGACGGCGAGACCGTTCAAATCCCCCCAGGGCATAAACAGGTCAAGCCGGTTGCGTGCATGCGGGCCGTAGCTGATATCGCTCTTCATAAGACCCTTCTGGTCCATGTCCTCGCGAAACTGTTGAGCAAGCGAAAGCCATTTGGCCAGATATTCGTAGCCATCTGGAATATAGGCAAAATTCGAGTAGGCGTCGTCCCAATCGACAGCGTCAACAGTATTCATGGGTTGCTCCTCCCGAGCGAATGAACTCTATTCCCTGACTTTCTCGCGTATCTGCACCCCGCCGCCGGACTTACGCAGATTTGGCAAGGCCAGCATTAAAAGCACGAAGGCGCCGGTGGCGAACTTCAAGTCGGCGGGCGCAAGGCCGAGGGTCAGACAGAACGAAATGAGCTGATAATAGACCAGCGCCCCAACGACCGGAGCCAGTACCTGCCGCAGAATGGTCTGGCGTCCAGTGAAGGCTTCGCCGATGATAAGTGCCGCAAGCCCGTTAATCAGGATGCCAAAGCCCATGTTTACATCGGCAAAGCCTTGCGTCTGGACCATAATGCTACCGCCAGTTGCTGAAAGTGCACTTGCCGCACCTACGCCGATAATTGTTGCCGTGCCGACATTGATGCCCTGTGCCTCGGCCATATCCGGGCTTGCGCCAACGGCGCGCATGGATGTGCCTTTTTCCGACATGAAGAAATAAAGCATTGCGGCAACCACGAGAGCAATCAGCAGTCCGACGACGAGTATCTTGGCCCACGGAAAATTGGCTGACGCACCCGCCAGGAGGGTGAAGACAGTGTCGTAGGTGAAAAGCGGAATATTCGTGCGGCCCATGATGCGCAGATTGATGCTGTAAAGCATCGTCATGACCAAAATGCCCGCAAGCAGTGTGTTGATCTTGAAGCGCAGATGGATGAAAGCGGTGGTGCAGCCTGCCGCGAAACCGCACATCAGCGCGACGAGACAGGCGAGGAAGGGATTGACCCCGAGGGTTATCAGCGTGCCACAGACGCAGCCGCCAAGCGGAAAGGCCCCTTCCGAGGTGAGATCCGGAAAGTTCAGGATGCGGAAGGGCAGCATCACGCCGATAACAACGAAAGCTACGATCAGGCTCTGGGCGATGGTGACGGGGATCAGGCCGTAGAAACTGTTAAGAACGTCCATGAACTCTAGCTTCCCTGTAGTGCGATGGCATCGGATTTCGTGTGGAACCGGTCAATGAGATCAGAAACGGTAATACCTCTTTTCTCCTCCTGACCAATCTCAACCAGGACCTTGCCCGCATCCATCATGACGATCTTGTTACCGTATTTGATCGCATGCTCCATATTGTGGGTGACCATCAATGTCGTCAGCTGCAATTCTTCCACCGCTCGCACGGTCGTATCCATCACAAGCTTTGCTGTACGCGGATCGAGCGCCGCCGTGTGCTCGTCCAGTAGCAGGAGTTTAGGCCTGGTCGATACGGCCATGACCAGCGACAGCGACTGACGCTGCCCGCCGGAAAGGAGTCCGACTGGCATGTCCAGTCGCTTTTCAAGCCCGAGATTGAGCTCTGCAAGCTGTTGGCTGTATTTGGCCCGCCGCGCAGCAGTAAGCCCATAGGAAAAGCCGCGTCGTTTGCCACGCAGTTCCGCCAGCAACATGTTTTCGCCAATCGTCATGGTCGGTGCAGTGCCTATCATCGGATCCTGAAACACCCGGGCTATGAATTGGGCGCGGCGATGGGCGTTCAGTTTGGTGACGTCCTGGCCATCGATGGAGATGCGGCCGGAGTCCAGCGGCAGCTTGCCGGAGACTGCATTGAGAAAGCTCGACTTGCCCGCGCCGTTGCTGCCGATCACGACGCAGAAATCGGCCGGTTTCAGCGCGATGTCGAGCCCGTCAAGCGCCCGTCGCTCGTCCTGTGTGCCACGATAAAAAATCTTGGTGCCGCCCTTAACGGAAAGCATATCTGTCGTCATGTGAAAGCCTCATAAACCAGAGCAATGAACCCTGTAACAAAAGTTCCCGCGCTTAGCTGGCGCAGGAACTATATGTTTGCGGATCAAAGGAGAAGGTTTATTTGACGAAGCACTCACAATCTTTGAAGCTATCAGGCACTTTCTGGCCGGTTTTTGCCAGAACAGCCTCGTTGATCAAGGCCGTATGATCCTCATAGGTCGGCTTGATGGGGGCAAGGCTCGCCGGTGACTTGCCGGCGATGATCTCGGACGCAAGCTTGGCCGCATTCTGGCCAACTTTCGTGTAGGATACTTCGAAGGCAGCGCCAACAAGCCCATCACGAACGGCCTGGGCAGATGCGTTGACGATAGGGATGTTAACACTGAGTGCGGCAGCAGCGACGGCTGGTACCGCCGGCTGGACCAGGTTCGAAGCCGGTACGTAGATGACATCGGCCTTGCCGGCGAGCGAGCTGACACGGATCGGAATGTCGTTGGTGTTATCGAGGCCGACTTCAACCAGTTCCATCCCTTCGGCAGTTGCCGCGGCCTTGATGAGCTTCAATACGGCTACGTCATTGTCCTCGCCGGGATTATAGAGATAAGCGAGACGCTTTGCGTCCGGCAACAACTTGCGGATGAACTTCACGACAGAGCTGACGTCCTGCAAGTCGGATGCCCCGGTCATGCCCTTATCGCCCGCTTCCCATGACGGCGTTAGCTTGGCGGCGACAGGGTCGGTGACTGCCGCAAAGACAACTGGCGTACCGGTATTGCCGACGATCTGCCGTGCGCCCTGGGCAACGGGCGTTGTCACAGCAAGAATGAGTTTCGGGCTGCCCGAAACAAGTTTCGTGACCATCTGTGGAATAAGGGTCGCGTCGAAGTTGACCTGCAATTCGTCATAAACGGCATCCGCCACGCCAAGCTTGGCCAATTCGGCCTTGAATGCTGTGACCGTTTCGTCGAGCTGCGGATGCTTGCCGAATTGGGCAATGCCGATCTTCGTTTCGGCAGAAGCTGCTGCGAGCCCAAGACCCAAGCCAAGCACTGTCGCGAGCGCTGTCCGCACCACAAATTTTGCGCCAATCATCGATTTCTCTCCCTTTTTTGTGTGTCCCGCCTCCTGAGGCTTGAAAATAATATAACAAATGTGAAATGATATACAATACTAAATGGAACTCTCAAAGGGGAAGCGATGGCCGAGAGCGTCAAGTCTGACAGCCTTTATGCAGTGTTGCGATCCCGCATCCTCAACGGCGGGCTACGACCGGGGCAGTC
The DNA here is from genome assembly GCF_037994405.1 of Phyllobacterium sp. Classification (GTDB taxonomy): domain Bacteria; phylum Pseudomonadota; class Alphaproteobacteria; order Rhizobiales; family Rhizobiaceae; genus Phyllobacterium. The sequence continues at coordinate 7,645 of NZ_JBBNAN010000485.1, forward strand.
TTTGCGCTTGCGTGCACTCGCCCAGGAGCTTGGGAGCAGCGCAACGCCGGTGCGCGAAGCATTGAACCGGCTTCACGCGGAAAACTTCGTTACGACCGAAGCCAACAAGGGCTTTCGGGTTGCAACGGTAACGCTGGAGGAACTCGAAGACCTTGAGTCAGCCCGTTCAGCCATTGAAACCCAACTCCTGGTGCGATCGATCGAGAAGGGTGATCGCGACTGGGAGGCCAATCTGGTCAGCGCCCACTATCGACTGTCGAAATGCCAGGTCCCGAATTCATTTTCGCAATCAGAAGCCATCGACCTTTGGGATGCTGCGCACACTGAGTTTCATTTTGCCCTGATTGCGGGGGCATCCTCAATATGGCTGATGAACTTCGCGCAACAGGTCAATGCCCAGTTGCAGCGCTATCGACGCCATATCATTCTGCGCATTGATCATCTTAATCGGGCTGCCGAAGAGAAAGGCGATGGCGCGCTTGGCGTGCTCTCGCGGGAGGCGCTCGGCATCGAGGCGCATACGGCACTTATGCAGGCGGCGCTCGATCGCGACAAGATCAGGGCGGAAGCCTTGATGGTCGATCATGTGAGTCTTGCCAAGGAAGCGTTCCTGAAACTCGCCAAAGCGAGTGGTATTGCCGGCATAGATGCGGCCGCCTGATTTATGAAAAGGGAAACCATGGACAGCACCATTGCAAATATCGATGCCAGACAAGCCGATCAGGCCGATCCATTGCGTGCCTTCCGCGACAGATTTGAGCTGCCGGACGGTGTGATCTATCTCGATGGCAATTCGCTTGGCGCCTTGCCGAAAACCGTCAAGCAGCGGGTGGCAAAGACGATCGGCGACGAATGGGGCGAGCAGCTGATCCGCAGCTGGAACACGGCTGATTGGGTGCATCTGCCACAGCGCGTCGGCAAGAAGATCGCCCGGCTGATCGGTGCAGAGGACGGCACGGTCGTTGCTGCCGACAGCACGTCAATCAACCTGTTTAAGGTTCTGTCGGCCGCGCTCGACCTTAATGGCGGGCGGAGCAAGATCATTTCCGAGCGGGACAATTTCCCGACCGACCTCTATATCGCTGAAGGCGTGGCGAAGCAGATCGGCAAGGGACACCGGCTGGCTCTGGCCAGTGCGCCGGCGGATATTCCAGGTATGCTGGATAATGATGTGGCAGTGCTGATGCTGACCCATGTCAATTACCGCAATGGCTACCGCCACGACATGGCGGCGCTGACAAAGGCAGCGCATGACAAAGGCATCCTCGTCATCTGGGATCTTTGCCACACGGCGGGCGCGATGCCGGTCGACCTGACCGGTGCAAATGCCGACTTTGCTATTGGTTGCGGCTACAAATATCTGAACGGCGGGCCAGGCGCTCCGGCATTTCTCTATGTCAATCCGCGCCACCAGGGTGGCTTCCGCCAGCCGCTTTCTGGCTGGTTCGGCCATCGCGCTCCTTTTGACTTTGACTCCTCTTATGCACCATCTCGCAGCATCGAACAGTATCTGTGCGGCACACCGCCTGTGCTCGCCATGGTGGCGATGGATGAGGCAATGGCGCTCTGGGATGATGTCGACATGGCGGCACTGCGAGCAAAGTCCGTTGCGCTTTGTGATCTCTTCATTCAGGAAGTCGGCGCGTTTGCTGCAGATTTTGGATTGACGCTCGTGACGCCGCTCGATGCGGAATGCCGCGGCAGCCAGGTCTCCTATTCCTGTGACAATGGCTACGCGACCATGCAGGCGCTGATTGCCCGCGGCGTTATAGGCGATTTCCGGGCGCCGGATATCATCCGTTTTGGTATGACGCCGCTCTACCTGAGCTTTGCCGAGGTGGCGCAGGCAGCAGTTATTCTCAAGGATATCCTCGCCACGCGCGCCTTTGATGCGCCCGAATATCAGGTGAGGGGAGCTGTCACATGACCCGTACACCCTATGATCCGGAAGGGGACGGCGCGCAGATGTCGTTCGAGGGGCGCATGTCCTATGGTGACTATCTGCGCCTCGACAAGATCCTCACGGCGCAATCACCGCTGTCCGATGCTCATGACGAGATGTTGTTCATTGTGCAGCATCAGGCGTCTGAAATCTGGATGCGGCTGGTCATTCATGAACTGTTATCGGTTTGCGAGCACATCGCCAGGGACGATCTGGCCCCATCCTTCAAGATGCTGGCACGGGTCTCACGTATTCTCGACCAGTTGAATTCGGCATGGGACGTGCTGAGGACGATGACGCCTAGCGAATACACCACGTTCCGTGAAGCGCTGGGAATGTCGTCGGGATTTCAGTCGTTTCAGTACCGGGCCATCGAATTCCTCGCCGGCAACAAGAATGCCGCGATGATGCGCCCGCATGAGCACACGCCGGATATCCATGCCTGGCTTAAGCAAATCCTCCATGCGCCGAGCATTTACGACCAGTCCATCCGGCTTTTGGCGCGCAAGGGCTTTGCGATAGACAAATCTGTGCTGGAGCGCAACTGCTCGCTGGCCTACGAGGCGAATAGCAGCGTGCGCGACGCCTGGCTGGTAATCTACCGCGATCCGCAAGCTCATTGGCCGCTCTACGAGCTCGCAGAAAAGCTGGTGGATTTCGAAGATTATTTCCGTCGCTGGCGTTTCAACCATGTCACCACGGTTGAGCGTATTATCGGCTTCAAGACCGGTACGGGCGGAACATCCGGCGTCAACTATCTGCGCAAGATGCTGGAGGTCGTGCTGTTTCCGGAATTGTGGAACGTAAGGACCGATCTTTGAAGGTCACCTAACCAAGCAAGAATTTACGCCGCGCGCTTATCGATCGCCACGCAGTCCATGGCGGATTTGGCATGGATGTGATTTCTATGCGTAAAGCCATGTTTGGCAATTGCCGCAAGATCATCATCGGGCTTGATCGGCCTTGACCACCAGCTGTCATTGAGGGTCCAGCCCTGCGCGGTTGCACTTTCTACCTCCGTACTGTCCGCACGAAGCACGCAGGATTCATGTACGATACGGGCATTGGACGACCGTTTGCTCATCATCTGACGGCCACGTACCAAGGCGCTCGCTTCGTCTTCGGCAATGACGAGCTGATGGAACAGATGACGCGTCTGTTTATACTTTGTCAGATAAGCGAACTTGACTTGATAGGCTGGCACTACATGCTCCTGATATCAAAGACTCGGTCGTTAACCATTTATTAATATTGTTGGCGAACCCGTCCTTTTCAAGGAGAAGCAAGTTTTGCACAGATATATTTGAGCTTTGCCGCGAACAACCCGCGTTCGCTAAATCATTGTTTTTATCTCTTAATGCGGCCTCGTTACGCATCCGAAATGAAAACCCGCCCTGACTTTGCAGCCAGGACGGCAATATTTTGTATCGATCTATACATTACCCGCCATAGACGAGCTTGTCCTGTCTTGCCCTGAGTTCGACGATCTTCGAGCCGGGGGCGGGAGCGGCATTGGCGCTGGTGATGAGTTCGCCCTTCCTGATCGGCTGGGTAACACTGCCGCCCTGCAACAGGCCGCAGGGGATGGCGCCGGCGCTGCGTGCTTCGGCGGCCGTCATGATCCAGGCGCGGTAGCAATATTCGCCGATGGCATCGAGCCTGTCGCCCGGCTGCAGATCCTTCT
>NZ_JBBNAN010000486.1:0-7362 GCF_037994405.1 Phyllobacterium sp.
TTACGGAAATCATTGGCAAAGCATCGCCCGAATTTGTCTGCCCATGCCCGCACAGTCTGATGGGAAACGATGATACCGCGAGCGGCCAACACATCCTCGACCATCCGCAAGCTGAGGGGAAACCGGAAATACAGCCACACCGCATTGGCGATCACTTCGGCAGGAAATCGGTGGCGGCGATAGAGGGGATCACGGGCAAGTCTGGTCATACATGCAGATCGCACAAATTGATCGACACCCGGTTAACTTTACGATGCCAGCGTATCTCCGCGAAGAGCATGGGGTCGCACTTGATGTAATGGCGCTTCTAAAAGACGCGCTTGATCCGCACAGGGTCATGAATCCGGGAAAGATTTTTCTCGCGAATAAACGCACTGCTGCACTTTGATCCAGTCAACAGCCGTGGCATGAGAGATCATCGGCCAGTTTCCTGCATCCTCAACTGCCGAAGCGGTTGGACCGTACTTATCGTCACTCTCAAGTGCCCAGCTTACTTTCCAGTTGCTCGAAATGACCGGCGATTTGGGCGCCAGTCGCGATCCACACTTCGCCTTTCGTCTGAACATGGCGCAGAAAATCCCTGAGAATATGCCAACGCATCGGCCGTCCTGAGACTTGCGGATGCAGGACGAGCGTGGTGACGCCGCCCCATGCATGCGTTGCCTCAAATTCGTCGATCCATAATGGAAGAACCGCATCGCGCCCGAAAAGCGCACGTGGGCTGGTCCGGCTCGACATTCCGAAGTTCCAGTCGTCGAAGGCAAAATTGACAGGGATTTCAACGACGCCCCGTTTGCCGTCCGCGAGCTGGTGGCGATAGGGCAGTATGTCGTCGCGGAACGAACTCGAATAGCGAATGCCGGCCTTCGCCAGATAGGCAAGAAGCTCGGGATAATTCTCCCCCGACGGTGCCCGATAGCCGATCGGCCTCACGCCCAAGGCCTTTTCGAGCGCCTCGAAACCGCGGTCAATTTCCTCAAAGGACTCGTCCAGTTTTTCTCGGTCCGGCATCTTGTGCAGATAACCGTGATGGCCGATCTCGTGACCCGCCTTCACGATGGGCTCGCACGCGGCCGGATGCGCAAGGGCGGTCCAGCCCGGAACGAAGAATGTGGCCCTGAGTGCCAATTCCTCCATGAGTTCCAGTATTTTTGCAATGCCGACACGGGCGTCGTAGCCGCCATGTGATGTCGTGACCATACGGTCGACGTTCGACGGATTGTTGCCGATCCAGGCAGTTTCTGCATCGACGTCGAAGCCGATGAAAAGAGCGCTTTTCGCACCGTGAGGCCATGCCATGGGCAGTGTCTTGAACGCTGGATTGAGCGGCCGTGGAGAAAGATCGTAGGTCATGCTGGAACTCCCTTCAGCGGAAGGTTGGCCGATTATCTGCGTCACCTGCAAGCAGTGTTTCGAATTGCCGGCAATCTTCGAACTGTTCGAGTGTATTGAGGACATTCAAGAGATTTGACACCTGATTGTCCTCAAGGGTCATGCCGGCAAGATCCCGAAATTTGTCGTCGATCGCTTCCCGCTGCATCGGGCGTTCGGCGGATCCGGTCGCGCGCAGCACCATGCGTGAGGTGCGAGTACCGTCGGAAAATAGAAGTGTCAGGACCGGCTCGTCGAGCGGCTGCATGGCCATGTCGATTTCGAGCTCCATCCGCTGCATGACCGCACTGACGCGCGGATCTGACCGGCATTGAGCAGAATAGGCGTCGAGACCGGCAGTGCCGAAAATACAGCGTGCCGCAAGTGCATAGGGCAGGCTCATCTGCGTCCCGGCCATGGAGTTGCTACCTTTGTGACCACACATGCCCATCAGCATTTCGCTGAGATGCAAATGCATGGATACGATCTTCCCGGGTTCTTGTCGTGTTTCGAGGAGAATATCTTCCAGAGCATCGACAGCCGAATGGGCACCGCGGCATGAGGCATAGGGTTTCAGTACGGCGCGATTGACTTTCCAGCTCTCCCCAAGCGCCTCCGAGAGTTTTTCTGGCTCGCCTGATGATTTGTTGAAAGAACGGAAGAAGCTACCCCACACATCCTCGAACACCTTCGAGGGGCCGGCAAAACCCTCGGCAGCAAGCGTGGCGGCCAACAATCCGCCTTCTGCAGCCCGCCCGGCGTGGATTTTCTTGGCTTGCGAGCCGTCGTGTATAAAACCCCACAATCCGGATGAAAAGCTCGTCGCCAACGTGATCGCATCGAGGCAGACCTGCTGCGAAAGACCCTGCAGATTGGCCACGGCCGCTGCTGCCGCCATCGTGCCGCAGGTGCCTGTCGAATGCCAACCGAGACTGTTGTGACTGTCATAGCCGCCTGCAGCCTCAAGTACACGCCGTCCGACATCGTACCCCGCGACAACGCTGGCGATCAGCTGCTTTCCGCTGATGGGATGTTTCGATGTCGACACAGCCGCCAGAACGGCGGGCATGACGACCGCTCCTGAATGGTCGCATCCACCGGCGTCATCTAGTTCGAACGCATGGGCGGCAACGCCATTGATCAGTGCCGCGTCGCGGGCCGACGCAAAGGTCTGCGTGCCCCAGAGACGCGTCTTGCCGTCCTGGCCGGCAATCTTGCGTGCTAGGCCGAACTCTCCCGAGCGCGCACCGGCAAGGGCGGCGCCAAGTGTATCCGCGATGTGGATTTTCGTCTTGGCGACGACATCCGTTGGTATGTCTTCGAAGCGAAGGTTTGCAACAAAAGCCGCAAGACGTTCGATCGGCGTTCTGTGGGGGGTAGCGATGTTCATAGAAGGAATCTTCTCAAATCTTACGCTGTCTTTCGACTGGCGCCGCAGACATGGGCGAGGCGGTGCACCCGGCGACATTGCCGCCGGGACACCGATGCAGAACCGTTACTTCGCGGGCTCGCCGTTGATATAGATGCCGTCCAGCAACGTACCCTCAAGGCCGTACTTGGCGAAGATCGTCTTGTATTCGCCCGATGCCATCAGCGCTTTCAATGCGGAAGCATAGGCATCGCGCAACTCTGTGTCCTTCTTTGCGAAGGCAATACCCTGATAAACGGCGGTGAAGGGTTCGCCGACGACAGCGTAGGTATCCTTTTCCAGTGTCAACAGGTAGGGAAGCGTTTCGGAACCCTGGACTGCAGCGTCGAGGCGGCCTTGCTTGAGCTGGGCACGGGCGTCCGCCGAACCTTCGGTTCCCACGACGACGATCGCGGGTTTGCCGGCAGCCTCGCAGTTGGTGGCACTCCACTTGGCGGTTTCATCGGGGAAAGACGTACGGCGGCTCATGCCGATCGTTTTGCCGCAGAAATCGGTGAGTGACTTGAATTCGTCCTTGCGAGCGAACGAAGTGTAAAACTGGGCACCTGATTTCATGTAGTCGACGAAATCGAGCGTGTCGCGGCGTTTCGGCAGGTCGCTCATCCCGCTATGGATCAGATCGACACGGCCTGTCGTGAGCGAGGAGATCATCTGTTCGAAGCCGATATCGGCCCATTCGACAGTCGTTCCGAGCTGCTTGGCGAGCGCGAGGCCCAGATCAATATCCACGCCGGTCAGCGTATTGGTGGCCGGATCCTTGTATTCCATCGGTGGATAGTTCGGCTGATTGGCAACGATGACCTTGCCAGCCGTCTTTATCTTCTCAGGCAGTCCCTCGGCGTTGACGGCGGTCGCTGCAAGGCAGGCGAGCGTGAGCAGTGCCAGATGCTTCTTCATGTAAGTTCCCCTTGTTTGACACATGGTTGCGAGTGGCTCAGACGCTTGCCGATGAGCCGTTCCCGTATTTCAGCTATGAACGGCCTTGATGAACTCTGCCGTCCTGGCACTTTTCGGATCGCTGAGAACTTCCGATGCCAATCCAGTTTCGACGATCTTTCCGGCCTCCATGAAGGCGACCGTGTTGGCGACGTTGCGCGCAAACCCCAGCTCATGCGTCACAACAATCATCGTCATGCCGGAAGCCGCGAGATCCTTCATGACGTCGAGTACTTCCGAGACCAATTCCGGATCGAGCGCCGATGTCGGTTCGTCAAACAGGATCAGATCCGGGCGCATTCCCATGGCTCGCGCAATTGCGACGCGCTGCTGCTGACCTCCGGAGAGCTCGGAAGGGTAATGGTTGGCCTTATCAGCCAGTCCGACCCGCTCCAGCAGGGCTTTGCCCCGTTCCTGAGCTTCCTTGACCGGCTCGCCGAGAACATGCACCGGACCTTCGATGACGTTTTCAAGAGCGGTCATATGGGGGAAAAGGTTGAAACGCTGAAACACCATGCCGATGCGTCGCCGCTGGTACGAAATCTGTGCATCGCTGATCTGGTGGAGGTTGTTGCCCTCGCGGCGATACCCCACCAGTTCGCCATTGACCCAGATACCGCCGCCATCCATCCGCTCGAGCAGATTGATGCAACGCAAGAAGGTGCTCTTGCCGGAACCGGATGGGCCGATTATGCAGCATACCTCTCCACGGGTGACCTCAAGACTGACCTTGTCGAGCGCGCAGAACTGGCCGTAATTCTTGGTGACGTCGATTGCCTTGACGAGAATGTTCTTGCTCATGTCTGGCTCCTTCACATCGCTGACCGGATCGATTTGGAACCGCGTCCGAAATAGCGTTCGATGTAGTGCTGGCCGACAGACAGGACTGACACCACGAACAGGTACCAGAAGCTTGCCACCAGCAGCAGTTCGAGCACACGCGTGTTGGCGAAGTAGATGATCTGGGCGTTGTGGAGGATCTCGGAATATTGAATGACGCTGGCAAGCGAGGTGAGCTTCACCATGCCGATCACTTCATTGCCGATGGGAGGCACCATCACCCGCATGGCCTGGGGCAGCACGATGCGGCGCAACATCTTCATCTGCGTCATTCCGATTGTACGGGCCGCCTCGTATTGACCGCTATCGACGGACAGGAGGCCGCTGCGCACCACTTCGGATGTATAAGCCCCCTGGGAGATGCCGAGACCGAGCACAGCAGCCACGAATGGCGTCATGATGTCGACGGTCCTGAACTCGAATAAACCGGGAATGCCCATGGTGGGGAAAATGAGGGCCAGGTTGAACCACAACATGAGCTGCAGCAGGGCTGGCGCACCGCGGAAGACCCAGACATACCCGACGGCGATGGATGACAGGACCGGATTGCCGGAAATCCGCATAATCGCGATGACGACACCCAGGACGATGCCAACCGCCATAGCGGCAACCGTCATGACAAGTGTATTATAGAGACCGGCCAATATGGCAGGCGCGAACAGAAACTGGGAGACGTAGCTCCACTCGATCTGCCCAACGGTGAAGGCACGGACCAGCCCCGCGAGCAAGGCAAGCACGACGGCGGCTGCAATCATCCGGCCGACATGCCGCTTGGGAACGAGCTTCAGATGCGCGATCGCATATTGCTGCTGATCGTCGGCGGATGAAACTTGTGTGATTGCCGTCATCATACCTTGACCTCTTTGGTTCGACGGGAACGGTCTGCGCCGTCCTCGTTACCGGTTAGGGGCTTAGTAGCGAATGCGCGGCTGTCGGCGAGCGCTGCGCGAAATCGCTCGATCTGCTCGCGAACCCGGACAGGTGCGGTGGCACCGTAACCGGTGCGGCTTGCCACAGCCCGATCAAGCTCGATTGCAAGAAGCATGTCGGGTTTCAACCGAGCATCGATTGCGGTCAAGTCGGTTGCCGTTAGACCTGACAGATCATGCCCGCGATCTTCGCAATACTGAACGACAGCGCCGGTGATTTCATGGGCTTCAGCGAATGGAATATTCTGGCCGACAAGCCAGTCGGCAACCTCCGTCGCAAGTGTGAAACCACGCGGCGCTTCCTCGCGCAGGCGGGCCACGTCGAAATCAAGCGTCGCCACCATTCCAGCGAAAGCCGGCAGCACGACATCGAGGATATCGATGCTTTCAAACATTGCCCGCTTATCTTCAGCCAAATCGCGGTTATAGGCGAGCGGTAATCCCTTCATGGTCGCAAGAAAACCGGTGATATTGCCGATCAGACTGCCAGACATGCCACGTGTCAATTCCGCAATATCCGGGTTCTTTTTTTGCGGCATGATCGACGAGCCGGTGGAGTAGGAATCGTGGAGCGCCACCCAGCTGAACTGCTTGGAACTCCAGATACATATTTCCTCGGAAAGTCGGGAGAGATTGACGGCGACCATGCCGCAGATGAAGAGGAATTCCGCAACGTGATCGCGGCTCGCGACCGCGTCGATGGAGTTTTCGCAAGCGCCGGAGTAACCGAGTTCAGTCGCCGACAGATCAGGCCGGCGGGCGATGGCAGAACCGGCAAGAGCGGCAGCGCCCAGCGGGGACCGGTCGAAACGGCGGTCCCAGTCACGGAAGCGCTCGATGTCGCGCAGCAAAGCCTGAGCATGCGCCATCAGGTGATGACCAAGAATGATTGGCTGCGCAGGTTGAAGGTGTGTAAAACCCGGCATCACCGTATTAACATGCCGGGAGGCCTGATCGACGATGGCTTCTTCCACCGCAATGACTCCCGCGGTAATCTCGCGGACCACGCGCCGCAGATAAAGACGTGTGTTGTTTGATGTCTGGTCATTTCGCGAACGGCCGGCACGCAGCTTGCCGCCAAGCGTGCCCAGGTGGGAGATCAGCAATCGCTCGAGAAACGTATGCACATCCTCATCGCCATCGGTCGGTATTTCATGCCCATTGGCAACGTCCCACTCGACGGCATCCAGAGCCTGGCGAATAGCAGAGACCTCTGTGTCGTCGAGAACGCCGGCGCGCTGCAATTCGGAGGCATGGGCACGGGAACCGGCGATGTCTTCCGCATAAAGACGAAAATACGATTGCGGAGCACGAGACAACGCCAGCAGCGATTCGGAGGGTCCAGCCTTAAAGCGTCCGCCCCATAGTTTCGTCGGTTCCGTCATGGCAGTCTCCACAATGCGTGTTCAATTCTTGGGCAGGTTTTCACATGCCATTTTTTCCGGCAAGCGAAGTTATTTCCTTACGTTATGACAAAAACGACTAGGTGATTTTGCTCCCAAGGTTTGGTACATTCACGTCAAGGCGTCCGGCAAAGTGCGCCAGGGAACAGACAATCTCATGATAACAGGTCGGCCCAGACTGCCCTCCACAACGGCGCTTCAGGTTCTTTTGGCCATCGCGGAGCGTGGATCCACAAGTGCTGCTGCCGAGAGTACATCTCTCTCGCAAAGCGCGGTCAGCAAGCAGTTGATCGCATTGGAGGCGATGATAGGCAGCCCTGCCTTTACCCGCACGGCGCGCGGGATGCTTCCGACGAAGGCTGGCCTTATTTATATCGAACATGCCAGGACTGCTCTGAAGGCGATGGAAGACGCGTCGCTTCAGGTTGCAAGGCTAAGACCAGATCCGCGCATC
>NZ_JBBNAN010000487.1:0-18487 GCF_037994405.1 Phyllobacterium sp.
GCTTCTTCGCCTGATCCACCAACGTGGTCTTCATGTCGAAGCGGTCGATGGCAGGCTTGAGCGCCCGCTCGACATCGTCCTTCGTCGTGCCCTCAGCCGCGGTAAAGGCGATGCGCATGAAGAAGCGGTTGGTCTGCCTGTCCCAGAACTGGTTGCTCTCAGCGATGTTGGCATCCATGCCGGCAAGTTCCGTTGTCACCGAGGCGACGATGCCGGGCTTGTCTTCGCAAGAGAGGGTCAGGACGTAATTCTTGTCTGGCATGGGAACTCCGGATGCGGGCGATCTGATCTTGCGCGATCATAGTGAGCGGTGTTGAAGAGCGTCGATACAAATGCGAAGCGCTCAGTCCTTTTTCCGGCATCTGCCGCCGCGTCAAATGATCTTTCTTCACCAGGCGATGCGTTTTCGCCTCAGCCCTCCGGTTTGGTTCCATACCAGCGCGGCGTATAGACCCACTTACCGCCATCGGCGCGATCAAAACTGCGCGTGAGGGATGAGCCGACGATGATCACCGTCCGCATGTCGACCTGTTCCGGTGTCAGTTCCGCGAGGGGGATGACCCGCAGGCTTTCGCCTGGCCTGCCTATATCCCGGCCGAGGACAATCGGCGTTTCGGGGCTGCGATGCTGACGCAGGATGTCGATGGCGCGCGGCAATTGCCACGGGCGTGGCTTTGAGATCGGATTGTAGAAGGCCATGGCGAAATCGGCTTCTGCCGCCAGCGCAATGCGCTTTTCGATAATGTCCCACGGCTTCAGATTGTCGGAAAGCGACAGGATGCAGAAATCGTGGCCAAGCGGGGCTCCGCTGCGGCCAGCTGCCGCGAGGGCAGCGGAGACGCCGGGAAGGATTTCGAGCTCCACATCGTGCCAGGCGGGATCGTCGGAGTCGTGCAGGGCCTCAACCACAGCTGCGGCCATGGCAAAAACGCCGGGATCGCCGGAAGAAATCATAGTGACCGATCGACCCGTTGCGGCCAGCTCGAAGGCATGACGTGCTCGCTGCATTTCCTCGCGGTTATCGGTCATGTGCACGGTCTGGTCGGAGCGGAACGGCCCGGCCATGCGCACATAGGATTCGTAGCCGAGAATGTCTTCGGCTCGCAGCAATTCTTTTCTGACGGCAGGAATCATGAAATCGGGATCGCCGGGTCCAAGGCCAATGACTGCGAGCCTGCCCCGCTTGTGTCCGGCAAAGCGGACATCCTTCGAGGCAGCGGCGTTGATGGTCGCCTCTGCCCTCGGCTGGAAAATCAGCTCGCCCGCTTGCGGTGTCGCATCGGAGGTCGTCACGCGGATGAGGAGTTCGCCATTGTCGTCCAAAGGCAACCGCGCATCCCGAAGCCAAGGCGCTTCTCCCTCGACCCTGACCGTCTTGCCTGCGAGCAGATCGGCGATAAAGGTCTTAGCATCCTCGGGATTCTTCAACCGATACTCCGCCGGCGGATTGAGCAGGCAGGTGCCGAAGCGCAGTTCGCCCGACGTTGTTATCGCTGGGGAGACGTCGAGAATTTGGGCAATTTGCCGGGCAAGGACATTGACGCCCGTTGTGCCGCCCAAAAGTGGAACCACGGCACTGCCATCATCGGCTACGGCAAGCACTGGCGGTTCTGCGCTCTTGTTGTCGAGCACAGGAGCCAAAGAACGAATGGTGATGCCAGCGGCGCAAAGTGCAATAATAGCGTCTCCGCCCTGGTAGCGCTCGCGGATCGTTTGACCGAAATTGCTGAAACCGACGTCAGCACCTTCGACGCGGCCGTTGAGCCCAAAAATGGTCGCGTCGGGTAGACTTGCCTTGATGCGCTGCGCGGTTTTTATACCGAGCGCCGAAAGGACCAGAATGGCTGTCATTCGCCGCCGCCTTGCCATTTCTCACCCGGCACCAGAATAAGCGAGAAATACGGCGAAGAATCGGGATCGACCTCGGCCAGGGGAACGATCCGCTGCGCATCCATTGTTGCGCGTTCGACATAAAGCGCCCGGTTCATCAGACCAAGCTCCTCGATCACGCCGCGCACCTTTGCAAGGTTCTTGCCGAGCTTCATGATGGCCGCGGCTTCAGTGGCCGCGAGCCTTGTTTTCAAATCTTCGGCAGGCAGAACTCCAGATAGAACCGTCAGCGTCTGATTACGATAGACGAGCGGCGCCCCAAGCACCGCTGCACCACCTAGGATGGAGCAGACGCCCGGCACAACTTCAGTTTCATACTCTTCGGCGAGCCGATCATGGATATACATGAAGGAGCCGTAGAAGAACGGATCACCTTCGGCGATAACCGCGACGTCCTTACCCGCATCAAGATGGGTCCGGAGGATATCGGTGATCTGGCCATAGAAATCGCTGACAATCGCCTCATAATTCATGTGTGGGGGTAATATCTCAGTCGTCACCGGGTAGATGAGGGGTACCAGGAGCTGATTATCGTCGAGGTAGCGCTCGACAATGGCCAGCGCATTTCCCTTCTTGCCCCTGGCAGCATGATAGGCGACGACGGGCGCAGCCTGCAGCAATCGCAACGCCTTCAACGTGATGAGTTCGGGATCGCCGGGGCCAACGCCCAGTCCGAAAAGCCGTCCTGGCTGCGGCATTATTCTTTCTCCGAAGCTAGGGCGTTGATTGCGGCCGCAGCCATGGCACTGCCGCCGCGGCGTCCATGCACGACGACAAAGGGAATGCCTCGACTGTTCTCAGCAAGCGCGGCCTTGGACTCCATTGCGCCGACAAAGCCGACTGGAAAGCCGAGAATGAGCGCGGGCTTTGGGGCACCGTCATCGATCATTTCGAGGAGACGGAACAGCGCCGTCGGGGCATTGCCAAATGCGACAACCGCACCCTGCAGATGCGGACGCCATAGTTCGAGTGCTGCGGCCGAGCGCGTATTGCCCATGCCGCGCGCCAATGCCGCCACCGACGGATCGCTCAACGTACAGATCACCTCATTATTGGCGGGCAGGCGGGCCCTTGTCACGCCTTCCGCAACCATGCGGGCGTCGCAAAGAATCGGTGCACCGTTCAGCAACGCGTTGCGGCCCGCAATACCTGCACCGTTCGAAAATGCCAGATCCTGGACAACATCTACCATGCCGCAGGCATGGGCGACGCGCACGGCGAGTTTCTCAAGATCTGCCGGAATGCGGCTGAGATCAGCTTCAGAACGAATGATTGCGAAGGAGCGATCATAGATCGCCTGTCCGTCGCGAATATAGTCAAGCATGCAGTGGCCCCCCGGAGCCGGAATTTTCGCCGATCAGCGCGGCAGCTTCCTCGATAGTGACATTGGCCGCCAATAGCTTGCCAAAACGCGACGGTCCATTGGTCGCGCGCAGAAAGATGTCATAATGTCCTGGATCGGTTGCAACCAGAGTGATTGGCTTGGCAGATGGCGAGGCGCAGGATTTGCTGCATCCGCTCATGTGTATCTGCGGTACGAGGGTCTTTTCGCGCAATAATGCAGCGAGTTTCAACCCGTCTTCCCGAGTAGCTGCAAGCGCTGAACCGCATCCCGCTGAACCGGAGCAACTGATCATTGTCGCAAGAGGCTGCTGTGGATCGACGGTCAGACCAAGCGATTCGAGGTCGGCACGGGCGCGCTTCGCAGTTTCAGTTGAAACTTCGGGCAAGAAAATGCTCTGCCACGGAGTCATGCGTAGCTTGCCGTTGCTGTGTCTGTCGGCGAGGTCGGCGAGAGATCGCAACATATCCGGATTCAACCGGCCAAGCGGAGGCATGGCACCCACAAGCCAGCTTGACCCATCGCCATCGGGTTGGATGCCAAGATGTCCATTCCGTTGCGGCAGGGTCCTTCGCCAATCTGCAAGGTCTTCGCTTCGAACACGATGATCCAGGCGCTGTTCAACGCGTCTGACAAGGCTATCGGTGCCGATATCAGCAATCATATGGCGCAGGCGTGATGCTGTCGGGTGATGCCGGTTCCAGTCGATGAAAAGATCAAGAAGGGTGGTGATGAGATCAAATGCCTTTTCAGCATCGACGCTGCCGAGCGCTGGCTGATCATCGATCTTCGTTGGCGGTACACCGGCAACGCCAAATGCGTACCGGGTCGACGGGTCATCCGGGTTGATGGGGCTCAACCAGAGATCATGCGGATGCTCAACCATGGCAAGGCTTTCGCCGCCATCGACGAGCACGCAGAACTTTGGCGACAGGGTTTGATACGTGGCATTGGTCTGCAACGCTGCCAGGAGGCGCAGGGAAAGAGGTCTAACATCGATCTTGCTCTTGTTAAGACCGGCGATCGGGCTGATCATGACGTTGCGAACATCGTCGCCTCTGTCGGTAAGCGGACCAAGGCCAACCATCAACAACGCATCAATCAATGAACTCTCGGTTTCCGGACGAACACCACGAATCTGCAGGTTGGCTCGATTGGTGATCTCGATGATGCCGTTGCCGAAACGTCTTGCTGCATCCGCCACGCTTCTGGCTTGATCGGTGTTGAGGTCGCCAAAGGTCAGCTTGACACGGCAGATCGATCCATCGAGCGCCTTCGCCATGCGAAACAGCCCCGGACAGGCGGAACGCCGGTCTTCGACAGTTGGTGGCAATGCAAGTCCGGACAATTGATCCATGGTATTGATGGTTCTACAGGATGGCTCGGGTGGTGCCAACCTTTCTGATAGTGACTGGCTTCGTTGACCGAGCGGATGCTTTCGGGCATGCATAACCGCAATAATTCATTGGAATGCATAATGACGCAGTGGTTGACAATCGTCGGGATTGGCGAAGACGGATATGGCGGGCTTGGCCAGAACGCCCGGGAAGCACTGGATAGGGCTGTAACCGTCTTTGGTGGCAAACGACACCTTGAATTGTTGCCGGCAGCGGTAGCAGCCAAACGCATCGCCTGGCCGACGCCGTTTTCCGACGCGTATCGCATGTTGCATGCCCTGCGCGGGCAACCCGTTGTTGTGCTCGCCAGTGGCGACCCGATGCATTTCGGCATGGGTGCGACGCTGATGCGCTTCATCGAGCGCGATGAGATGTCCATCCTTTCCGCGCCATCATCGTTTTCTCTCGCCGCTGCTGCAATGGGCTGGCCGATCCAGGATGTACAACTCCTGAGCGTTCATGGCAGGCCTATGGAAACCCTGTTCAAAGCATTCGCACCCGGCGCAAAGCTGCTCATTCTCAGCAATGACGGCTATACCCCGGCGCAGGTGGCGCGAATGTTAAGCCAGAGCGGATATCAGTCGGCACACTTGACCGTGCTTGAGCACATGGGCGGCGATGCTGAGCGACGTATCGAGGGCGTTTCGGGTGGTTGGAATCATCCACACTGTGCTGATCTCAATGTGCTGGCCGTGGATTGCGGCGTGCCGGCGCCATCTGCTCGCGCCTATTCGTTACTGGCTGGACTGCCGGACGAGGCTTTCGAAAATGACGGGCAATTGACCAAGCGGGACATTCGTGCCGTCACACTCGCACACCTCGCGCCGCTTCCGGGCGAACTCTTGTGGGATGTCGGGGCAGGCTGCGGGTCGATCGGGATCGAGTGGATGCGCGCGCATCCAGCATGCCGGGCTATCGCTATCGAGGCCAACGAAAATCGTCAGGAACTGATCCGGCATAACAGTGATACGCTCGGTGTGCCGGATCTCCAGGTTGTCGGCGGCGAAGCGCCTGCTGCGCTAACCGGCCTTGCGGTACCCGATGCAATTTTTATCGGAGGCGGCGTCTCGGATGGTCGCGTAATGCAAGCTTGTTGGGAAAACTTGAAACCCGGCGGCCGGCTGGTGGCCAATGCGGTGACGATCCAGAGTGAGATGGCACTGGTCGGCTGGCGAGACACCTATGGCGGCGAACTCACTAAACTCAGCGTCTCGCATGCGCAGCCGCTTGGAAGCTTTGATACCTGGCGCACCGGTCTGCCGGTCACGATCTATGCGGTTCGCAAACCGGTTTGAACCGAGACAGGATGGAGACAGGTTTGTGGCGTCTAAGGACGGCGGGAGATTGCAATCTTATGCGAATTCATATTCAAACGGCATATGAACCCCGCCTGCCGGTGGTTATCGCTGTCCTGAATTCCCATTTTTGATGCAATCAGGGAGTCTCAAGCAGGAAACACGTATGGCAACCTATAAATACTTCACTTGGCCGTTTCTTTTTACATTTGTCGGACTGGCACTCGGCGCATGGATAGGTTTCATTTACTCCGGATCAATGCAGGGTGCACTTTCGGTCCTGTTCATTTGCGCAGTCCTCGGCATTCTGGAAATCTCGCTTTCCTTCGATAACGCGATCGTAAATGCCAAAATTTTGCGCGATATGACGCCAGTCTGGCAGCAACGCTTCCTTACGTGGGGTATAATTATCGCCGTATTCGGAATGCGCATCGTCTTTCCACTGGCGATCGTCGCAGTTGCCGCGTGGATCGACCCCTTCTCAGCGTTGCGGCTCGCAATATCCAATCCTGAGGAATATGCGCGCATCATGCAGGAAGCCCATGTGGGCATTTCTGCATTTGGCGGTACGTTCCTCTTGATGGTGGGTCTCAAATTCTTCTTCGATCATGAGAAGGATGTGCATTGGATTCGTATGGTTGAAAGCCATGCGTCACGTTTCGCCTCGGTCCAGGGCATTGAGGTCGCCGCAGTGCTGATCTTGATCATTTTCTTCTCGCAACAGCTCGAAGGCGAGGAATCAGTCACGTTCCTCACTTCGGCCATCTACGGGCTTCTGACTTTCCTTATTGTGGAGGGCCTCGGCGCTGTGCTCGATGCGACGCAGGAGCAGATGGATACCGTGCATAAGGGCGGGCTTGGTGCATTCCTTTACTTGGAAATGCTGGACGCGAGTTTCTCGTTCGATGGTGTCATCGGCGCTTTCGCGCTCTCGACCAATCTGTTCGTGATCGCCATTGGCCTTGGCATAGGTGCCTTCTATGTGCGTGCGCTCACCATCATGATGGTGGACAAGGAAACACTTGGTCAGTACCGCTACCTCGAACATGGTGCTTTCTATGCGATCCTCGTTCTGGCCGTGATCATGTATTGCCAGACGCTGTTCCACATTCCGGAAGTGGTTACCGGCGTTATCGGTGCGGCCCTGATCTTCTTCTCGCTTTTTTCGTCAATCCGCTACCGCCGCCGACATCCGGAGGCACAGGAAGCTTGAGCGTTGCGGTTCTGACGAAACCGCTGCTGAAAGGAACGCTTGACCCGCTTGACCCGCCTGGAACGTGAACCACGTCCTAGGGTTGAAACTTCCTCGCTGAAAAGGAGAAATGTCTTATGGATCTCGATCCTCAGAACGCTTTTTCTGCGATCCAGACGGCTATTCGTCAGGCAAGCGCCCTTATCGTAACCTATTCGTTTTCGGTTCTCGGGGCGATTCTTCTGCTGCTGTTCGGATTTGCGGTCGCCGGCCTGGTTGAAAGATGGGTCTATGCCGGACTTGGACAGGTAGGTGGCTTCGACCTGACTTTGCGACGCTTCTTCTCGAAGATCGCGCGCTACGTTGTGCTTGGGCTCGTCGTGGTCATGGTGCTTGGCCAATTCGGCATCCAAACTGCTTCCGTGATTGCCGCCATCGGTGCCGTCGGCCTGGCAATTGGTCTGGCATTGCAGGGTACGCTGCAGAATATCGCTGCGGGGATCATGCTTCTCGCGCTGCGTCCGCTTCGTATCGGCGAATATGTGGAAGTGGGCACAATTGCCGGTACCGTCGAGGAGATTGGGCTCTTTGCGACGAGGCTGCGAGCTGCGGATGGCGTCTACGTGCTGGCTCCCAATTCGACGCTCTGGACGCAGCCGGTCAAGAATTTCACGCGAAACGGCGTGCGACGCAACGATATCACGATATTGATCCCAAATACCGGCAACATTGATGAAGTTCAAAAATCGCTGCTCGGGCTGGCCGAACGTGATGGGCGGGTCAAGAAGGAGCCGGCTCCCGCAGCCTTCGTGGCGGAGCTGGGTGACAGCACCGCGGCGCTAACCTTGCGCTACTGGACGTCCGTTAACGATTTCCATTCTGCCAAAACCGATCTTAACAAGAGTGTGAGGGTTACGCTCAATGTTGGGACCTGATCTTGCGGCCTGAAGCCGCGGCTCAGTCTAGAGTAGCGTCAAACTAAAGCACTGTGGCCGAATGTAGCATTGCACAATATTCATGCATGCGTAAAAATAATGCATGAAGGCCGCCTTATCCATCATGATCTTCGACGAAAACCGCATTCGCGCCTCTATTATTGAAGAGGGGCTGCGGGAGGCGGGGCATGATCGGGTGGTGGTGCTGCATGATATTGTCGGGCTCGCACGCCAGATCGAAGTGATCAGCCCGGATGTCATTGTCATCGATATCGAGACGCCAAATCGCGACATGCTGGAGCATTTGTTTCAGCTCACTCGTTCGGTGCGCAAACCTATCGCGATGTTTGTCGACCGCTCTGACAGTTCGTCCATTGAAGCGGCTGTGGAGGCGGGCGTTTCGGCCTATGTGGTCGATGGCCTGAAGAAAGAACGCGTAAAGCCCATTCTCGATATGGCGGTCAGCCGGTTCAAAGCGTTCAGCCGGCTCCAACAGGAACTGGCAGATGCCAAGAGCGCACTTGAGGAGCGGAAAATCATCGAGCGCGCCAAGGGGATTTTGATGAAATCCCGTAAACTATCCGAAGATGAAGCCTATGCGCTTTTGCGTCAGACAGCCATGAACGAGAAGAAGAAACTTGCCGACATTGCGCAAAGCGTCGTCATGGCCGCGGCAATTCTGGGAAGTTAGGAGCAATCATGAGTTTTATCCGAACCGGGATTGATCGCCGCGACGGGAACGGACTTGCCGCGCCAGCCGCAATACGGCGTGAAGGGACAAAGCTGGTTCGTGCAGGATTCATCCCGCTTGTAGATGCCTCGGTGCTGATTGCCGCTGCGGAGTTCGGCTTCGCTGCGCGCGAAGGCATTCAGCTTGAGCTGGTCAAGGATGTCTCCTGGGCCAATATCCGCGACCGGCTGGCGTTCCGCCAGTTCGATGTTGCACACATGCTTGCACCCATGCCGGTTGCCTCGGCGCTTGGACTTGGCTCCAACCCCTCGCCGGTGATCACACCGTTTTCCCTTGGCCGCGGCGGCAACGCCATTACGCTTTCTGTGCAGCTTTATCGTAGGATGCAAACTACGGCGGGTTTGACCGGCTGCGAGAACGCGCTGGCCAATGCAAGAGCGCTCAAGCTGGTGATTGAAGACATGCGAGAAAAGGGCGAGGCTTTGCCAGTGCTGGGCATGACCTATCCATTTTCGTCGCACAACTACGAATTGCGTTACTGGCTCGCAGCCGGCGGCATTCATCCGGATCAAGATGTGAAGCTTGTTGTCGTACCACCGCCGATGACTTCGGATGCTTTGTCCGCAGGCGTGATCGACGGCTTTTGCGTGGGTGCGCCGTGGAATATGGTGGCAGTAGCGCGGGACGTTGGCCGGATTGTCGCCGTCAAAGAAGATGTCTGGCCTTCCAGCCCGGAGAAAGTCGTTGGAACAAGGCCTGAATGGGCGGCAAAAAATCCGGAAACCCTGTCGCGCCTGATCGTTGCGCTCGATCGCGCGGCGGCCTGGTGCGATATCTCCGATAACAGGCACGAACTGGCACACGTCCTTGCCGGGCCGCGGTATCTGGATGCGCCGTTCGAAATCGTTCACCGGGTGTTGCTGGGAAAATTCACGATCGATCCAGATGGAACCGAGCGGACGGTCCCTGAATATTTTTCCTTCCATCGTGACGCCGCCAACTTTCCGTGGATCAGTCAGGCGCAATGGATTTTCAGTCAGATGGTGCGGTGGGGGCAGGCAGCCCATTCGCTGGAGACGTGCGAACAGGCGGCTTTGGCGTTTCGTCCAGACCTGTACCGCAACGCCCTGGGACCGCGCCCCGATATTCCGTCCGATGATCTGCGGATCGAGGGGATTGCGATGGATGACGGATTTATCGACGGCGCCGTATTCGACCCTCAGAATATTCCCGGCTATCTGGAGGGGTTCAATATCCAGACTTCGGATACGGGTTCTTCGGAGCAAGGTGATATTTGAGGCGGCATAAATTTTGTGCCGTGCACAATAAATTTGCATGGATTGAGTGCCATTGCACAAATCGCTCGCTTTGGATTCCTCACCAGGCTGTTGAGCCTATGGGACGATTCAGATAAATAAGCAATCTATAACAATAGGTTATATTTTTATCGTCAAACTGGCACGTGGTTTGCATAACTAATTTTGTTCCGTCAATGACGACAGGAACCGCAGGCACCGGCATCGGGGTGCTTCAAAAGACATCGACGTCGCTTGGGCAAGTTCATTCCACTGGTTCATTTCCAGGAGTGTGCGGCACCCAGCGGCGTTTTTTTATGGCTGAGCCGGCTGGAAAGGCCGAAGCGTTTCAGGGGAAGTATGATGAAAGACGTTCTGTCGACTGGCATACCAGCAGGAGAGTCGCAGCGAGCCCTGTGGATATCAACAACTGCATTCACAATCTGTTTTGCTGTCTGGACGATCTTTTCGATCATCGGCATCCGTATCAAACAGGAACTCAATCTCAGCGAAGCGGAGTTTGGCCTTCTTGTCGGCATGCCGATCTTGACGGGGTCGGTCATCCGCGTCGTGCTCGGTGTGTGGACCAGCCGGTATGGCGGACGGGTTGTTTACACGGTAACGATGCTGGCCGCTGCGCTCGCTACGTTTCTCCTCGCCTACGCAAGAACCTATCCAGAAATGCTGATTGCCGGTCTCGGCGTCGGCATTGCGGGGGGGTCGTTTGCCGTTGGCGTCGCCTATGTGTCCCCCTTCTTTCCGCCGGACAAACAAGGCACCGCGCTTGGCATCTTCGGTGCTGGCAATGTTGGTGCCGCTGTCACCAAGTTTCTCGCCCCACTTGTCCTCGTTGCCTTCGGATGGCAAGCGGTCGCTGAAATATGGGCTGCTGCTCTTGTCGTTATGGCGACCGTTTTCTGGTTCTCGACGACCGACGATCCGGCGTTCCGCGAGCGCCTTCTTCGTAACGAGCAGCCAAAGAGCTTTCTTCATGAACTGGCGCCCCTGAAAGACCTTCGGGTCTGGCGTTTCTCCCTCTATTATTTCTTTGCCTTCGGGGGCTTCGTTGCCCTTGCGCTCTGGCTCCCGCGCTACCTCGTCGGCGTCTATGGATTTGGAATCGAAGCAGCGGGCATGCTCGCCGCAGCCTATTCGATCCCTGGCAGCATTTTCCGCGCTTATGGCGGTATCCTCTCCGACAAGATCGGCGCGCGCAAGGTTATGTATATGACACTTGCTGCCGGGGGCGTAGCCACCCTCATTCTCTCGCTGCCGGCCACACAAGCCTCGCTACCGGTGCCGCTTGCCATCACTCCAACTGTGTTCGTCACCGTGATCTTTGTCCTCGGCTTTTTCATGAGCCTCGGCAAGGCTGCGGTCTACAAGCATATCCCGGCCTACTACCCCAACAGTGTGGGCGCCGTCGGCGGTGTCGTCGGCATGGTAGGTGGGCTTGGCGGCTTCATCCTCCCGATCGCGTTTGGGTTGCTCAAGGACCTGACCGGCCTGTGGTCGAGCTGCTTCATGCTGCTCTTCCTGATCGTCGCGGTTGCGATGGTCTGGATGCACTTCTCCATCAGACAAATGCAACGGCGCGGCATTTCGGCAAATCCGACCAGCGCTTTGGCCTAATAATTGGAATGAAACCCATGACCCAGAAACTGATTGTCATCGGCAACGGCATGGCGCCGGGACGCGCCCTCGAACATCTGTTAGAACTCGCGCCCGATGCCTATGACGTGACGATTTTCAACGCAGAACCGCGTGTGAATTACGACCGGATCATGCTGTCGCCAGTGCTTTCCGGCGAGAAGGAATTCGAGGAAATCATCATCCATGGCGATGGCTGGTACATCAAGCACGGCATTACGCTCTATAAGGGTCATAAGATCGTCAATATCGACCGCGAGGCGAAGACCGTCACCTCGGACGCGGGAACGACTGAGCCTTATGACAAGCTCCTGATCGCCACCGGGTCAGTGCCGTTCATACTGCCCCTGCCAGGAAAGGATCTTCCCGGTGTTCTGACCTATCGCGATCTCGACGATGTCAACGCCATGCTGCTTGCCGCCCAGTCGCGGGCGAGGGCGATTGTCATTGGCGGCGGACTGCTCGGTCTCGAAGCAGCAGCGGGCCTCAAATCGCGCGGCATGGAGGTCACGGTCCTGCACGTCATGCCGACGCTGATGGAGCGTCAGCTTGACCCAGCAGCGGGCTATCTCCTGGAAAAGGCAGTCGAACAACGCGGCATCCGCGTCATGACGAAGGCCAATACCAAGGAAATCATCGGCAACGGCAAGGTGGAGGGAGTGCTGCTTGCCGATGGCACGATCATTCCGGCTGATCTGGTGGTCATGGCGGTCGGTATCCGTCCTAATGGCACCCTCGCCAAGGAAGCTGGCCTGGACATCAATCGCGGCATCCTCACTGACGCTGGGATGCGAACCTCCGACCCCGATATTTTTGCTATCGGCGAATGCGCGGAGGTTGGCGGGCAGTGCTACGGCCTTGTCGCGCCGCTTTATGAAATGGCGCGCGTGGTTGCAGCACAATTGTCGGGCGACAGCACCGCCGCCTTCGTCCATAGCGAGACACCCACCAAGCTCAAAGTCACTGGCATCAATCTGTTTTCGGTCGGAGACCTTGGTGAGGGCGATGACCGGCAGGAGATTGTACTGCGCGATGCGGCAGCGGGCGTCTACAAGCGTCTGGTCCTGAAGGACGACCGTATCATTGGAACGGTACTCTACGGCGAAACGTCCGATGGTGCATGGTTCCACGACCTCACCAAGAAGCGCACCGATATTTCGGAGATGCGCGATACCCTGATTTTCGGCCAATCCTATCAGGGAGGGTCCCCACTGGACCCTATGGCGGCCGTTGCAGCCTTGCCAGATGATGCAGAAATCTGCGGTTGCAACGGCGTTTGTAAGGGCAAGATAACTGGTGCAATTAGCGGAAAAGGTCTGACATCGCTGGATGATGTGCGTGCCCATACGAAGGCTTCTGCCTCCTGTGGAAGCTGTACCGGCCTTGTCGAACAGCTGCTGTCCCTGACGCTGGGCGATTCCTACAATCCTTCGGCCGTCACACCCATGTGCAGCTGTACGGATCTCGGCCACGATGATGTGCGCCGCCTGATCATGGCGAAGAAACTCAAGTCGATTCCGGCTGTGATGCAGGAGCTGGAATGGAAGACCTCTTGCGGCTGCGCCAAGTGCCGCCCGGCACTGAATTATTATCTCGTGGCGGACTGGCCGGATGAATATGCGGATGATTACCAATCGCGCTTCATCAACGAACGGGTCCACGCCAATATCCAGAAGGATGGGACTTATTCGGTTGTGCCGCGCATGTGGGGCGGCGTTACCAATTCGAAGGAACTGCGTGCCATTGCCGACGTGGTCGACAAATTCGATATTCCGGCCGTGAAGGTGACGGGTGGTCAGCGCATCGACATGCTGGGAATCAAGAAGGAGGACCTGCCGGCCGTCTGGGCAGATCTCGGCAAGGCCGGGTTCGTGTCCGGACAGGCCTATGCCAAGGGCCTGCGCACAGTGAAAACCTGCGTCGGAACAGACTGGTGCCGGTTTGGCACCCAGGATTCAACAGGACTTGGCATCCGCATCGAAAAATTCATGTGGGGGTCATGGACGCCCGCCAAGGTCAAGATGGCGGTCTCCGGTTGTCCGCGCAATTGCGCCGAAGCGACCTGCAAGGATGTTGGCATCATCTGCGTCGATTCCGGTTACGAGATCCACTTTGCCGGTGCCGCCGGTCTCGACATCAAGGGGACGGAGGTCCTCGGTCTGGTGAAAACCGAAGACGAGGCGCTGGAGCATGTCGTGGCGCTGACACAGATGTATCGCGAGCAGGGCCGTTATCTGGAGCGCATCTACAAATGGGCCAAACGCATTGGGCTCGATGAAATTCGCCGCCAGATCATGAGCGATGCGGAAAAGCGCAAGGCCTATTTCGACCGTTTTGTTTTCAGCCAGAAGTTCGCGCAGGTCGATCCCTGGTCGGAGCGTGTATCGGGCGTCGACAAACATGAATTCCAGCCCATGGCCACGATTGGTTACGCACAGGCAGCGGAGTGAAGTCACATGAATGACTGGACCCTTATTGGATCAATCAACGATATTCCCCGCCGCGGGGCGCGCTGCGTGATGACCCCTCAAGGCAAGATTGCAGTTTTTCGAACGATGGAAGACCAGATCTTTGCCATTGACGACCAGTGCCCGCACAAGGGTGGACCGCTGAGCCAGGGCATCGTGCATGGAGCAGCGGTTACCTGTCCGCTGCACAATTGGGTGATTTCGCTCGAAACCGGAAAGGCGCTCGGAGCCGACGAAGGAAGCGTCAAGACTGTTCCCATCAAGCTCGATGGTGACCATATCCTTGCCTTGCTCGAACGTGCTGCTGTTGCGGCGGAATAGAATGGAAAATAGCTCCTCCAAAAGCGTTCGCACCACCTGCCCTTATTGCGGGGTAGGCTGCGGCGTTCTCGCCACCAGGGAGGAGAGCGGAGCCATAGGCATCAAGGGTGACCCCCATCACCCCGCCAATTTCGGGCGTCTTTGCTCGAAAGGCTCCGCTCTTGGCGAGACCGTCGATCTGGAAGGAAGGCTGCTGGAACCACAGATCGATGGAAGGCCTGCAAGCTGGGATGCGGCGCTTGAGCTGGTGGCAGGCCGCTTTTCGGAGACGATCAGGGAGCATGGACCGGACAGTGTTGCATTCTACGTGTCCGGTCAGCTTCTGAGCGAGGATTATTACGTCGCCAACAAGCTGATGAAAGGCTTTATCGGTTCCGCCAATATCGATACCAATTCACGTCTGTGCATGTCTTCTTCTGTGGCCGGACACCGCCGTGCTTTTGGCTCCGATACCGTGCCCGGAACATATGAGGATCTGGAACTGGCCGACCTCATTGTATTGACAGGTTCCAATCTCGCCTGGTGCCACCCGGTGCTTTATCAGCGTATCGCAGCGGCCAAGGCCAAACGGCCGCACATGCGTGTCGTGCTCATCGATCCGCGCCGGACCATGACTGCGGATATCGCCGACATGCATCTGAAGATCAAACCGGACGGCGATACAGCACTGTTTGTTGGACTGCTTGGATTTCTCGCCGCGCAAGGCGCGGTAGACCAAGGCTATGTCAATCGATACACATCCGGTTTCGACGCGGCATTGGCAATAGCCAAAAGTCATGACCTGCGCAGCATTGCTGCCAGGACAGGGCTGGGCCCCGACGAACTGCGGGACTTCTTTATGCTATTCGCCCACACCGAACGGGTCGTAACGGTCTACAGTCAGGGTGTGAACCAGTCGGTCAGCGGCACTGACAAGGTCAATGCCATCATCAATTGCCATCTCGCGACGGGGCGCATTGGCCGCCCGGGAATGGGGCCGTTTTCGGTAACCGGTCAGCCCAATGCCATGGGAGGCCGCGAAGTTGGCGGGCTGGCCAACATGCTGGCGGCCCACATGCAACTAGAAGATGATGACCATCGAGAGCTGGTCCAGGATTTCTGGACGTCGCCAACAATCGCATCCAACCCTGGGTTGAAGGCTGTCGATCTCTTCACTGCGGTGCGAGAAGGTAAGGTCAAAGCACTGTGGATCATGGCAACCAATCCGGTTGATTCGATGCCGGAAGCGGACCTCGTGGTTGAAGCCCTAAAAATCTGCCCTTTTGTAGTCGTATCGGACATCAATACGCTGACCGATACGACCCGTTACGCGCATGTGCTTCTTCCGGCTGCCGCCTGGGGTGAAAAGGACGGCACAGTCACCAATTCCGAGCGGCGGATCAGCCGTCAGCGCCCGTTCTTGGCCATGGCGGGCAAGGCCAAGCCGGACTGGTGGATCATCAGTGAGGTGGCACGGCGCATGGGCTTTACGGCGGGTTTCGCCTATCAAAACCCGTCACAGATATTTGCCGAGCATGCGGCTCTCTCAGGATATCGGAATCGCGGCGGCCGCGATTTTGATATCAGTGCCCATGCCGCCATAACCGATGAGAGTTACGACGCGCTGTCGCCTTTTCAATGGCCGCAAAGCGGGAATGAGCCGAGTACTGACAGGCGATTCTTTGGAGAGGGTGACTTCTACACGGACGATCGTCGTGCACGCTTTGTTGCCGTGCGTCCCGCAGATGCCGAAGCAACCGATCCGCGCTATCCTTTCATTCTCAATTCCGGGCGAATCCGGGATCACTGGCATACGATGACGCGCACAGGAAAAAGCGCCCGCCTATCGGGGCATTTTGCTGAACCCTTTGTCGAGATACACCCGCTTGATGCTGCCGGGTACGGCATTGGCGATGCCAGCCTTGTCAGGCTGAAAAATATCAACGGCACGATAATCGTAAGGGCACTGCTGACAGACCGGCAAGCGCGAGGAAACGTCTTCGTGCCCATGCATTGGACCGGGCAGTTTGCCGGTAAGGCCCGCGTGGATACGCTGGTCACAGCCAACGTCGATCCAGTCTCCGGTCAGCCGGCGCTCAAAATGGCACAGGTCGCCATCAGCCCATTTCAGGCTCGCTGGTATGGTTTCGCGGTTACGCGCGAAAAGCCTGCTTCTGCCGAAGACTATTGGGCGCTCGCACGAACGAAAGGCGGTTTCCGGCTGGAATTGGCTAGCCACGAGGAGCCCAAGGACTGGAGCGCGCTCGCCCAACAGCTCTTCGGCATCGGCTCCGATGTCGCGCTGCTCGCCTATCACGATCTTCGGCAGGGCCAACACCGGATTGCGGCGTTCGAAGGGGAAAAATTGATTGGCGTGCTCTATGTGGCGCGTGAGCCGGTCACCGTCTCGCGCAGTTGGGCGAGTGAACAGCTCGTGCAGCAATTTGCCAATGCGCACCAGCGTTTCCAACTCCTGGCAGGAAGGCCGGGCAGGGACATGCCCGACAAAGGCGCAATCGTCTGCGCTTGCTTCTCGGTTGGGAAAAACGAAATTGCGGCGGCGGTCCGCGGTGGCTGCCATACCGTGGAAGGCATCGGTGAGGCGTTGAAGGCTGGAACAAATTGCGGCTCCTGCCGTGCGGAAATCAGAGGTGTTATCGATGCAAATATTGTCGAAGCAGCAGAGTAGTCCCGCACCGTCCAGCATTGGCAGCCTCGCAGTGCTGCCGGTTTTCTTTAACCTTCGCGGCAAATGTGCGCTCGTTGCAGGCGGAAGTGCGGCGGCGGCGTGGAAAGCCGAATTGCTTGCGGCTGCTGGCGCAGAGGTTCACGTACATGCGGAGGTGCTGAGCGAAGAAATGTCGGCGCTAACGGGAGGCTCGTTACTGGTTCATCATCCGTGTGACTGGAGCAAAGCTAGCTTCCAAGACGCGGCAATTGCCGTCGCCGATATGCCGACGGACGAACAGGCTTGCGACTTTCTAAATGCCGCTATCGAGGCGGGTGTTCCATGCAATGTGATCGACCGTCCCGCTTTCTGCCAGTTTCAGTTTGGTTCCATCGTCAACCGGTCGCCGGTGGTGATCGGCATCTCGACCGACGGAGCAGCACCTATTCTCGGCCAGGCAATCCGGCGGCGCGTCGAAGCACTTTTACCCGCTTCGCTTCCGAGTTGGGCGCATTTGGCGAAGGCAGTACGAAGTCAAATCGGTGATCTTTTGAGGCCGGGCCCGCAACGCCGTCGTTTTTGGGAAGAATTTGTCGATCGGGCCTTCTCGTCTGACCATGCGCCGGATGAAGTGTCGTTGCTGAATTCAGTCGGCGAGATCGCCGCGGCAAACCCTGCGAACGGATCAATTACTGAAATTGCGATCGGATCTGGCGACCCGGAATTGCTCACGTTGCGATCAGTCCGGGCGATGCAAATGGCCGACGTGATCCTCTTCGACAAGTCCGTCGCACCTGCGATCGTGCACCTTGGCCGTCGTGAAGCGGCAAAAATCTTTTTGGCAAGTGATCGGCAAGATCATGAAAGCGTGACAGAGAAACTGCGGGCGCAAGGAAAATCCATCGTTGTCCTGAAGAGTGGTGATCCCGACTGGATTCGAACCAGTGGCCTACAGATTAGGAAACTTACTTTGCGATAACAAAATCAACTTCTTATATCGCCATGTCGCATCTATGTCGCAGTTAGCTCAAAAGTGCTTGCTCAGCGGCAGCCAATTCTTCCCCATCATCATTGCGTGGAAAAAGGTGCCCGTAGGTGTCCATCGTCAACGTTATTGACGAATGCCCGAGCCTCTCCTGAACCATTTTGGGGGGTAGAGCCAGCCCGCCATCTTCCCGGCGGTTGATGCACCAAGATGCATAGAAATGCCGAATTGCATGAAAGCCGGTGTACTTGTAGCCCGACGCATCCGGCTCTGGCCCCTGAGGGCATTCCATCAAGTATCGCAGTCGCTTGCGGGCTATCTTCGCCGCGAATTCGCGGATGATGATGCCACGTTCTACAATGACGGGAAGCGCGGCCAG
>NZ_JBBNAN010000488.1:0-4379 GCF_037994405.1 Phyllobacterium sp.
GCCCGTGTCCAGCAAATCCGGGTACAAATCGAGGAGACCACCTCGGAGTATGACAAGGAGAAACTGCAGGAACGCTTGGCGAAACTCGCTGGCGGCATTGCGGTCATACGTGTCGGTGGCGCAACCGAAATCGAAGTAAAGGAAAAGAAGGACCGTATCGATGATGCGTTGAACGCGACACGTGCGGCCGTCGAAGAGGGAATCGTCGCGGGTGGCGGCGTCGCACTTTTGCGGGCCAAGGCAGCTTTGACTGCTCTTGCTGGGCCCAATGCTGACATAACGGCGGGCATTTCGATCGTCCTGAAAGCGCTCGAAGCGCCGGTCCGGCAGATCGCCGAGAATTCCGGTGCCGAGGGCTCGATCGTGGTTGGTACACTATTGGAGGGCAAGAAGCCCAATCACGGCTTCAATGCGCAGACCGAACTCTACGTCGATATGATCGAGGCAGGCATCGTTGATCCGGCCAAGGTTGTTCGAACGGCTCTGCAGGATGCCGGATCAATCGCTGGGCTCCTGATCACGGCAGAAGTCATGATTGCCGATCGCTCACCAATTCAGGTGGGCATGAGTGATCCAAGAAGCACCGGGTCCTGAAACACTATTGAAACCAAAGGGATCGCGGTCGGGTACGGTCGCGACTCTCTCTGTCGTTTTCCGTCTCAGTATCAATGTTTGACGAGCGACCTACTATCAGCTTCAATGCCGATGAAGATCAGGCTGCCGTTGGCATTTAGCATTTTCGTCGGTTTTGTCAGTTCCTTCTCTCTTTCGCCTGTTGCGGCCTGGGCCCATCCGAACCTTGCGATATTTCAGCAGAGCATTCGCGTTTTGGTCGGAACTTGTTGGGTGTTTGGCAAAGCGTCCTGGATCGTATTATGTGCGGGTGGCAAAGTCGGACTGACCGGAGATCAACAGGGCCCACGCTTCAACCTTGTGAATGATCCGAGGCCGGTTTGTCTGTAACATTTGTATGATGCTGCTGCCATCGCGTCGCCGGGTATCTTGGGATGAATTTCGTATTTGCGTCCGTCGAGCTGGCATATACAGCACCATGGCTCACCTGGTGCTGCGGTTTTCATATCGTGTGCGAGCTCCAGCACCGCCTGTGGGATTTCTTCAATTGGACCCGATATGGTGATATTGCCCTTCCCGTCCGGCCCCGACATGCTGAGGCCAGTGTTCCGATCCGGTCGGTGTTCGTGCGCTACCTGCATAGGAGATGCTCCCTCGTGGTCAGAAATAAGGTCTTTCGTCAGCGTTGAGTATTACAAAGCTCATAGCAGTCGGCTGCACGTTTCACTCCAGTCGCAATAAAACGCACGGGCATATCCTGGTGCATGACGATCGTCAGATGGATACTGCTTTCAAGCTGGACCTTGATTTCCTGCGGCATTATCTCCTGAATGGTCACGCGTCTGCCGATGCCTTAAAACTGTTGCGGTCGCCGCTGCTCCAAATGTCGATGGCTTCGAGGTTATCTTCCGTGGTGATCCGTTCGTATTTCTCTTCAGCGTCGCGGATACGGTACTGAAAGGACTGGCCCAAGGGTGGAAGGGTCGCCAGAATCTCGAATATCGCAGTCGTCTTCATCATTGCCCCGCCGCCGCTTCTCATTCGGACCTGCTGGCCGATCGTAAAACGATGGGGTGTGGTTTCGCGGATTTTAAAACGTCGGTACATGTTCATTTCATTGTCTCCTGATCTTTTTGAAGTGCCGTTTCGAGTTCCGGGTAGTCGATCGCAACAAGCTGCACTCTGCGTTGGTCGGAATTCCTCGCCGGGATGTGGATGAAAGTCGCAACGCGCTGGTAGGCGAGCCAGGACAGGCCTTCGATCATTTCCTCATCCTCATCGATATCATAGTCCCCCGCTGGCTGAACCCCGTCCAATCCGCGCAAGGTAAAGGGTGCTGCAAAATGAGCGATTGAACGTTTGGTGCGCGTGGTCATGCAAATTCCTCTTTCGGAACAATGCGCGGATTGGAGCCACAATTGCTGGGCAACCAACTTTTCACATAGTAATCGGCAATTTGGAATAAGATCGGCGCATCGAGGATTTCTGACGCCGCAAAGAGCCAAGTTTGGCCAAAAGACGATTTACAAAACATTGCGCTTCAATTGTGCTTTAATTGCGGCTGAAGGGCACGCCGCCCTGTAATAAAAAGAGAAACAACGTCAGATCACAAATAATTCCCTACAATTCTTCGCTTTGTGGTATTGTGTTATTTGGGCCTAAATATTTTTAACGAAGGAGGCCGCCATGAAAAATCTTAATCAGGTTCAAAATTATATATATGATCGGAAGATAATTTTGTTTAAAGCCTTATTTTCCGTTGCCATTGTATTCCTGGTCTATTCGATACTCTTTGGAATTACTTGGTAAATTCGGCGCGACAGGACGCGCGGGACTAGCCCACGCGTCTCGGCTCTGCTTTCTAAGCCGTATCAACGAAACTGAAGTTTGCAGTCCATAAGGTGTTAATTTTGACGATCTATGAATTCGACAACGACCAGAACGCCATCGATATTGGTGTTTGGGAAAACGAAGGCGGAGCGTCTCATCGCTTCAGCATGCATCATCATTATGGTCGCCGAATAGAGCCCAACCGATCATGGACGGTTTACCACGTCTATACCGGCCTTCCCGCTGATATGGGCGAACATTCCACAACGGGACTCAACGAAACGACCGCTACTTGGATGATGTTATCGCTCAATGCGAACAACGTGGAGCGGCGTCGGGCTGCCAGGCTCAACCCGGAGTTGATCGACACCCTACCAGTTGGTTTGCCTTAAGGATGATGATATGGCGCTAATGTTCCCCAACCGAAGCCGCAGCTATGATACGGCACATCAGCGCGTGCGCTTTCTCGGCTATGATGGATTGTTTGAAGTTCCGTTTTTCATCGAGACCGCCGCATTCTCGAAGGCCAGATCAAACACCCATTCAGCAGAAGAGGATTATCTCGCCGCATTTGATGCCGCGCGCGGTACAATTCTCGATGTGGCACGGGACGTTTATTCTTCCGGTCGCAGGAACATGTATGTGCTGACACCAGCCGATTTTAAACGGGGCAACTAGCCAAAAACTATGTACGATGCACACCAGCCGCGCCGCCGATGGCCAGTTGCCGACGGCTTGGGGAAGATGTCCTTCCAAAATGACTTATGTTCAAGCCTGAGCGATATTTCGAATCGCCCGCCTTTCCATTGTTGGTTGCAGCCTACGGAGTGCCGCATATGAGGATACATGTCGGGTGTGAACTAACATTCGAGTTTCCGCAAGAAACACCGCTGATTGCCATATTGAACGTTCACCACTCGCGTGTTGACGATTTGATCGGCGTCGAGGCCTTCAATACGTCACCTCCGGTCAATGCTCTTGGCTACCATGACCAGTTTGGAAATTGGTGCAACCGGATCCTTGCACCGGCAGGCCAATTCAGCCTCAGGACAGACGCGGTAGTCAACGATAGCGGTGGTCCAGATCCCGTCGTCCTTGATGCTGTTCAACACCCTGTGCAGGACCTTCCGGATGACACGCTCGTCTACCTCATGGGCAGCCGTTATTGCGAAACGGATTTATTGAGCGACAATGCTTGGCGGCTTTTCGAACAAACGCCGCTCGGCTGGCAGCGTGTTCAGGCTGTTTGCGACTACGTGCACCACTATATCCAGTTTGGATATGAATATTCCAATCCGACACGCACGGCGTACCAGGCATTCGGCGAGGGCCATGGTGTTTGCCGGGATTACACGCATCTCGCCGTTACCTTTTGCCGATGCCTGAATATTCCGACACGGTATTGTACCGGATACATTACCGATATCGGTCTGCCGCCCCCTTATGCGGAGATGGATTTTTGCGCCTGGATGGAAGTGTTTCTAGGCGGTCAGTGGCACGCATTCGATCCGCGCAACAACGCCCCCCGCATCGGACGTATCAAGGTCGCCCATGGCCGGGACGCTGCAGACGTGCCTTTGACAAACATATTCGGGCCAAACGTTTTGACCAAATTCAAGGTGTGGGCCGACGAGGCAGCCATAACGCTCGATTAATGGGCGCTATTGGTGCAGAACAGACGTTCATAAGAATGCGCGATCGAACGGTTGACTTTGGCCCAAGATGTTGGAGGAACCGGTGCAATTCGGGCTGACGGTTGGGTTCGAAGGTGAGGTACAGTCTGTTGTAGCTCCACACTGCCTATTTCGGTGCACCCGTCTCCCCACTGACTGAAACGCCTGAGCGGCAGCCAATTTGAGGTAGACCTTTTGCAACAACGAGCATCCGCAGCAGCTTGGCCGTCAGAAATCTCGTTTCTTCATCAATTTTCTGAGCTTCGTTTCGATGGACAGCCGGATGTTGACGTGCATCCCCAA
>NZ_JBBNAN010000489.1:0-7412 GCF_037994405.1 Phyllobacterium sp.
GTCAACAACAGATATCGTCCCCTCCCCATTACTTCGCGGACCCCAAGTTCGGCGATCAGGTTGAGGGCTCCCCGCGGCGTGACTCTCGCCGCTTTGGCAATCATCGCGGCGGACACGATCGCCGCGACAGGATCAGGTCAATGGCGGTTGGAAGGCTGCTGGATGAGCGGCGGCCACGCAGACGCCGCTCCATCTGGTCCCTCGCCTGCGTCAGCCGTGCGATGAAGGACACTCTTACGGAGGTGTGCTGCACGAGTGATCCGCCCGCGCGCGCAAGAAGCTTACGCGGGATCAACATTCAGACGAATGCCAGGATATCGGCATTGAAGGTGCCGGATCGGAGCCCCGACCGCGCGCCAGTAAAAAAGCAACGCCCATAGCTGGAACGGCCATCATGAGACCCCACAGGGCGATATGCACGAGATGGGCACCGATCGCGCGAAGCCTGGATGCGTCGGGAAATCGCGGGGGCATAGCCGAAGATACACGAAGCACCAGTCGCAACAGGATCAACGCGATCAGCACGAGGCCAAGAGACTTATGCAGCTCTCTCACAAGGCCATGTACCTCTTCTCCCCGAAACAGCCTGATATACTGCATGGAGAAGAGGGATATGATCAAGGCTGCGATTATCCAATGTAACACGGCGTAGGCGGTCGGATAGCGTGTCGGAGCGAATGATGTCTGCCCTGGCGTTCTCGTCAAAGAGGGCGAGGTAATTCTCAAGCCCTAAGTCCGATAGAACTTTACTCAAGGCTCGCATAAAAATACTCCCCCACCAGAAAACCATTTGTCGCCAATATGCTTTTCTCTTACGTTACTCTGCACCGTTCTTGCGGCGGCGACAAGGACAAAGCGATCGTTCGACCAGCGAATACCAACGCAAGGGGCCGATCCGCAACATCCCCTGCAGTGGGCCGGCAAGCGTCATCAAGGGAGTTCTCGGATGATCCGTTCCCCGATCGTCGGCTGTGTCCTTGCTCTGTGGGCCTTCCTCCTGATGCCGGCCGCTGGATCTGGCGCTGATTGCCCCACCTGTCCAACAGTTACCCTTCTGACCAGAGATCGCCCCGATGGCCTGGACGGACGCGTCGTCGCCGAAGCTGTCCCTGAAGGTTCTGGAAAAGACGATCAGCGGGCCGGAACGAATCCTGCCGTTGCGGACGGCGCGGCCGACGGAGTGATCTATATCGTCGAGGAGGAAGGCTGGCGGCGCCTTCTGTCCGCACGCCAAAACCGCGACTATTTCATGCTCGACTCCTACGTCGAGAGCGAGAGGTTCCTTACCTTCTGCTCTATCGCCAGCATGGCTGCCGCATTGAACAGCCTCGGCATCCCGCGCCCTCTCGATCCGACGCGCTACCCTTACCCTTACTTCACGCAGGACAACATCTTCGTCCTCGCTAACGAGCAGGTGAAGAGCTTCGAGGCGGTGGTAACCGACGGGCTCACACTGGCTGAGATCGGGCAGTTCTTCAGCAATCT
Source organism: Phyllobacterium sp. (assembly GCF_037994405.1). Taxonomy (GTDB): domain Bacteria; phylum Pseudomonadota; class Alphaproteobacteria; order Rhizobiales; family Rhizobiaceae; genus Phyllobacterium. Next base: position 1,486 of record NZ_JBBNAN010000489.1, read on the forward strand.
CGGCGTGACCCCTCGTGTACATTTTGCCGAGGAGACGGGCCTCGACGCTATGCGGACGGCGATCATCGCGGGACTGGCCGCCTACGATACGCGGGTTATCGTCAACTACGACCGCTCGGTCCTTGGTCAGACCGGCGCGGGCCATGTGTCACCGATCGGCGCCTATGACGAGCCCACCGACAGCGTCCTCGTGCTTGACGTGGCGCGTTACAAATATCCGCCCGCCTGGGTACCGATGCAACTGATGTACCGGGCGATGCTGGCTGTCGATGGAGGCTCGGGCCGCTCGCGCGGGATCGTCCTCGTCCAACCCGCGGACGTAACTCACCACTAGCTAAGTCTAAGTCTAAGTCTAGAGAAACTCTCGCGCGGCGCGCCCGTCGTTGTTGTCGCCGAGACGCGCGATCAGGTCCGAGTGGGGCGCAAGCAAACCGCGCGCGCTTTCACCATCTCCGCGTTCGCGAAGGCGTCGCGCTAATTCTATCGATATCCGCAGCTGGCCCATTACGGAATGCTGCGCGGCCGCGACGTCATTCGCGCGGTACAGGATCTTTTCTGTTTCGACCGGGCTAATGCCGCGACGACTACGAATTTCTGCCTCGATCTTCAACACTTCGGGGAGCTGGAAATAGCTTCCGTTGCGGCGTCCGATCTCAAGAGCTGCGGCAATCGATTTCTCGGCCTCATCCAGCCTCCCCGCCAGTGCCGCGCTCTCCGCATAGAGACCGATAAAATAGGGCAGTCCCATTTCGGCTCCTGTTCCGCGAATGGAGGTGATTGCATCGTCCATCTGCCGCAAGCCGCCTTCGCGCTCCCCCAGCGAAAACCGGGCCCAGCCGATCTGGAAAACGGCCTGACCGGTCAAAAGCGGAAGCTGGAACTCCCGAGAAATCTGCAGCTCGCGCTCGGCCGCTTCGAGCGCATGCTCGGGCTCGTCGGCAAACATGTGCAGGTAGCTCAGGCCCCAATATGCAAGAGCCGTCGTCAACGGATGCTCAAAACGACCCGCGAGTTCGATGGATTGGTCGCACCGCAGCCGGGCGGTTACAGGATCGCCGGAAAGCCAGGCAGATAGGCCAGCGACAGAGCGGCTGCACACACCCGGATCGTGGCCGGAGTACAGGTATGTCAGGTGATGGTCGCGATCGGGGTCATATCGGTCGATCGCCCGCTCGGCATGCCTGAGCGCACTCGAGACTTGGCCGAGAAAGAAATTGTTGGTCCAGAACATGTGGTCGGTTTCGATCTCTAAACCGGGATCGGAGCGGCCCTCGATCAACTCGGCGCATCGGCAGGCGAGCTCCTGCGCCGCCGCCGGTTTTCCGCTGATCATGTAATACTGTGCGCGGCCGCGCAGCGTCGTAAACAGGCGTGACTGGTCCCCTGTTCTCTCGCAGAGCTCCTCGGCACGTTCGAATGCCGCTAGCACTTCTGTCGAACCCCAGCCCCTTGCTGCCATGAGAGCAACGCCTCTGGCGAGCTGAAATTCAATTTCGCGCCTTTCGGCGTCCGCAATGTCGCGGTTGCCCTTCAGCAAACGGATTCCAAGATCCAGGTGAGCCAGCGCGCTGGCATGCGCCGAGCGCCGGATCGCTTTCCAGGCCGACATCAGCAGATAGGTGGCAGCTTCTTCCCAAAGGTGGGCCGCCTGCGCGTGCCTCGCCAAGCGTTCAGCATGCTCCTCGATCCTGTCCACATAATACGCCTTGAGTTCCGCCAAAGCCGCCCGGTGGAGGTCAACACGTGCAGACGAGACAATTCGCTCGGAGATCGAATTGCGGATGAGAGCATGCTTGAAGCGGAGGAATATTTCTGGGAAAACCTGCACTTCGACGAGCAAATCTGCCTTCTTTAGGATCTGCAGAGCGGCATCGAAGCGCGTTCCGGGCAAAGCCGCCAGTTTCCGCAACAGCACGGCCGGGATCTCGCCTCCAAATATCGACGCAACTTCGGCCACCCGCTTGGCGTCGGCGTCGAGCCGTTCGAAGCGGGCGTCGATGATCGAATGGATGCTCGCCGATACTATAATTTCGTCGACCTCGCCGGAAGGATAGTACCGGCCGGGCTCCCCCTGCAGTTTGCCGGTCTCGGCAAGCGCGCGGACGGTTTCCTCGAGAAAAAGCGCATTGCCCTTGCATACTTCAGCCAGATCGGCGCGCAGACGATCGAGTTGTGGATCCTTACCAAGGAGATAATCGAGTAGCTCGCCAGTCTCGGCCGCGTTGAGCGCCGAGAGCCGAAATTCCACCGGACTGGCGGTGGAAAACGCACTGCGGTCATATTCCGGCCGGCAGGTCAAGATGAAGAGAATTCGACCGGTGGAGGCGGCTTCCGCCAGCCGCACCAGGATCGCCTCGCTCTCGAGATCGATCCAGTGCAGGTCCTCGACAAGTAGGACTAGGGGTTTCGTATTTGCGAGAAACAGCAGCAGTGCCACCACGGCTTCCTGCATTCGCCGCGATCGCTCCTTTGCGGGAATTCCCGCCCAGATCGGATCCTGTGCCGGCAATTCCATGACCGCCATGATGGGGTCGAGCAGGCGTTTGTCAAAGCGGCGATCGCTCTGCCCAACTAACACTTTTTCAACCGCCGCCGATGGCGCCTCGGACTCATCCACCCCGAACAGACCCTGCAAGACTTTTCGGATTACGACATAACCATTCTGGAGATCGGTTTCCAGCGCGCCTGCTTCGAGATGCTCGGCTTCGTCTTGCGGAATTGCGCCGACGAATTCATGCGTGACGCGTGACTTGCCGAGCCCAGGAGCACCGACAACGATCACCGTCTGGCCCTCGCCGCCTTGCGCATCACGCCAGGCTTTGTTGAGGATTTGCAAAGGCATCTCTCGCCCTATGAAGGGTGAGAGGCGCCTCTGGGACCGCAACTGCCAGCGCGAGCGGCCGCGATTTATTTCGAGCACCTCGTAAAGACGTTGGTCCTTCGAAAAATCAGATACGGTTCGTGACCTCAGCGGTTTCATGCTCACAAAGCCGCCGGCCGAGGTATGCGTCCGTTCGGTCGCCGCAACGAGATCCCGGTGTAGGGCCTGGCTCAGCGCATTGGCGACCGTCACCGGTCCACCACGCACTTCCAGCGCGCCAGCTCCGACCACGCGCGCCTGACCGACGATCACGACGCCCGTGTCCATGGCTATGCGGACCCTGGTCATGGGTTGGGGCTCGTTAAGCGCCGTCTCGCGCAGCTTGAGTGCAGTTCGGCAAGCGAGCGCGGCATGGCCTTCTTGCGCGTCGGGCGCCCCGAACGACGCGATTAGTTCGTTGTCCGTAACGCTGAGCACCGTCCCGCCATTCGCACGCACTAACTCAACAGCTTTCAAGAGCAGAGAATCGATGATTTCAAGTGCCGTTTCCGGGGAGAATTCTTCCGTCGCCTGAACCGGACTCACAAAGACCGCGCACAGGATCGTCGCGTGGCGTCTGGTGCGCTTGTCGATCGCAACGATCGCTTTGGTTTCGAACACCTGGTTGGCGAAACCCGTGGCCTCCCTTACAAATTCCTGAAACGCCGGCTCCTCGGCTAGCAAGATATGATTAAAACTGTCTAACTCCACGAAGCGTGCACCTGGGATTGCGCCGGAAAGTGCAAGACCACCGGACAGTGGCGCAACCCGATCGCCTCGCGCATGCAGAACCAGGGTGGGCAAACGTAGCTCATTGAGCCGGGCAGACACGTCGATATCCGCGAAAGCATTGGACAATCGCCACGCATTTTCTGGTGTTAGCGTCCGCCGCTGCAATTCATTGAACCAGTCCATCTGCACGCGGTTCGCGCCCGGGATGAAGAGATTGGTGAATAGCTGACGGAATATCGGATCGTCCTGGCCCCAGCCCTGGCGAATCAGGGCCGCGATTGCTTCGCGCCGCCCGATTTCATTCGCATCGCCGCGTGCGCGCCATCCCCGAACATAGCCGCCGTAAAGAAGGAGACCGGCGACCCTTTCGGGGTGTCGGGCCGCGTATTCAACCGATAGAGCGCAGCCTTGCGAAATTCCAAGCAGGACGAATTGTTTGAAACCCGCGGCATCGACGACACATTCCAGGTCAGCAATGAACGCGTCGAGTGAGGTATTCTGCGCCGTGGTGTCGGACAGCCCGTTCAGGCGCCCGTCATATCTGAGCAGGGTGAAGCCGTCCGACAGCGCGTCGATCCAGTGGCCCCAAACCGGGCTTTCCCAATCGAAATCAAGATGTGACATCCAGTGTGTCGCCCGCACGATTACCGGACCAGAACCGTTCACGGCATAGGCGATCCGTGTGCCGTCACTTGAGTGGGCATAGTGTATCGACTGCTTCCTGGCGCCAATCCCGAGCACGGCCGGCCAGTTCCCGGAAGGCAACCCCGCTGTCGCTTCGGCAGCCGACCGAACCGCGCTGCCCGTCAGGGATGCCGACAAGGCCTCCGTCACCGATCTGGTTGCCGCCGTCTGACGTGCTCGGTCGTTGATCCCGGTTATCTCCTTTGCGAAGTCCTCGTCGGGAAGGAGCGTCTGGAGGGTGTGCACGTAAGCCAGCGCCCGCTCCGGTTCGTCGCCGAGACGGTCGATTAGGGTTCGAAGCGTTTTCAGATGCAAGATTTCGATCTCGTTGGAACAATAGACCCGCCATGCCTCGAACGCTGAACAGTGCGGAAGATAGAGATCGACAAGGAATGGCCCTGTGAATGCCGCGGCGATTACCCCGAGCCGTTCGGTAGTAAGCCCTCCGATCGATTCGGACGAAAGACCTCTGATCAGTTCGTAATCGAGAACAAACGTTCCCGGTTTCAAATGCGCGAAGTTGCGGTCGGCCTGCAGTCGTTCCTCGCCGTCTGCATTAAGAATCTGGCGCAGCTTGGAAAGGCTCCATCGAAGCGCACCGCGCGGATCGTCCGGGACATCCCAAAACAATTCGCAAAGCCGCTCGCGGCGCTGCGGTTTCCCGAGCACCGCCAGATAGGCGAGCAGCGCCCTGGTTTTCCGCGATTGCGGTAGCGAAATCGCTGCCTTATCCCGGTAAACCGAAAAATCTCCCAGAACCGTGATGGCGATATCCAAGCTGGCCCGCCCATCTAATATTTTGCTAGCGAGAACACTTTACGGACTAGCATTTCAATCCGCAACAACGCATTCCACGGCCACGTCTTGGCAACCGAATTTGGCCTGACAGTTTGCAAGCTTTATGGGGATCGCTGAATTTCGAGTTGGCTCTTTTCGACGCGCAGAACCCGATTTGGCGTGGAGGCGTGCGGCGATGATTTCAGCGGCCGCGTGTGAACGAGGTGCTGCCCTTTCTCTCCATTGAAAGGGAAGGCCACCATGCGTCCCTCCCTTTGCCCTTGGCCGTTCATCACCTAGCGTTTGCGGGCAATGCCACTGTACCGGGTGAAATTGACGACGCGATCGATGTGTTCGCGCACCGTTTCCAGAGTAGGACCCTTGCGAATGTCATCCCACTTGAAGGATGACGGGCGAGAATATGTACCGAACGAGATGTTCATAGCTGGCTCCTTTGTTGGGCAGCGGTTATTCCGCGGCATGTTTGGAGCATGCGGCTGCGCCATGGTATCCAGCGTTTGCGCGAGCATGGAAACTAAGAGGACGGCTCTTTCTGATTTCTTATAGGCGACGATTGCCGTGCAATGCCGCCCAGTATTTCGCGAATAGTGAAGCGGGGTGGATCAAGCATCCATCTTCCTTCAACCACGCAGCCTCCGTGACAGTTCCTTCGCGCCAAATCCGGTGATGGACAGGATCTCGGAACGGCCAAATGCCGATGTTGCGCAGCAGGTGGTCCGGCAGATCATGCAAGCGTGCCCGCTCTTGGCGCATACATATCGCTCGGGACACGAAAACCAGTCATCGGACGAACATGGCCGACAGTATTCATTTCAGAATCGCCGATGGTTGCTCGGCGCGAACCGCCGTGCCC
>NZ_JBBNAN010000490.1:0-3767 GCF_037994405.1 Phyllobacterium sp.
TATGCAAGCCCAAGAGGACTTGGCGGTCAGGATGAAGCGGATTCCCGAGTATATCGCGATCTTTACGGGTCAAGTCCCCCAGCAGAGAGAGCTCGACCGCTTCTTTGCGAGACATGGCTACAAGTCAGATTCAAAGGACAAGCGATGATCGGCGCCTCGTTGAAGATTAGCTCAATTGGTAGCCGCCGTCCCGGCGGAGCGACTGCCGGTTCGATCATCGATACCCGCCTGTATGGGCTGCGCGGCCCATACAGGCAATCTGATTTTGGCGGACGAGACAGCGCGATCGACGCCCACGATAAACACCCAACCGGAGACAATCTGGCTGAATCTCACTAACGCCGAAATTGCGGGATTTTAAGATGACGGATTTTCCTTTCCCTGGACTCAACCTCGCCCTCACGACACCTTTCGACGCTGAGGGGCGTATTGATTTCGGGCAGTTAGAGGAGAACCTTGAACGCTATTTGGCGCTCGGCATCCCTGGCTTTGTCCTCAGCTCCGGCACCGGCATGCACGTCTACCTGTCAAAGGAAGAATCCAAGCAGCTGGTGCAACACGGTTCGAAGATCATCAATGGACGTGCGAAGATCATTGCGCAGACTTCGGCCCTTCTTTCGGAGGACGTCGTGGAGCGCACACGGCACGCGGCGGATTGCGGTGTGGATGGCGTCATGGTCCTGCCGCCATTCTTCGAAGGGCCGACAGACGATCGAGGCATCATCGACTTCTATGCGGAAGTCGGGAAAGCAGGGCTACCCGTCATCGGCTATAACGTGCCTCAGGCGGTGGGCGTCGCCGTCACTCCGTCTCTCCTGAAAGAACTTTGCGACATTCCAGGGTTCTGTGCCGTAAAGGACAGCAGCGGCGATCTTGGAAAACAGGCATCGCTGATCCGTACCGGCCTTCCCGTTATGAACGGCGCTGACCAGCTCGTGCCCTATGCACTCTATGCAGGTTGCAGCGGCCTCATCTGGGGCGGCGCGAACTTCGCGCCGCGCACTTGTCTTGCTCTCGTAGCGGCGGCTTTGGCCCGCAATTGGGAAGCGGCACGCGAAATCTGGTCTGCACTTGAGCCAGTCATGTCGCTGCTCTGGGATGGAGATTATGTGCAATCTGTTTATGCGGCAGCTGAACTGACCGGCCACGGCGCAGGCAGCCCTCGCAAGCCTCTGAGAGGTTTGTCTCCCGACAGAATTGAAGCTTTGCAGGCGGTCCTTGGCGACCTCGCGAAGCGGGAAGCGATGGCAGCGTGAGCAAGGATTCGAAGAAGGTATTCACTACCTCAAAACTCCCGAAGAACACGGGCGTTTCGGCATGGGTTGCGATGCTACCTTCTCGTGGCGAAAAACCCCGCCTTGAAGGGGCGCTTACCGCCGATGTTGTGGTTATCGGCGGTGGTTTTGCGGGCCTGTCCGCAGCTCGGCGAATCTCTCAACTCGATCCAGCGCTGCGGGTCGCGGTACTGGACGCTGGTGTCATTGGCGAAGGAGCCGCGGGACGTAACTCTGGCTTCATCATCGACTTGCCCCATGAAGTCTCAGCGGACGACTATGGCGGCGATTCTGCCAGCAAGAGCCAGCAGGATATCGTCATCCATCGCAGCGCGATCGCCCTGGCCAGCGACATCGCGGCGGAGCAAGGATGGGACCGTGACATATTTGATCCGTGCGGCCGATACAGCGTAGCGATAAGCGAAAGGGGGGATCAGCACCTTGTCGCCTACTCCGAACAACTGCGCAAGTTGGGGGAAGAGCATCGGCTTCTTGATGCGAAAGAGATCGCGGCGATAACGGGCACCCATTGCTACACGTCTGCCTTGTTCACTCCGGGCACAATTATAGTGCAGCCGGCAGCATACATACGGGGCGTCGCGGACTGCCTTCGGGGACGCATTTCCATTTACGAAAGAACGCCAGCGATGGCGTTCGAGAGCGATGCCCAGGGATGGATGGTCAAAACCCCGCAAGGCTGGATTAGCACCGGGAAGATAATCCTGGCCAACAACGGCCATGCGGAGAGCTTTGGCTTTTTCAAAGGCCGTCTCCTACACATCTTCACCTATGCGTCGATGACCGAGGAGTTCGACCCGAGCCGCCTTCCCGGAGAAAGAAAATGGGCTGCTACGCCAGCCCTCCCCATGGGCACTACGGTTCGCCGCGTTGCTGGGCAGCGAGGCGATCGTATCCTTATTCGGTCGCGCTACACCTACAATTCAAGGCAGATTGTAAGTGAAGGTGCCCTCAAGCGTGCGGGCGCTCAGCATGATCGCAAGTTCAAAACACGATTTCCAGGCCTCGGTAATGTCAACATGGAGTACCGGTGGGCTGGGGGGATGGCTCTGACGCTGAACTCAGTACCCGCATTTGGCGAAGTTGAACATGGCGTGTTTGCCGCCTGCGGGTGCAACGGGCTCGGCGCATCGAAAGCAACTGCATCCGGTATCGCGGCAGCAGAGATGATGTTGGGATACAACTCTGAACTCACCCAGATATATCGGAGGTTCCAAGCTCCGAAAGCCCTACCGCCTCGGCCATTCATTACGATCGGCGCCAAGGCGAACCTGGCCTTTCGCGAATGGCAAACGGGTACTGAGTAAAGGGTGGCTCGCAGCGAGCTAAAATCAGCGGCGAGCTTTTGAAATTCGGAAAGATCAAGTCGGTAGCAGCGGCACGCCGGCTTCGATGCGTCATGCCGCAAAAGAGGGAACGATAATGAAGAAAATACTTGGGTCTACATGCCTGATGCTCGGTCTTATTGGCGGAGCTTCGGCTGCAAACGCCGCGGAATGCGGCAGCGTCACTATAGCTAGTATGAACTGGCAGAGTGCAGAAGTTCTTTCGAATCTTGACAAGATTATTCTAAACGAAGGTTATGGTTGCCAGGCAGATATCACCGTCGGTGACACAGTCCCGACAATCACTTCCATGGCCGAAAAGGGCCAGCCGGACATCGCGCCTGAAGCATGGATTGATCTGCTTCCGGACATTGTGAAGAAAGGAACGGAAGAGGGTAAAATCGTGCAGGTTGGCTCGCCGCTGCCCGACGGCGGTAATCAAGGCTGGTGGATTCCGAAATACCTTGCGGATGCCCACCCAGACATCAAGACCATACCGGAGCTACTGAAGCATCCAGAACTCTTCCCAGATCCGGAAGACTCTTCAAAGGGCGCACTCTTCAACGGCCCATCGGGCTGGGGCGGCACGGTAGTGACCACGCAACTCTATAAAGCTTTTGAAGCGGAAAAAGCTGGCTTTAGGCTTGTAGATACCGGTTCGGCAGCGGGCCTCGACGGTTCCATCGCCAAGGCTTATGAGCGCAAGCAGGGTTGGGTTGGCTATTACTGGGCGCCGACCGCTTTGCTCGGCAAATATCCGATGGTGAAGCTGGAGGCAGGCGTTCCTAACGACCCCGCGGAGTGGAAGCGCTGCATCACGGTAGCAGATTGCCCCGATCCGAAGCCGAATGCATGGCCAGTCGACACTATTGTTACACTGCTGGCGAAGCCTTTCTCGGAAAAAGCTGGTCCAGAAGTGATGGACTATCTCAAAAAACGCTCCTGGAGCAACGATACGGTCAACAAACTGATGGCCTGGATGACGGACAATCAGGCGACTGGCGAAGACGGCGCTAAACATTTCCTAAAGGAAAATAAGGACGTTTGGACCAAGTGGGTCACGCCGGAAGCCGCCAAGAAAATCGAGGCTGCCGTACAATAATGATCATGTTCTGGTGCGGCAGGACAAGGTTCTGCCGCACCACCACCA
>NZ_JBBNAN010000491.1:0-15817 GCF_037994405.1 Phyllobacterium sp.
CGATTCAACTTGCCTGAAGTTCAGCCAGGACGAGGCAATCAGACGAAATAATCCTGCAGCGGTCTGACCTCCAGCGATCCAGCTTTCAGCGCAGCAATGGCTTCGGCCACGGCGTCCGCACCGGAGAGGGTCGTATAATAGGGTACCTTCTGCATCAGGGTCGCACGGCGCAATGACTTTGAATCCGAGATCGCTTTGGCGCTGTCGGTGGTATTGAACACCAACTGCACTTGCCGGTTGCGGATCGCGTCCTCGACATGCGGACGGCCCTCCTGGACCTTGTTGATCTTCTGCGCCTCGACACCATTTTCGCCAAGGAAGCGGGCAGTGCCGCCCGTCGCCAGAATCTTGAAGCCCAGACCTGCAAGTTGCTTTACCGACGGGAGAATGCCCGGCTTGTCTTCATCGCGGACAGACACGAAGAGCGTACCATCGCGCGGCAGATCTACACCTGCACCAAGCTGCGACTTTGCGAAGGCCAGCGCGTAGTCATAATCGAGGCCCATGACCTCGCCGGTCGAGCGCATTTCCGGTCCAAGCAGCGTGTCGACACCGGGGAAGCGCGCGAAGGGGAATACCGCCTCTTTTACAGCAATGTGCTGACGTCCCGTCGTCGAAGGCTTGCCGCCATAATTGCCAAGCGCACCATCTAGCGTTTCACCGGCCATGATACGGGCGGCGACCTTGGCGATGGGTTTGCCAATCGTCTTGGCAACGAACGGCACGGTTCGCGAGGCGCGCGGATTGACTTCAAGCACGTAGATGGTGGCGTCCTTGATCGCGTACTGCACGTTCATGAGGCCGACCACGTTGAGCGATTTGGCAAGTGCGGCAGTCTGCTTTTCGAGCTCGGACACAGTTTCAGCCGAGAGCGAATGCACGGGCAGCGAGCAGGCGCTGTCGCCCGAATGGATACCAGCTTCTTCGATGTGCTCCATGATGCCGGAGATCCAGGTGTCCTTGCCGTCGCACAGGCAATCCACGTCGACCTCGGTCGCCTCGGTCAGATAACGGTCGAAGAGCAGCGGGTTCTTGCCAAGCAGCGTGTTGATTTGGCCGGTCTTGTCGTTCGGATATTTCTGCTTGATATCCTCGGGTACGAGTTCCGGAACCGTGTCGAGCAGGTAGCTCTGCAGGCCACGTTCATCGTGGATGATCTGCATGGCACGGCCACCGAGAACGTAGGACGGGCGCACGACAAGCGGAAAGCCGAGTTCGCCGGCAATGGTGCGTGCCTGCTCGACTGAATAGGCGATACCGTTTTTCGGCTGGGTCAGGTCGAGCTTGATCAGGAGCTTCTGGAACCGGTCGCGGTCTTCGGCAAGGTCGATTGCATCGGGCGACGTGCCGAGGATTGGTATGCCGGCCTTTTCCAGCGCATCGGCGAGCTTCAGCGGTGTCTGGCCGCCAAATTGAACGATCACGCCATGCAGGGTCCCGGCGGTCTGTTCGGTGCGGAGGATTTCCAGAACATCTTCTGCCGTCAGAGGCTCGAAATAAAGCCGGTCCGACGTATCGTAGTCGGTGGAGACTGTTTCGGGATTGCAGTTGATCATGATCGCTTCATAGCCCGCTTCGCGCAGGGCGAAGGCGGCATGGCAGCAGCAATAATCGAACTCGATGCCCTGGCCGATACGGTTCGGGCCGCCGCCGAGAATGACGACCTTCTTGCGGTCCGAGACCTGAGCTTCGGAGGCGAGGGCACCTGCAAACGGCACCTCATAGGTCGAATACATGTAAGCCGTTGGCGAGGCGAATTCGGCGGCGCAGGTGTCGATGCGCTTGAAGACCGGATGGATGTCGAGCTTGTTGCGCAGCTTGGTGACCTCGCTGGCTTCGACCTTGGCCAGGCTGGCAAGGCGGGCATCGGAGAAGCCCATGCCCTTGAGCATACGCAGGTTTTGCGCATCCTGCGGCAGGCCGTGCTCGCGCACCCGCTCTTCCGTGGCGATGATCTCGGCCATCTGCTCGAGGAACCAGGGATCGATCTTGCAGCCTTCGTGCACTTCCTCGACGGAGAGGCCGAGGCGCAGCGCCTGGCCAACCATGCGCAGGCGGTCCGGGGTAGGCACGCCGATGGCAGCGCGGATGGCATTGTTGTCACTGCCTTCGCCAAGACCCGGAATGGCGATTTCGTCGAGGCCGGTGAGGCCGGTTTCGAGACCGCGCAGGGCCTTCTGCAGCGACTCCTTGAAGGTACGGCCGATGGCCATGACTTCACCGACCGACTTCATCGCAGTGGTCAGCGTCGGTTCTGCACCCGGGAACTTCTCGAAGGCAAAGCGCGGGATCTTGGTGACGACATAGTCGATGGAAGGCTCGAACGAGGCCGGCGTCGCACCGCCGGTGATGTCGTTTTCGAGTTCGTCCAGCGTGTAACCGATAGCGAGTTTTGCCGCGACCTTGGCAATCGGGAAGCCGGTGGCCTTCGACGCCAGCGCCGAGGAACGCGATACGCGCGGGTTCATTTCGATGACGATCAGCCGGCCATTTTCCGGATTGACCGCGAACTGCACGTTCGAGCCGCCGGTTTCGACGCCGATCTCGCGCAATACCGCGATCGAGGCGTTGCGCATGATCTGGTATTCCTTGTCGGTCAGGGTCAAGGCCGGTGCGACGGTGATCGAGTCGCCGGTGTGGACGCCCATCGGGTCGACGTTCTCGATCGAGCAGATGATGATGCAATTGTCCGCCTTGTCGCGGACGACTTCCATCTCATATTCCTTCCAGCCGAGGACGGACTCCTCGATCAGCACTTCGGTTGTTGGCGAAGCGTCGAGGCCGCTGCCGATGATCTCGTAGAATTCCGCGCGGTTGTAGGCAATGCCGCCGCCGGTGCCGCCCATCGTGAAGGATGGGCGAATGATCGCCGGCAGGCCAACATGGTCGAGCGCTGCACCCGCCATGCCAAGTGCGTGGGCGACATAACGCTGTTTGCGGTCGCCTTCGCCGAGCTGCCACTCGGTTTCCAGCTTGTCCAGAGCGGCGTCGAGTTCGGCTCCGGAATACTTGGCCTTCACGGCCTCGCGCTGTTCTTTATGCAACCTGCGGTCGAGGTCCTTGACCTCGGTGGCATTGGCCAGCATCGATCGGGGAGTCTCAAGGCCGATCTTGGCCATGGCTTCGCGGAAGAGGGCGCGGTCTTCGGCCTTGTCGATGGCTTCCGCATTGGCGCCAATCATCTCGACATTGTAGCGATCGAGGACACCCATGCGGCGCAGCGACAGGGCGGTGTTCAGCGCGGTCTGGCCGCCCATGGTCGGCAGCAGCGCGTCAGGACGTTCCTTGGCGATGATCTTGGCAACGACCTCAGGGGTGATTGGCTCGATATAGGTTGCGTCCGCCAGTTCCGGGTCGGTCATGATCGTTGCCGGATTGGAATTGACGAGGATGACGCGATAACCCTCTTCCTTGAGCGCTTTACACGCTTGCGTACCGGAATAATCGAACTCGCATGCCTGACCGATGATGATCGGCCCGGCGCCGATGATCAGAATAGATTTGATGTCGGTGCGTTTTGGCATGGGTGCGTTCCTGTCAACTGCGTGCTGCACAAAAAACCGCACGGTTTTGACCGTACGGGCAGACACATAATTCCAAATGCGAGGCTAAGGCTGCCTTATAGGCAAAGCAATCGCATTGCGTAACCCCAAAAACGCGCAATTTCACGCTTTTTCGCCGCAGTTTTCATTGTATCGGCGGCTTGGCTTCGCCGTGCATTAATCAGTCACGAAAATTGATTACGTATCGAATGCAGCCGCGCGTTGAAAATAGCAGCGTGCGTGAAACAAATATCGCACTATACTACGACAAATACAGCGTACCGGCGGTTAAGACCGGTGTGGGATCAGGAGACGGGAAATGCGTTGGCAGGGCCGCAGACAGAGTGACAATGTTGAGGATCAACGCGGCGAAGACAGCGGCGGTTTTCCCGGCGGCATTGGCCGCGGCGGCGGCTTCCGGCTTCCGGGTGGGTCCGGCATACGCACGGCGCGGGGCGGCGGTTTCTCCGGCATCATCATCCTCGCGGCGATTTTTCTCTTCCTGAAATTCTGCACGAATATCGATCCGATGCAGATCCTCGTCGATTCCGGTGGTGGTGACGGTCAATTGCTGCCGGGTCAGAGCCAGACGGCTCCCGGTGATACGTCGGTCAAGAGCAATGATGAGATGACGCAGTTCGTGCGTACCGTCCTTGCCGAGACCGAGGACGTCTGGAGCGGCATTTTCCAGGCCGAGGGCAAGACCTATCCGGCGCCGACGATGGTGCTATTCAGCGGGCAGGTCCGTTCGGCCTGCGGCTTTGCCAGCGCCGCATCCGGGCCGTTCTACTGCCCCGGTGACAAGAAGCTTTACATCGACCTGAGCTTCTATGACGAGCTCGACAAGAAATTCGGTGCATCCGGTGATTTTGCCCAGGCGTATGTGCTTGCACACGAAGTTGGCCATCACGTACAGAATCTGATCGGCGTGCTGCCGAAGTTCAACCAGATGCGGCAGAACATGAGTGAAGCCGATTCGAACGCCATGTCAGTGCGCGTCGAGCTCCAGGCCGATTGCTTTGCCGGTATCTGGGGTCATTTCACCCAGCAGAAGGGCATCCTGGAGCAGGGCGATCTGGAAGAGGCGCTCAATGCAGCCCAGCAGATCGGCGACGATACGCTGCAGCGCAAGATGCAGGGCTATGTCGTGCCGGAGAGCTTCAATCACGGCACGTCAGCTCAGCGCGCCACCTGGTTCAAGCGCGGCTTCGACAGCGGCAAGCTGGAGAGTTGCGATACGTTCAGTGGAAAGATCTAGGAGATCTCTCCCCTTTTGGGAGAAAGCATTTTCAGCATCTTAGCTCTTGCTAGTGCTAGAAATCACAAGAGAGAGGATTTGCTACCGCGAAGTATCCCCTGCCTTGGATTTTCCAAGGGTCTAGCAAGGGCTAAACCCCGAGAAAATCCATTCCCCCCACAAGGGGGAGATAAACTTCGAATGTATCAACCGGCGTTCTGTTCGCTTGTGAAATCCATGCCCAGGGCATGGGCGACAGCCGCACGTGAATGGATGGTCGTCGAGTCGAAGACCGGCAGGGCGACGTTGTCGTCGGTCACGGACAGGCAGATTTCCGTGCAGCCGAGAATGACACAATCGGCGCCGGCATCCTTGCCACGCTGGATGATCTTTTCCAACGCGTGGCGGGAATCTTCCTTGACGATGCCGCAGCAGAGTTCATCGAAAATCACCGAGTGAACCTTGGCGCGATCAATCTCGTTGGGAACGAGAACCTCGATATCGAACTCAGCACGCATATAGTCGGCATAAAAGCCGTGTTCCATCGTGTAACGGGTTGCCAGCAGCAGCGGGCGCTTCTTGCCGGCTGCAGCGAGGGTGCGGCCGGTCTCATGCCTGATATCGATGAGGGGAACACTGACCGAGGCGGCAACCGCGCCGGCAACAAGGTGCATCGTATTGGTGCAGATCAGGACGCAATCCGCGCCGGCGCCTTCAAGGCGTTTCGCTGCGTCGGATAGAAGAGCTGCGGCTTCCTCCCAGCGATCGCTCTTCTGCAGGGCGACGACTTCAGCGAAATCCAGCGATTGCATGGCAATCTTGGCCGAGGCGAGCCCGCCAAGGCGTGTACGGACGTTCTCGTTGATCTGGCGATAATAGACCGCGGTGCTTTCCCAGCTCATGCCGCCGATCATTCCAATGGTGCGCATTGCGAATTTCCCTGTTTTTCACTGCGAGGATGATAAGTCTGATTGCGCGCGAAGAGTTCGCAAAGTTTGTGAACATTACTTGTGCCTATGCAAAAGATGGGCGTATTGTGTACAATGCACGCTTTAAATTTGCATTCGAGGTCAAATGCTCGACGACCGTGACCGCAAGATTCTGGATCTGCTGCAGGCGAATGCTTCGCTCGCCGTCTCCGATCTGGCTGATCGGGTCAATCTTTCGATTTCAGCTTGTTCGCGGCGAATCCAGCGTCTCGAAGAAGACGGCTTTATCGCCAGACGGGTTGTCTTGCTCGACCGGCCGCTCATGGGACTGCCGACCACGATGTTCGTGATCGTGCGCACAGCCCGTCATTCGGCGGACTGGCTCGAGCAGTTTCGCAAGGCGATCAGCGACATTCCGGAGATCGTCGAGGTGCATCGCATGACCGGAACGTTCGACTATATCCTGAAGCTGGTCCTGCCGCGGGTTGAAGCCTATGACGGTATCTACAAGACGCTTGTCGAAAAGGTCGAATTCTTCGACATATCGGCTTCGGTGTCGATGGAGACTCTGAAAGCGACGACGGCGTTACCAACCCATTATGTCCGTTAATTTCTGCTTTAACTGACAGGATGTGTCAGGAGGATTTTGCCCAAAAGTCACTTTTCGGTGGCGGAATGTCGGATTTCCTGATCATGTTCACGTATTGTTTCGCGCCTGCGAAGCGAATATAGCGATTTTCCGCGTCAATCGCGGACGTAAACGCCACTTGCGAGTTTTCCGATGATTGACCCGATCCTGGCCAAACGCGGCCTTACTCTCGTCTTCATGATTCTGTTGCTGGATATTATCGGCATCGGAATCATCGTTCCGGTCCTCCCAGAATATCTTGAGGAACTGACCGGCACGGATGTAGGGCACGCCGCAATTTACGGTGGCTGGCTGCTTTTCGCCTATGCCGGAATGCAGTTTGTTTTCGCGCCGTTGATCGGAAATCTCAGCGATCGCTTCGGCCGCCGTCCGGTTTTGCTGACATCGGTCATTACCTTCGCAATCGACAATCTGATTTGCGCGCTTGCGCCAAATTTCGCCATCCTGCTGATTGGCCGAATCCTGGCCGGCATCAGCGGCGGCAGTTATTCGACCGCCTCCGCCTATATTGCCGATGTCAGTACGGACGAGAACCGGGCCAGGAATTTCGGCCTGCTTGGCATTGCATTCGGCGTCGGCTTCATTCTCGGACCGATCATTGGCGGCTTCCTCGGTGAGTTTGGCCCGCGCGTGCCGTTTTTCGGCGCGGCGCTGATTTCATTTCTGAACTTTGTGGTCGCATATTTCCTTTTGCCGGAAACCCTCAGCGCGAAAGATCGGCGGACATTCGAATGGAAGCGTTCCAATCCGCTCGGCGCCTTTAAACAGATGCGTAACCACAAGGGCATTCTGTGGATCGGACTAGTCTTCTTCATGCTGACGCTCGGTCACATGTCCTATCCTGCGGTTTGGGCCTATGTCGGCAGCTACCGCTATGGCTGGAGCGAAAGCGATATCGGCATGTCGCTCGGTATCTATGGTCTCTGCAGCGCGATCGTGATGGGTCTCATCCTGCCCCGTATCGTTTCCAGGTTTGGCGAATGGCGCACCGCCGTCATTGGCCTTACCTTCGCCATGCTTGGTTTCTTCGGCTATGCCAGTGCCTGGCAGGGATGGCTGGTCTATGTCGTGATCGTCGCCACCTGCCTCGAAGGCGTGGCCGACCCTGCCATGCGCAGTATTGCGTCAGCCAAGGTCCCGGCGTCGGAGCAGGGCGAGTTGCAGGGGGCGCTGACCAGCCTGTTCAGCATCACCAACATTATCGGGCCGCTGATCTTCACGCAGATTTTCGCGATCTTCACGGCGCCCGGCGCCTCCATCACTTTCAGTGGTGCGCCTTATGTGCTCGGCGGGGTTTTCGTGCTGATTGGCCTCATTGCGTTCGTGGTGCGGGTCGAAAAGCCATTGCTGGCCAAGGACGAGGCGCTCGTTGCGGGTGCTCTGGCTCAAAACGAGGCGGGATAACAATTGGACTGCCCGGAACGGCTCGGGTGCCTATCAGGCGAGGAGACGCTCCTCGGCCTTCTTCATCGCCCGTTTAAACAATGACGGATCGCCAAGTGCACGGGCGAGCACGAGCCCGCCTTGAATGCTGATGACCGCCTCCTCGGCGAGAGCGGAAGCCTCAGTTTCGTTGTGCCCGGCTGTTTGCAACGCTGCGGCAAGGGCGGAGTTCCAGTCGGCAAAATAGTCCCTGATCTGGTCGGTAAAGCGATCGCGGACATTATCGAGGGCAAAGGCACCGACAAGGCAGATGCGCCGGCCGGAATGGAAATAATCGGTCACGGCGTGGCACATCTCGCTGATCGCCGCGCGCGGGTTTTCGACCTCGCGCAACGGACGATAGATATGATCCTCGAACCATGTGTCGATTTCGTTAAGGACGGCTGCCGCCATTTCTTCTTTCCCACCGGGAAAGAAGTGATAGAGGCTGCCTTTGCCAAGCCCGGTCTTTTCGCCGATGATCGACAGGCTCGCGCCCTCGAAGCCGCATTCGCGGAAGATCTCGGCGAGGACGGGAATGACGTCCGAACGTTCGGCAACGGTTTTTGCCATAGATTACAATCCCAAATCTGACAGGCCAGGATGATCGACTGGGCGTGGGCCCGAGCGGTCCCAGAAGAATTTGCGTTCCGATTCCTTGATAGGCAAATCATTGATGCAGGCAAAGCGCTTTTGCATCAGGCCGTTTTCATCAAATTCCCAGTTTTCATTGCCGTAAGCACGGAACCAGTTGCCGGAATCGTCATGATATTCATAGGCGAAACGGACAGCGATGCGGTGATCAGTGAACGCCCAAAGCTCCTTGATCAGGCGATAGTCCAATTCCCGGTCCCACTTGCCGGCCAGGAAGGCGATGATGGCCTCACGCTCCTGCACAAATGTCGAGCGGTTCCGCCAATAGCTGTCAACCGTATAGGCGAGGGAAACCCGTTCTGGATCGCGACTGTTCCAGCCATCTTCTGCACTGCGGACCTTCTGGATCGCGGTTTCCCGGGAAAATGGCGGCAATGGCGGGCGTTGTTCTGACATCTCAATTCTCCTTATTGTGTACTGATCGGTAAAGTCTGTGGCGATTGGTACAATTGGATGAAGGTTGTGTCAAGAGGCGGGGATGAAACTTTTAGCTGCCATGGTCTGCGCGCCATTTTCACAGCTGAGCCTTTGCGTTAAGCAGGCGGGACCAGCTGAGGTGAAATCCCGATGTCCTGTGAAAAACGTATTATACTCAATGCCGAAGGTCTCAGCCTGTCGCGTCTCGTCCTCGGCGCATGGCGACTATTGAGCGGGCCGGAAAAGCCTGATGCGACCAGTGTGGCGCGCCTGATCAATGATGCGATCGACCTTGGCATGACCAGTTTCGATCATGCCGACATCTATGGGGATTACGGTGTCGAGGAAGTCTTCGGCGCGGGGCTGAAGCACTGGGGCGGCAAGCGCGAGGCAATCGAGCTGATTACCAAATGCGACATCATGCTAAAATCGGATGCGCGTCCGGATAATCGCATCAAGCATTACGATACCAGTGCCGCACACATCAAAGCGTCTGTCGATCGTTCGCTCAAGAACCTGCACACCGATTACATCGACGTGCTGCTGATCCATCGACCTGACCCACTGATGGACGCGGATGAGACTGCGAGGGGACTAGAGGGTGTTGTGAACGCTGGGAAGGTGCGGGCTGTCGGGGTTTCCAACTTTTCGCCTTCACAATTCGACCTGCTTGCCTCGCGGCTGCCTTTTCCGCTTGTGACTAACCAGATCGAGGTGTCTGTCGTCAATACGCATTCGCTGTTCGATGGCAGTCTCGATCATGCGCAGCGCCTGCGCTATGCGCCAATGATCTGGTCACCACTCAGCGGAGGCCGTCTTTTCACTGGCGATGGCCCACAGGAGAAGCGGGTACGCGAAGCCTTGAAAGCGGTCGCGGATGAAACTGGCGGGGCGGATATCTCGGCGATTGCCATTGCGTGGCTGTTGCGCCATCCGGTGCGGCCGATCCCCGTCCTCGGCAGCCTGAAGCGCGAGCGCCTGGCCGCGATGGCGGCGGCGCTCGCGCTCGAACTCGACCGCCAGCAATGGTTTGCTATCCTGAAGGCCAGCACCGGCCAGGATGTTCCGTGATCAGGTTGTTGATGTCCTAGGCGGCGTGATCGCGCTCGGGCAGGGGCTCCAGTCCTTTCCTTTCGCGGATCAGATTGAAGAACCGGCGGAAGAGATAATGCGAGTCCTGCGGGCCGGGTGATGCTTCCGGGTGGTGCTGCACAGAGAACACCGGACGTCCGACTACCCTCAGGCCGCAATTGCTGCCGTCGAACAGCGAGACGTGGGTTTCCTCGACGCCGTCGGGGAACGATTCGGCATTTACAGCAAAACCGTGGTTCATCGATACGATTTCAACCTTGCCGGTTGTATCGTCGCGCACCGGATGATTGGCGCCGTGATGGCCCTGGTGCATCTTCCTGGTATCGCCGCCAAGTGCCAGCGCCAGCATCTGATGGCCGAGGCAGATGCCGAAGACCGGAATATCGGTCTTGATCAGTTCCTTGATGGCCGGAACCGCATATTTGCCGGTCGCTGCCGGATCGCCGGGGCCGTTGGACAGGAAGATGCCATCCGGCTTGTAGGCAAGGACGTCTTCGGCAGTCGCCGAAGCCGGAAGAATGGTCACTTTCGCGCCTAGACCAGCAATAAGCCGCAGGATGTTGCGCTTGATGCCGTAGTCGATGGCGACCACGTGGAATTCCGGTGCCGACTGCTCGGCAAAGCCTTCGTTCCAGACCCAGGGCTTTTCGGTCCAGACCGAACTCTGCCCGGATGTCACGTCCTTGGCGAGATCGAGATCGAGCAGGCCGTGCCAGGCAGCGGCACGCGCCTTAAGTGCAGGAATGTCGAACTTGCCGTCCGGATCATGGGCGATCACGGCGTTGGGCATGCCCTTTTCGCGGATGAAGACAGTCAAGGCACGCGTATCGACCCCAGCAAGGGCGATAACGCCGCGTGCCTTGAGCCAATGGTCTAGATGGTCGGCGGCACGGTAGCTCGACGGTGCGGTGATGTCGGCCTTGAAGATCGCGCCAACCGCGCCGGCGCGATTGGTCGGGGTCAGGTCCTCGATGTCTTCGCTGTTGGTGCCGACATTGCCGATATGCGGGAATGTGAAGGTGACGATCTGGCCGGCATAGGAAGGGTCGGTGAGGATTTCTTCATAGCCAGTGAGGGCGGTGTTGAAGCAGACCTCGGCTTCGCAGATGCCCGTTGCGCCAAGGCCCTTGCCTTCGATGACCGTCCCATCGGCTAGCACAAGCACCGCTGTTGGCTTGAATTCCGTCCAGCTTGCGGTCTTCGGGCTTGGCTTGGTACCGGCGTCTGTCATTGTCGTGGCGGTCATGCGGTTTCCTTAAGCGTGAGCTTGTGTCGTCGTCGTGCGCCAGGCATTGAAAATTGCCGATCGGTACTCCACATGGCATGGCTGAACGCGATGGTCGATAGATCCCCACCGCAGCAACAACGAAAATGTCTGGCTAAGACCCAGTCCATAAACAAAGCCGCACCTCCGGTCAATTGCGACACAAAAACTCTTCGCGCAATCATGCCAAAGCGGCATGTCACGATGTTTGATTTCGCCTGGGGTCACCGTTAGTGTGCGCCAAAAGCAGGAGAGCATAGTCATGCGCGACACAATCGCCGGGGCACTGAACACAGCCATCAAGGCACAGGACAAGCGACGCGTTCCGACGCTGCGCCTGATCATGGCTGCAATCAAGGATCGCGATATTCTCAATCGTGGTACGGGTAAGGAACCTGCAACGAATGATGAAATCGGCTCGATTCTTGCCAAGATGATTAAGCAGCGCGAGGAGTCGGCAAAGCTCTACGAGGAGGGCAACCGGCGGGAACTCGCCGAGCAGGAACGCGCGGAAATCGAAATCATTCGTGATTTCATGCCGACGCAGTTGAGTGACGACGAGATTCGCCAGGTGGCCAAGCAGGTCATCGACGAGATCGGTGCAAGCGGGCTGCGCGACATGGGCAAGAGCATGAATGCGCTCAAGGAACGATATGCCGGCCAGATGGATTTCAGCAAGGCGAGCAGCATTGTGAAAGAGATGTTGCAGTAGAATACAGTGCTACCCGACCAAATGCCGAAGGAGACCCGCTGAAGCGATTCCGATCAGTACGGTCGGCAGCATCGAGAGGCGCGTTGCCACGAGGAACGTGATCGCAAGGGCAAGGAGGTCGGCCGGATTGTCGGAAACGAAGTCCGGTGCGATCACCGAAATCAGGACACATCCCGGCGCGGCTTCCATGACAGCCGTCGCGCGCGGGCTGAGTGTGCGGTTGCGCAGCACCACATACCCGCCAATTCGCGTGAGATAGGTGACGGTTGCCATCAAAACGATAGTGAGGAGGCTGGCTGTATCAATCATGCATCACATGACAGGAAATAAGCCGCCACGAGCCCGGAGAGCGCGCCTGCAGCGACATACCAAGCGCCTGGAACGAACAGATAGGTGAATGCTGCAACGACAAGGCTTACAAGCCAGGGGCGCGCACGAGCTATACCTTTCCACATGCCCCGGAGCAGCACCAGGAATACAGCCGGAAACGCCATGTCGAAGCCATAAGCCTCCACGTTGCCGAGCACTGGGCCAAACACCGCACCAAGGGTCGTGAAGATTACCCACGTGAGATAGAAGGGGAGTGCGGCTCCCAAATAGTAGGGCAAGCTGAATGCCGGATTCATCCCCACCGAAGCCCGCTTTTTACCATCTGCGAGTCCGAGCGCCCAACTCTCGTCGCACATGAAGAAGAGGGCCGGCAGTGCTTTGCGTTTGGGCAGCTGGCGCAGGAATGGCGCGAGGGCAGCTCCCATGAGCAGATGGCGACTGTTTACCAGAAAGGTAATGGCGACGATGAGCAGGATGTGCGGGGGAGAAGACCATAGCTGAATCGCGGCGAATTCTGAACCGCCGGCAAAGTTCAGCCCCGTCATGAGCGGCACCTCAACGACGCTGAGTCCCTTCTGAGCGGCCTGAGCACCGAGCACAAGCGCATAAGGTATGATGCCAAGAAGGACTGGCGTGCAGGACACAATTCCGCGCCAGAACTCGGGACTGGACTTTTCTCCTGCTTGTTGCGGCAGGTAAGCTTGTGTCGTGCTCATAATTTTCCCTTGGCGCGCCTTGCGGCCGCCTCCTTCCGATCCGTCGGATGTCGATGATGTCGAAGCGCAAGATAGGCAAATTGGTTCGCAATTTGGTTGCGAATATTCTTGTATTTTGGCAAAGATTGGCATTGAAAATCATAAATCGGATATTTGCTGGAATTTTGCGCCAATGAATCTGGATGATATTGACAAGCGTATCCTGCGGGCGCTCCAGCGTGACGGCCGGATACCCAATAATGAGCTGGCCAAGGAGGTGGGGCTTTCAGCGTCACCCTGTCTAAGGCGTGTAAAACTCTTGGAGGATGCCGGCGTGATTGACCGCTACGTCGCGGTACTCAACCCGGCCAAGATCGGGAAGGGGCTCACATTCTTTACTCGCATCTGGCTTAAGGCGCAGGACGAGGACACGATAGAGCACTTCGCAACCGAGGTGGCAAAGCTGCCTCAGGTGATGGAGTGCTATCTGATGCTTGGGGACTGCGATGCTATGGTACGTATCGTTGCAGCGGATATTGACGATTATCGCCGTTTCCAGTCAGAACATTTGAGCCGCATAAAAGGCGTGCAGAACGTCAAGACAGACGTTCCAAGCCAGACGATAAAGCAGACGTCGGAATTGCCGCTCTAAATAAGCGGATGAGGTGGATTGCTCATTCTGATGAGTCGGGTGCTCCAGACTTTGGTGGCCGCACCGGATATTCGGTCAATGCGACAAATTGCATAGCCATTATGCAATTTTGCAAGTTGCCATATTTTTGGGCTGCGCTATTCTAAGGTTGTTGGGTTCTTCTCCTCCCAGATACCCCAACAATCGAATGTACTGCACCTCCTCCCACGGTACATTTACAATCAGGACCGCTGCACCTCCTCCCGCAGCGGTCCTTTTTTGTTTTCGAGGATCAGTCAGTCTTTTCCGGGGGCCATTTCGGATCCGCCAGTTCCTGAACAGTCTCCGCAAGCGACGCCACTTCCTTCTCACGCAGCTGGTCGATCTTCTGATGCAGAAGCTCGATTTTCTCGTGGAGCAGCTCGATCTCCAGTTCTGCCTTGATATTGATGCGGTAGTCGTTCTCCGCCTCCTTGCGGTCGATGTCCTGCTGGCGGTTCTGGCTCATCATGATGAACGGCGCTGCATAGGCGGCCTGGAATGACAGGGCAAGATTGAGAAGAATGAACGGGTAGGGATCCCACTCGCGCACATAGGCGGTCACATTCAACACGATCCAGACGAACAGGATTGTCGTCTGTATGATGATGAACGACCATGACCCCATCGTGGCGGCTACCTTGTCGGCGATTTTTTGCCCGGGCGTCAGTTGTTCGCGGTCGGCAGGTTTCTGGGTACGTGCCTGTCGCCTGACCTCGCGCAAATGATTGAGCAGCTTGCGTTCGGCATCCCAAAGGCCTTTTTTCACTTCCTCGACATTTGGCATCGATTTCATTTCCCTTCTCTTTGGGTCTCTGTTCGATAGGCTGGAATTTGCCCAAAGGAATAGCATAGATAGTCGCGCACCGGCAGAAACAGTGCGTTAGAGAGGAAGGGCAAGTGTCAACGACATCGTCCGTATTTGAAAAGAGTTATTCCGCATTTCTGTTCGATATGGACGGGACGCTTATCAATTCGACCCTCGCGGCAGAACGCGTATGGGCGCGTTGGGCGGAACGTCATGGTCTGGACGTTAAAACCTTCCTGCCGACGATGCACGGTGCGCGTGCAATCGATACGATCCGACGGATCGGCTTGCCAGGCGTCAACCCGGAAGAGGAAGCCGCAAAAATCACGCGGGCCGAGATAGACGATGTTGAAGGTATTGCGCCGCTTCCGGGTGCACTTGCGTTCTTGAGCCGCCTGCCGCGCGCGCAATGGGCGATCGTCACATCATCGCCGCTCGATCTGGCGATACGCCGTCTCGGCGCAGCCGGGCTACCCGTTCCGGACTGCCTCGTGACGGCCGAAGATGTGGCTATCGGCAAGCCCAACCCCGATTGCTATCTTCTGGCCGCGCGAAAGCTTGGTATAGGCATTGCCGATTGCCTCGTATTCGAGGATGCGGTCCCAGGCATTCTTGCGGGTGATGCGGCAGGTGCAGACGTGATTGTGATTACAGCGACACACAAGCATCCGATTGAAACAGCGCATGCTACCATACCCGATTACGAAAACCTCGACGTCGGAATTGATCATGATGGGCGGCTGGCGCTGCTCCAGCAAGTGGCAAAGCCGTGATACCCACCTTTACTTAAACTTTTCTCAACGCGTCTTCGGAGCGAATAATATTCGCCATTTTTCGCGATTGGCGGGTTGAATACGTGCCTTTGTTCTTGGTGCGCGCTTTGGCGTGTGTTCACGATCAATTGAATAATATTATCGATCGAAAGATGTTGGTCGGCATCAACGTCTTGGAACTTCAACGGTGCCTCCGCGTTTATTTTGAAATAACGGAGGCGAGAAAATGAAAGATCACCGTTGGTCTACCCTTATCGGGATATTGGCAGGGCTGTCTGTTGGTGCGGGCGTTGGCGGGGCGATGATGGGAAATGTGCTTCTTGGTCTGCTGATTGGCACCGCCATGGGCGCATTCATTGGATCCAATACGCATATCCATCGCGATTATTGAATAATTGACTGCTGCCGATGCGATCAAGCATGGTAGGGCCAGGCGTTCTGCGCCGGGGCTCCACTTTTGCGAAAATCAAAACGATCAGCTGTGCAACGAGCGCAAGCGCGTAGTGTTCAGGAGACCCTGTTCTTCGAGCACAGGATAAGCCATGGCTGCGAGCAGTGAATTGACCTGCTTCAGGTCGCGAATGGTGTCGAGGTGAATGGAACTTGTTTCCAGGCTACGGGTC
>NZ_JBBNAN010000492.1:0-5256 GCF_037994405.1 Phyllobacterium sp.
CAGGCAGGTCTCGGTCCCCGGAATGTAAAAGAAGCCTGCGCCGTAAGCGTCGCAAACACGAACGTATTCGACGGGCTCTGGTTCAGCAACAACGACTGCGTCTGCAGCACGTGCGCCGGTTACTGCAGCGAGGGCTGCAGCGGAGCCGAGTAGAAGGCTCTTGATGTTCATTATTTCTCTCCATGAAAGTCGTAGTGACGCCGCGACGCTTAGCCTGACTTTAGTAGTAGAGTCAAAGAACATATTTTGAGTTTTGGATAATTTCATACGTCAAATGTGGAGGTGTTGTAATTTAAACACACACATCAAAGTAAGTCTGAGAATAAGCTAAATATACCGTCTATTAAAATGCATGTATTACATAAATACCGATACATACCACTTTATTGTAACAGGTTTGTGAGAAAATTCGTTGGCGAATATATTTTTTGATTTTGAGACCGGCGAAGGCAGGAATGATAGGCAATGAGGGCTTCTCGGTGAGCATATCTTGCTCAATTATTCCGGAAATTTCCGGCTCGCCTTGGCAGTCGCTAGGGTCTTGCCTTTCGAATCTACAGCTTTGACAGTGAATGAGTAGGTGTGAGAACCCGTCGGCGGACAGGGACCTTGATATTTGAATGCGCCGTAAGGCAACGAAATTTGCCCCCTATAGGCGATCTTTCCGCCTCCGTGATTATAGTCGGAATCGCGATCGGTCATGTGAATGTCGAGATTGGTCGTACCTGCCGGGACGCCGGTGATCTTCATCGGTGGGGACTTGGGATCAAAGCACTTTTTGGTGGGACCCCAAGCGAACGACACGCTCATATCGGCCGCAGCACCCGAGATCGAAGCGAGTAAAATGAAGGTTGTTAACGCTGTTCGCACTCTACCCTCCGCTAGTTGCGAGATTGCCTGGGCGCGCAAAAATTCTTGACTCGCGGGAATTGTCGCATCGGCGCAGGCTAGGTTTCGAGTGGGATTAATCCCAATTATATCATGACATGAAACAAGAATGGCGATATTATCTATGATTGAAATGGATTGCAAAAAATCCTGGGGGGGCCACAAGTGTCCATCAGTTCAGAAGCGAAACGCCGTAGGGCGCGTAAGACGCCGACTGTAATTGTAATAGAACAATACACACTTGCACGAACAACTATCGTCAGACTTCTCGAGAATGAACTCTCTGGCTGGGATTTTATCGATATGGTCTCAACCAAGACTCTCGATAACGCTCTTGGGATGGACGTGCGTCTCGTTGCTCTCGATGTGGCGGGCAGGGGCGTCGAGAGTTCCAGTCTGCACGATGACCTTGCCGCGATTGCGGAGCGTTTTCCCGAAGCTTCAATCGCGTTTTTGTCAAATACCGACGATCCTTTGATGGCATCCCATGCCTTAGCCATGGGCATTCGCGGATATTTTACAACTTCTCTCCCGATCGGAATTGCTCTTGCTGGCATGCGGCTCGTTCTTGCCGGGGGCATTTTCTATCCCCACCCGCTCGGTACACCTGTCAATGGTGCACCAGCCGGACGTATCATTTCTCAGGAGGAGGAGCGGCCTATCGCGAATGCTGGTGTCACGCATGTCACGCATGGTGGCGGCACGCACTATTTGACCATAGCCGACTTCACGCCTCGCGAGGCTGACGTGCTTGCCGAGCTGCAACGCGGTCACCCAAACAAAGTCATTGCTGGAAAGCTGAACCTTTCAGGGAACACCGTAAAAATGCATTTGCAGCACATCATGCGTAAATTGCAGGTCCAAAACCGGACCGAAGTGGTCGCCCGCCTGGGTCAGCAAGCACCATCTGGGCATGACGTAACCGCGAGTTAGTCACGCATTACCTTTGGATGTTTTTTCAAGCATTTCGCTCAGTCTTGCTGCTGCGAGCATGGCATCTGCCAATAGCTTCTTGAGTTTCTGATTTTCGTCCTCAAGCGCCCTGAGACGTCTGGCGTCGAATCCGACATTCTTGAATTGAAGGGATTGCCACCGATAGAAGGTGGGTTCGCTGATTGCGTGTCTGCGGCACACTTCCGCCACTGTCATCCCTCCCTGATGCTCTTTCAAAATACCCATGACCTGATCATCATCGAATCTTCGTTTGCCCATTACCGTCTCCCTTGACGGATTGAAGTTCAGCATTCAGGCGCACATGGAAGGATTTGAGCGCTATTTCGTATTAGCGTTACGCTGTTAATCTTCGCGGAACGCCCTGTTGAAACTATCAAGGAGTGGCCTGAGTGCATAGAACGCCACACTGCTCTCACCTGTTTCGATCAATGTTTGCGCGGGCATGCCAGGAACCAGTTCCACATCGCTCATTTTCGTTAGGCGTTCGTCTGTTACCCGGACTGTCGCCGCGTAGTAAGACTGACCGCTTTGCTTGTCGACGAGACGATCTGCGGAGACATAGGTGACCGTTCCCTTGAGGAGCGGGACCCGGCGCTGATTGTATGGAAGAAGATGCACTTGTGCATTGAGCCCAGCATGGACGACATTGATGTCCTCCGGCCGCACGTGCACTGAAACGATAAGGCCACCGGCACTCGGTACAAGATCAACCAGCGGTTCGCCAGCACCGATCACCCCACCTGTCGTATGGATACGCAGATCCATGATTACACCATCTTCGGGTGCCCTGATTGACGTCCGTGCGAGTTGGTCCTGAATTGTCCGGAGCCGTTCGCTCAGTTGCACAATCTGGTTTTCAGTATCGCGCAAACCCTGTGCTACTTCGTTCATCCGATCGCTTTGAAGCTTCACGAGATAGGCCTGCGACTCGCTGATCACTTGGTACGCACGCGAGATCTGGGCCGTTGTTTCGCCAAGCTGGCCGTCAATGTCCGCCTTCTCTCGTCCGATGTTAAGAAGCCGGCTTTTTCGCTCCAGGCCTTTGGCAGCCAGCGGCGTGACTGTTTCCAGTTCCTGCCGGGCGATTTCCGCCCTGATCGTCAGTGCCACCTTGTGTGCGCCGAGCCCGTCGATCTCCTGTTGCACCTGTGAAATTTTCTCTTGCGTGATCGCAATTTCAGATTTCAGGACCTGGCGGCGGGTTTCGAAAATTCTCTCTTGCCCAATCAGGATGGCCGCGACGGAAGGATTGCTGGTGGTCAAAGCCTTCAGATCATGCGGGTACACGATCTGATCACGCCCCTCTTGCTCAGCAATCATGCGCGCATGACTTGCCTGAGCATCCCAAAGCTGTCCCTGGAGGCTATAGACCTCTGAGCGTGGTTTGGTGTCGTCGAGTGCGATCAGAACCTGTCCGGAACTAACCGCATCGCCATTCTTGACAAAGATTTGCCGCACAATTCCACCTTCGAGATGTTGGATGATCTTGCGGCTGGATGCAGGCTCCACGATTCCTGACGCAATCGCGGCACTTTTGAGCGGCGCAAAAATCGACCAGACTCCGAAACCGACAATGAAAAAAGCGATCAGCAGGTTACCGAACCATGCAACAGCACGAAGCCGGGGCATTGGTGAGGGGGGCGCCAGGGTCACATATTTTTGTCCATCTGCCGGCAAATATCTCAGTCGCCTCCTGGCAACTCCTGACCTTTGCGTTGCCGTGCGGCGGATTGCGCTCAACGCTCCCGTTACCTTGGCTGGTATGTCGAATTGAACGAGGGCCATATCAATTTGCTCCTATGTCCCTGTCCGTGACGGCGGTTGCAGATGGGTGTCATAAATATGTTCACTATCGCCAAAGGCATCGACGGTCCCATTGCGCATAATCGCAATTTTGTTGGTGACGGGAAGAACCCCCATCCGATGCGTAATAATCACGACGGTCATTCGCCGGGATTTCATACGTTCGATTGCATTGAACAATATGCGTTCGCCGTCATAGTCGAGACTTGAATTCGGATCGTCCAACACGACCAGAGACGGATTGCCATAAGCCGCCCTGGCCAGTCCGAGCTGTTGCCGCTGGGCGCGGAGCAGCAAGGCCCCGCCCTCACCAACATCCGTTTCGTAGCCCTGGGGCAGCCGCATGATCGTCTCATGCAGTCCGACGAGTTTCGCCGCTTCGATTGCCTTGCCAGGGTCGGCACCGTCGAGCCGTCCGATGACGTCCTTGATGGCACCGCCGAAGAGTTCGATATCCTGTGGCAAATAGCCGACGTGGCGTGTGCCTCCGCTAAGGCGCAAGGCCGAGATGTCTACGCCGCCGAGCAGCGCACAGCCGCTCGTCGGCTGCAGGACCCCCGCCATGATCCGGCCGAGCGTCGACTTTCCAGATGCCGATGGTCCGATGAGCGCCACGCAATCGCCTGGGGCGAGACGCAGCGTCACGCCTCTCAGTATCTGCCGATCAGCGAACGGAGGCGTATACCCGACATTGTCCAGAATGAGGCCGCTGTGCTCGGGAACCGGTACCATTCGAGCGTCGCCCCCTGATGCGACAGCGATCAGCATCTTGTTGAGGCGGTTGAAGGCGTGGCGTGCGAATGCAAAGGAACGCCATGCTCCGATGGCGCCCTCGACAGGCGCGAGGCCGCGGCCAAGCAGCAAGCTGGCGACAAAGATTATCCCGGGACTGCTATTCTCCTCCAGTACCAGCCATGTGGCTGCACCCATCACCAGTATTTGCGTCAGTGTGCGGATGGATTTCGAGAAACCTAAAATGATCTCGGTGCGATGCATGGCACTGTCTTGCGCATTCCTCGCCGCTTCGGCGTCGCGGTAGACAATTTGCGCTGCACCGTCCTGCATGCCCATTGCGCGGATGACCTGGATGTATTTAAGAGCGGTCCCAAATCGCGAATAGCTTCTTGCCAGGGCCAGGTTCGCGTGTGCGAGCGGCTCGCGGGTTGCCATCTCGGTCAGGAGTGCAAGCGATAAGAGAGCTATCGCGCTGAGCACCCCGATCGCGCCGAGTACGGGATGCACGAGGAAAAGCAAAAGCAAGAATACCGGCGCCCAGGGGACGTCGAAAAGCAGCGCGCTCGCCGGCGAATCAAGAAACTGACGCAAGGCTGCAAGATCACGGTAGCAATCGGTAGCGACACCCGTATCGGCGCGAGCCGCATATTCGAATGAGGCTGTCAGAACGACTGGTCGCAACCGATGATCGAGCCAGCTGCCAATGCGCGAAAGAGCGGCGCGGCGCACGATATCGAGCATGGATCCGACCACCACTGCGACTGCGATAATGATGGTCAGCATCAACAGCGTGTCGATACTGCGGCTCGATAAGACCCGATCATAGATCTGCAGGAGATAGATGGAAGGAGCGAGAAGAAAGAGATTGTAGCCGCA
>NZ_JBBNAN010000493.1:0-1665 GCF_037994405.1 Phyllobacterium sp.
AGACCCAGGTAGCGGCGGTCTTTGCGACCACGGTTCTCGCCATCATTCCCACGGTGAACTTTTCAGGTCTGCTCACGCCCGTGTCGTCCCTTACGGGCGCGGGAAGGGTCATTGGCCTCATGTTTCCCGCGGCTTGGTATCAGCCGATCAGCGTCGGCACCTTCACCAAAGGACTAAGTTTCTCTGATCTCTGGTTCAATGCGCTCATGCTTACGGTCTTTGCGGTTAGCTACCTCGTTGCCGCTCATATATTGCTGCGGAAGCAGGAGAGCTGAGATGTCGCGTGCGGACCAGACGGGAGATTCACGAGAACAGGCGGCACCGCCTGCAGTGCCGAAGGCGGAGCAGCCCAGGAGCCAGCGGTTCGCCAAGCTGTGGTTGCACCTAGCCAACATATACCGGCTGACGATCAAGGAGATGCGCAGCATACGCGCTGACGCGGTCGTCCTGGCGCTTGTCGCCTTTTCCTTCACCGTTGCGGTCGACGCTGCCACTGGCGCCTCGACCGAAGCGACCAACCTGTCAGTTGGCATCGTCGACGAAGACCGTTCGGACCTGTCACGGCGTATTGCGGACGGCCTCACACCGCCCACGTTCCAGCCGGCCGTGGAGATCGCAGCAACGGAAATCGACGCAGCGATGAATTCGCAACGCTTCCTTTTCGTTGTCGAAATTCCCCCAAAGTTTCAGGAAGATGTTCTCGTCGGGCGGCAGCCTTCCGTTCAAATCAATATCGATGCCACCGCGATTGCCCAGGCCTTCAACGGCATGACTTACATCCAGAACGTTATCATTGACTATGTGACACAATTCATATCGAAACGCGAAGGATGGAGCGGTGAACCGGTCAAAATGGTTACGCGCGTAAAGTTCAATCCGAATTTGAAGTCCGCTTGGTTCACCTCAGTGATGCAGATTATTAACAATATCACAATGTTGGCCGTGATCCTAACTGGCGCGGCGCTAATCCGCGAGCGCGAACAGGGGACGGTCGAGCATCTCCTTGTGATGCCGGTGGTTCCCCCCGAGATCATGCTTTCAAAGATCCTGGCCAATGGCATTGTCATTGTGATTGCAACGGGCCTATCGCTGGTGCTTGTGGTGCAATGGTGGCTGCAGGTGCCTATTGCTGGATCGATCCTGCTGTTTCTGAGTGGGTCGTGCTTTTATGTGTTCACGGTCGCAGCGCTTGGCATTCTTCTCGGTACCATTGCTGCCACGATGGGCCAGTTCGGTCTGCTGGCAGTCCCGGTGATACTGGTGTTGATGCTGCTTTCCGGGGCAATGACGCCGATGGAAAGCATGCCGGAGTTTTTGCAGTATCTCATGAAGTTTATTAGCCCGACGCCGCATTTCGTAATTTTCGCTCAGGACGTGCTTTATCGCGGCGCGGATTTTTCGATTGTCTGGCCGGAGATTCTGGCGACGGCCGTCATCGGCAGTGTCTACTTTGGTTTTGCCTTGCACCGCTTTCGCCGCGTTATTTTCGGCTGACCCTCGAGGGATGGCTGCCAGTTGGCGGTCCATATCGAGCCTGAGAGGCTGTAGGTCTTTTCGTTCGCGTGTCGCTCTTCATCGCCAGATGAAGGTTCAAAACTTAATGCTTTAGGTGCCGAGGGATGTCATGGATAAGCAGAAAACTCCCCTCAAGATAACAGCAGTTCG
>NZ_JBBNAN010000494.1:0-2439 GCF_037994405.1 Phyllobacterium sp.
AGCCTTAACTGATCTGACCCCTTAAAACTGGACCGTTTTGAGCTAGAGTTTTTCCGTGCGATTTTCCTGGCTGGGAAAGGAACGGAAAAGGATGAAGGCCTCGCAAATTTTCGGACGCACAGAAGGCGTTCGTGCTCAAACAGGGTGATGAGGGCGTCCCGGTGCGGAGATCTGCCGCAAGGCGGGGATCAGCCAGGCGACCTACTTCAACTGGCGCAAGAAATATGCCGGCATGCTGCCGCCGGAGATGAAACGGCTGAAGCAGCTGGAGGAAGAGAACGCGCGGCTGAAGAAGATCGTCCCGGACCTGACGCTCTACTCGCGAATCTCCGGCCACCGAGCCGGGCCTGCCAGTGGTCATTGCCCCTCTCACCAAGCCACGGGGTTTGGCTCACTTTTCGGCGCAGGAGTTCAGTATGGGCGTCATCGCTTTCACATGCTCATCGATCCGATCGAGCACTTTCGCCCGAACAACGTCGCGCTCAGGCAGATGCCACCAGTGCTCGTTTACGAGTTCGACGGTCTCAACCACTACCTTCAGGACGGCCGACTCCGGAAGCCTTTCGAGACACAGGAGTAAACAATAGAGGCCGGATAGTAGCTGCGGATGTTGCCGGCAATGCCGCGTCCGGTTGTCCGGCCAAGACGAGCGCTAATGATCTGGACTGCAGCCATTAGCGGATAGCAATACGGCATTGTCCAGGTTGTGGCATAGCCAAACTGCGCGCCTGTCTGTGCATAGGTGCGCCAGCGAAAGAAAACCGATGTTAGATGGAACGCCTTGTTCTCCGGAGGGTTAGAGAGAGTCATCACCAAGCGCTGGGAGAGACCCCACATGACCTCTTTGGAGCACGCTATCTCAATTGCCGCCAGCGCCCATGCTGGTCACCTCGCCGACGATAAAGAACCGTATATCTTCCACCCTTTGCGGGTGATGCTCGCCTTGGATACGCAGGATGAAAGGATCGTCGGTGTTCTGCATGATGTCGTCGAGAAAACTGCGTGGTCGCTCGATAACCTACGTTCGGAAGGACTTCCCGGCCACATCCTGGAAGCAATCGATTCAGTCAGCCGTCGCCAAGGCGAAGAGTATTTCGACTTTGTCCGGCGCACGCGAGAAAACGGCCTTGGACGACGCGTTAAAATCGCTGACCTGAAAGACAATATCGAGAAGGTTAAGTTGCACTTGGAGGATCCCACAGCGCGGGAGAAGCTGGCCAAGTATGAAGAGGCGTTGATGCGTCTTTCCTGAAATTGATCGATTACCCCCCGGAGAACCGATATGCGTATGCTACGCAACAACGGCCTGACCATTGCCCTTTTTACCGCGTTCCTCATAAGCATGATCGGCATGACTGTCGCCGGCCTTTACCGTGAAAACGAACAGCTGGAGCAACATGGCCTGCCTGCGATATCAATCGCTCAATACTTGACTAACGAAAATTTCCTGTCGGCGTTGTTTGAAAATTGGGAGAGCGAGTGGTTACAATTGGCGACTTATGTCGTTCTCACCGCATATCTCTTCCAGAAGGGATCGGCCGAATCCCGGGACCCAGAGGGACCCTCCGAAGAAAGGCACGAGAAGGACAAGCCAACCTACCCGGCTAGGTTGAATCATTCTCCCCTGTTACGTTGGCTTTACCGATACTCACTTGGTCTCGTCTTATTGCTCTTTTTCATCCTTTCCTTCCTCGGGCATATACTTGCCAGCCATTTATCATCGAATGCCGAAGCCGCTATCCATGGCAATAGCACGCAGTCTCTGCTTGCCTATGTTGGCGGCGCGCGGTTCTGGTTTGAGTCCTTTCAAAACTGGCAGTCCGAATTCTTCTCCACGGCAATGCTGGTCTTCTTGTCAATCTTCCTGCGGTACAAAGGGTCGCCTGAATCAAAGCCGTTGAGCGCCAGCCACGACGATACCGGAGGATAATCGGGGCACGGCCAGCCCTGTGAGCGCATCGATCCTGCTTCTTGCTCAGTATCATTCGGCCTCACGGAACAATCGGCCCCCGTGGTGGTTGAACCCGCGGAGAGGATAATTCAACTGGGAGAGATCAAATGCCAAACAAAGATACAAAGCGTGGCGGTTCAGACGAACATTCGAAGTCTGGACAACAGGGAATGAGAAGCGGTTCGGGCCAGCAAAAGCAAGAAGCAGGGTCCAAGGGATCACAACAAGGATCGGGTTCAACTCGCGGCGGTACTTCCGAACAGCATTCAAAAGCTAGACAACAAAGCCACAAGAACAAATAAAATGCAGGAAGCCCGCCGATTCAATACAGTCAAAACCCACAGCGGCTTAGCGGACCTCGACCGGCTCCGGTCTCATATGGGTCGGCCGCGATTGACCCGGACCGGGCTCGCATTGGTTATCTCGCGGGACTATTATTTGTTGTTGGCTGAACACATGTCTGGAGGGACGGGAGAAGAGAATGGAAC
>NZ_JBBNAN010000495.1:0-6886 GCF_037994405.1 Phyllobacterium sp.
CCTTCAACCCGAATCCATCCCTGGCTGAGCAGTTCGCGATTCTCACTGCATAGCTGTTGTCGTATCAGCTTGAGTTAGCCCAACTCAGCCGTTGCAACATGTATGGACGCCCCGATGGGTGCAAGAAGAATCTTTTGGAACAGATATTGCGTGTAGTCGGGTGCTGACATGTATCCGGCCTCTGATGCAGCGTTCGACATGCCGCGGGCCTGTATGGGAGTTCGCGGACCGGATCCAATTCAGAACCGCGTGCTCGAGGCACATTGTTGCAATCTGGTTTTCCCGATCCCGTCTCGTCGACTGTTACGCCATACCTTCCATTTGACCTCCTACACCTCCGACAGCCCCCTGATCGCTGCAGCGTTTATTCTGCCGCGATTTGAGCTCGATAGATTCCACCCTTGGCCATCAATGCCCAGACGATGCGAGCCATCTTGTTGGCAAGGGCAACTGTCACCAGCATCGGTGGCTTGCGGCTGAGCATGCGCGCCAGCCACGATCCCGCCACGGCTCCCTTCCGTGCCGCCCACCGCACAACCGCGCTCGCCCCGATGATGAGCAGACGCCGCAACGTCCGTTCCCCCATCTTCGAGGTCTTGCCAAGCCGCTGTTTGCCGCCGGTGGATCGTTGCAGCGGTGTTAGCCCTAACCACGCGGCAAAATCACGCCCGCGTTTGAACGTCTCGGCCGCCGGTGCCAGTGCCGTCAGCGCCGTTGCGATGATTGGACCAATTCCAGGAACAGTCATCAAACGACGCGCCACCTCATCCTCTTTGGCACGGCGGGCGATCTGATTATCCAGGAGCCTGATACGCTCCTCCAATGTATGCAGCGTCTCGACCAATACTCCAAGGATTGGACGCGCCATGTCCGGCAAAAGCTGCTCCGGGTCCTCCACAGCCAGGATCAGCTTGGTAATATGTGCCGGACCTTGGGCAACGACAATTCCAAATTCAGCAAGATGGCCCCGCAGCGCGTTGATAATTTGCGTCCGCTGCCGCACGAGGAGATCGCGTGTCCGGAACACAATGGCCGCTGCTTGGCTCACCTCGCTTTTTACGGCGACAAAACGCATGGTCGGACGCAACGCCGCCTCACAGATCGCTTCAGCGTCGGCAGCATCGTTCTTATGCCGCTTCACGAACGGCTTCACGTAGGCAGGGGGGATCAGTCGAACCGTATGGCCGAGATTACCAATCTCCCGCCCCCAATGGTGGCTGCTGGAGCACGCCTCCATCGCAACGGTGCAGCTCGGTTGCACAGCAAAGAACGTGAGCACCTGATCGCGACGCAATTTCTTGCGCAAAAGCACCGCGCCAGCTTCATCAGCCCCATGGGCCTGAAACACGTTTTTCGCCAAATCTAGGCCAATAATGCTAACCTCTTTCACGGACGCCTCCTTTAAATGGTGATCAACGTCTCCATTCTGGCACATCGATGCCGTCGGGGGGCGTCCACTGGAGCGTCCACATGGGGTAATCGCGGGAGCGAGTCGCCCTGAAATCAATCATTGGCTTGGAGGGTGGCTGTTCCCCGATAAGATGGAAGTGCGGGCTCACGACTGGACGCCGGGCCCAGGCATCTAAGGGAGAACAGCCATGACAGAGTATATCGGTCTCGACGTGTCGATGAAAGAGACGGCAGTTTCGATACGCCGTGGGGGCGAAAGAATCTGGCGCGGAAAGTGCGCATCTGATCCCAACATCATTGCCGAGCTTGTCCGCAAGCGGGCGCCAACTGTCAAACGCGTGGTGTTCGAAACGGGGCCTCTCTCCGTGTGGTTCTATCATGCGTTACGCGCCAAGGGATTGCCGGTTATTTGTATCGATGCCCGCCATGCCAAAGCTGCGCTCGATATGGCGGCGAATAAGACGGATGCCAATGACGCTGATGGCCTCGCGCGTCTTGCAGAGGTCGGTTTCTACCGTGAGGTTCGGGTTAAAGGGTACGACAGCATGTTGACCCGGACGCTCGTAGCGGCACGCACCCGGTTGGTCCGGATAACCACCGAACTTTCCAATCAGATTCGTGGAATCATGAAAACGTTCGGACTGGTCGTTCCTGCAGGTAAGGGAACTACGTTCGAAAAGAATGTTCGGCGCCTTCTTATCGATCACAAGGAGCTTGCTCTTATCGTGCTGCCGATATTGGAAGCCTGGCGCGGCATTCGCATTCGTGCCGCCGAGCTTGGGCGCCAGCTCGTCGCAGACGCACGTCAGAGCCAGGCATGCCGCATACTCATGTCGATCCCCGGGATCGGCGCCATCACCGCAACCTCTTTCGCCACTGCCATTGAAGATCCGGGCAACTTCAAGAAGTCCCGATCTGTCGCCGCCTGGATAGGCCTGACGACGCGCCGCTACCATCAGAACCTATAGGACGGCCAACGGCCGACGACGCACTGCAGGAATCCACGATATTGATAAGTTCATCACAGCGCGGATGGGTTGGGATAGTAGTGAAACTCAAGCAACAAGCATCCTGTCTCCGACCTGAAAGGACCGTGATAGACGCCGGGTGGCCGGCAGGCATAGGTGTTGGACGAGAAGCTCGACGCATGCCGGGTATCATCTGCCCCGCCGACGACGAGATCCCCCGAGATCAGGTATACCTCCTCCCAGTAGTCATGCACAAACGGCACTGTTGTATACGCGCCGGGTTTGAATCGAAGCAGTCGCGTTCGACTTCCTGTCATGTGGTTTTCGTCGAGACTGCCCGCAAGTATCTTTTGTTCGATCTCAAGGGGATATCCGGGAGGCGAATGCCAGCCTTCGCCATCCATATCCACGGAATGGAATTCCTTATGCTCTTTCTGGACCGGCACGGAACACCTCAGGCGGCTACAGGGTTTTCCTTGAAGATTTCGTCCTCGAGCGCATAACTGTCGAGCATTTGATCGACAAGCTGCGTGCAGCGATCCCAATCGAACGTCCGGAAGCTATGGCCCTTGGTCACAAAAGCCGCGCCCGCATAAAACATTTCATATTGCGTATGGCGCGATGCAAATTCCGATCCGACTGCATCCCAGGCGAGCTTGAAAAATTTCACGCGGCCCTCCGACGAGGCCACGGGGGATTGCTGCGTTTTCCCGATCAGATCACGCAATTCACTGTTCGCGAAGTCCGAAACCGAAGATGGCAGCATGATCAATCCGCCCCCCGCCAGCTCGCGCAGGGTCACCATGACTTGCGCATAAAGTTGCTGGGTCAAGACCTGGGCGGAGTACAAAGTGTGTGCGTCGGGAATGAAGTATGCGCCGTGCATTCGGCCCTTCACTTCCATCGAATGAACGAGCGCGTCCACCATGGTGTTATGCGCAGCCAGGGTACCCAGTGTTTCCTTCACTTGAGGGAAGTTGATAACGCCGTTTGTTTCCGCGATACGCTTGGCGATGCCAACAAGGAATCGCATCTTCACCATCAGGCGTATCTGGGCCTGATAGTTCTGATAGACGTGGGCGGGCGTGGCGTGAAACTGTTTCTGGATCATGGAGATATCCTGATTGACGAACACACGGTCCCACGGCACTTTCACATCGTCGAAGTAAAGGACCGCATCGTTTTCATCGAAGCGGCTGGCGAGTGGATTGTCGAAAACACTCGTCGCGCTTTCCTCGTATGACTTTCGGGAAAGGATCTTCAGCCCCCTAATATTCATGGGCACCGCGAACGAAACCGCATAGCGCTCATCTCCCTCACGAAGGGGCTGGATACAGGTCACAAGCACTTCATTTGCCATCACCCCGCCAGTTGCCAGCATCTTGGCACCGCGGACGGTCAAGCCTTCGCTGTCCTGGTCGACTACGCCTGCGGTAAGGAACGGATCCTGCTGTTCGTTCGCGGCTTTTGACCGATCGGCTTGAGGGTTGATGATGACATAGGTGAGATAGAGCTCATTATCGCGCGCATATCGATAGTAGTCGGCAAGGGCATCAGCGCGAACGGCATCATAAGCCCTGAATGCCTCGATCCCCATGTACATGCCGGAGATGCATGAGGCGACGTGATCGGGCGCACGGCCCAGAAAGCCGCCATGGAGTTCGGTCCAAGCCTCGAGTGCCTTGCGGCGCTGAACAAGCTCCGGATAGTTATGCGGCAGTTGCCAAATCCGGTTGGCCCGTTCTCCGCCCGCCCCTGGCACCTCGAACGTCATCAGTTCCAGATTATCGACAATGGACTGAAAATCGTAAAGCAATCCGATCGATCGAACAGTCTGCCGAAAAGCGGTATGGACTGTGATATCTCCGG
Source organism: Phyllobacterium sp. (assembly GCF_037994405.1). GTDB lineage: Bacteria > Pseudomonadota > Alphaproteobacteria > Rhizobiales > Rhizobiaceae > Phyllobacterium. Next base: position 4,248 of record NZ_JBBNAN010000495.1, read on the forward strand.
CCAGTTGACCGTTGATGTAGACCTGTCTGCCGTCCTTCAGCTTCTCAATGTGTGTTGCCCCGGTCTTGATCATCTCCTCCTCCCTCATCAGTAATGAATGTCGAGCGGCCAAAGTGGCGCAACGAATTCGGTTGACTGCAGCGCCGCATAGCGCCCCTTGCTGAACACAAGCGGCATCCGGTCGATTGACGACGAGAAGCTCTTCACCTCCGCTATAAAAAGCGTGTGGTCGCCGCCGTCATACTTGGCCCAAGGAATGCACTCGAAAACCGCGGCGACGCCAAGCAGCAGGGGTGCACCGAACTGTCCATGCACGAATCTCGCCCCTTCCCATTTGTTGGAAAGGGGCTTCGCGAACCGATTGGAAATATCCTTTTGGTTTTCGGCCAATACATTGACCGCATATCCCTCGGCTTTCTCCCATAACGGCAGGCTCGTAGCCCTTCGATCAATGCTGAAAAGGACGAGGGGCGGATCGAGAGACAAACAGTTGAATGAACTGATGGTCATGCCAAGCCGTTCAAACTCCGGTGTGCAGGTCACGACGCAGACGCCGGTGGGAAACTGGCCCAACGCTTGCCGGAACGCCTGTCGATCGAAAGCATTTTTCAACTCGACACCCATTTCCCCCTCCTTTCCATTCGAATGGTCCGGGAAGAGAACCGCTTTGACTGCGCCTACTTCCAGACCTCAGGCCACCACTCAAACATTCGCATCTTCACCTTCATCAAAACCGACATCCATGCGTGTCTGCTGCACTGCGGACCCAGCCCGCAGCTATCGGCAATCGCATCGCGAGCAAGGTGTTGGTCAAGTGCACGGCTATTGAGCCAGCAGCGCGTTCAGGATCGCCGGAGTGTATCGCTTCGACGATGGCAGCATGCTCGGCCAACACAATACTGGTGCGCTCCTCAGACGCAGCGATTGCATACAATCCCATTCGCAACTGTCGATCCCGCAGACTTTCATAAAAATCTGCCAGTATTGGATTCCCGGCAGAGCGCACGATCGTCCGGTGAAACTCGCGGTCGCACTCAATGAACGTCACCGGGCTTTGTTGCAACTCCGCTTGCCGGCTCAGAAGCCGGTCCAACTCCGCCGCCAGCGGCTCGCCTAACAGGGCCGCACGTCGCACGCACCAATCCTCGACCAACCCTCTGGCCTGCATGACGGACTCGACATCGGCTTCGGTGATCGCTGCTACGTATGCGCCCTTCTTGGGCACAATCCGCAACAACCCGTCCGATTCCAGCCTTAACAACGCTTCCCGCACAGGCGTCCGTGACGATCCGGTCGCGCGGCAAACCTCAGCCTCGGTGACGAAAGTTGCTTCATGACGCGGTAGCGTCAGGACATGCTGCTTCAACCATCGGTAAACGGCATCTTGAGCTGCCTCAGCTGGCGGCTCAATCATAGAGAAGGTTCGATGTTCTTGTAATCTAGTCATGAACATCATGTATACATGATGTTCACATTTATGCAAGCGTCTTCCAGTATGCAAGCATCTTCCAGCGGCAGATCAGGCACACGACCGTTGCATTCCTAGACAACCGGCGTAGTGCAGAGGACGGGGCAATGGCACGCTGGACGGTCTCCGACATTCCTTCGCAACGCGGCAGATCGGCGATCGTCACCGGCACTGGCAGCCTAAGCTATGAGACCGCTTTGGCTCTCGCTGTTGCGCCATTGCCTCGAACGGCACCGTCAAATCGGGGTCGTTACCTATGATACGGACAGCCTTGGGCAGGATCATTTCCTGCAGACCGGCGGTGACCCGAAAACATGGTGCGTTTCATGCCATGATCGAAGGAGGAGCCGCTTATGACGCAGTAGCCTTGCGGACGGAACTGGAGGGCGCTGTTGAAACGCTCCTGACACGGCATCCGAAAATCGGGACTCTGGTTTTTGAATGCACCAACATGCCCCCCTTCAGCCGGGATATTTCTCGCCGCTTTGGTCTACCTGTCTACGACGCGCTGTCGCTCGGGAATTGGCTGATGCGCTCAGCCCTCCCCACGCGCATTGCCGCCAACGAATAAAGGTCTGAAAGACAATGCAATACGAATGGGACTTTAGCGCCATCCTTCAACACAAGGATTTGTTCTGGCAAGGCGTTCTCTATACGATCGGCTTCACGCCGGGTACGGCAATCTCTGGCATCACCACCGGCGCACTGTTTGTGCTCGACTAGATTGTCCAGACCCGCCGCAACACCAAGGCAGCCAAGCGGTTACTCGTCCGCCTGCTGAAGAAACAGGGGCTGGCGCCAAAGCGCATAATCACCGACAAGCTTCGCACATACGGAGCAGCAAAGCGTCAAGTCATGCCAGAAGTCGAGCATCGCTCCCACAAGGGTCTCAACAACCGGGCGGAGAATTCACATATGCCGCTGCGGAAAAGAGAGCGAATGATGCAAGGCTTCCGATCTCCGGGAGGGCTACAGCGCATCGTCTCGATCTTCTCTGCAATCCGCAATCTCTTCGTCTCACCTCGCATAAGCCGCTCTGCACTCCAAATTCACCTGCATCGCCTTAACGCAATGGCAGAGTGGAAAGCCGTCACTCTCACGCTTGTCTGAAATACTCTGACGGACATCGTTGCCGCGTGCTTCAAACAACGTGACAACCCCCATGTAATTG
>NZ_JBBNAN010000496.1:0-3563 GCF_037994405.1 Phyllobacterium sp.
ACGCTGGGCACTGGCTTTCCTGGCGGCACTTACCAGCAAGTGTTTTACGTTGCCGACGTAGATGCCGTGGGTCCCGCCTTGGACGGGGAACTGCACGTCGACCTCGACGAGGCAGATTTTCTCGCGGTCTTCCCGTTGAAAGGTAAAGGCCGTGCGCGGCTGATCGGAACCGTCCGCGGCGAACGGGCGGCCTACTCCGAAAGCCTGAAGTTCGAAGACGTGAGCGATCGTGCCATCAGGCATATGAAGGTGCAGATTCGAACCGTCAACTGGTTCTCAAGCTATCACGTCCATCACCGTGTTACGGAGCACTTCCGCAAAGGCCGCATCTTCCTCTTGGGCGACGCCGCCCACATTCACAGCCCAGCCGGCGGCCAGGGCATGAACACTGGCATCGGCGACGCCATCAATCTGGCGTGGAAGTTGAGGGCCGTTCTGACCGGCCAAGCGCCGGACACCCTGCTCGACACTTATGAGGCGGAGCGTCGGGCCTTTGCACAAAAGCTCGTCGCCACGACCGACAGAGGGTTCACGCTCGCGACCGCTGAAGGACGGATGGCAGACTTCATCCGCACCCGCATTGTCCCCCTCGTTGTACCTACGCTCTTCAAATTCGACGCCGCACGCGACTACATGTTCGGTGCGGTGTCCCAGATCGTTATCGCCTACCGAAACAGCGCCATCAGCGAGGGCAAGGCCGGCGGTGTCAGCGGCGGCGATCGCCTTCCATGGGCGAGGACGCCGAACTCCGATAACTTCGCAGCACTTCAAACAATCGCCTGGCAAATCCATGTGTACGGTGCGACCAGCGCCGAACTCCGCGACTGGTGCAAGCATCATAATCTTCGCTTGAATACCTTCCCTTGGCATGAAGATTACGCAAAAACCGGATTGGCACAGGATGCGATGTATCTGCTTCGACCCGATACCTATGTTGCGCTCGCCAGCGAACGGCAGGATCCGGCGGCACTACGGCGCTATTTCGTGGAACGCGCACTCTCGTTGGAGCATTTTTGCTGACCTTCAATTTGATTAGCCAAGAGTTCATGTCGGTGCTTCTTAAGGGCCGACAGGGTGCTTCGCTCGTTCGATGCCCATACAACGGTCATGGTTCGGAGTTGGTCTCTTCAGAAAGAGCGCGGTCCTTAGGTCCCTTGGCCCGCGCCCGGTCGAGCTTGCCGAATTCAGTCATGATGCTCACTAGAACGCTCCCCGTCCAACCGAATGTGAACAAGCCCGATATTGCTATGATTGGTCCGATGAGTCGCCATCGATCAGGCAGGCTGATGTTGCCCTGGCCGAGCGTCGTGTAGCTCTCCAGGACATAGTAGTAGCTGTCACGCATTGAGGGGATGAACCCCCTCACATATATGGGCATGGCCCAAATGAGGGTTTCGGCGAAATGCAGCGCTGTCAGAGAAGCGATTGTCGCGGCGAGCAACAGGTTGAGTCGCCAGTGTGACGTGATGCTGCTCACATGGATCCAGGATTTGCTGAAGCGCTGATTGATTGCCCGGATACCTGCGCCGTGTACGAAAATTACAACAATCAATATCAAGGTGCCCACAGCAATTTCCAAAACGGGCTCGGGGGCTGAAAGTTCGTCCATGGTGTTATCCATTCCTTCATAAAAAGAAAGGCGGTTGCTACGGGACGGCAGCTTGACGAAGCACGCCAACGAGCGCCTCACCGTCGGTGAAATAGGGATCGCCACCGCCATTGCGGCCGTTCTTGGTGGCTCCGATTCCCTTAATCTCATAACTCGACGAAAGTTGCCCGGCTTTCATAAGATCGCTGATCACAAGATCTCGCTCGGCGTCGATGTCCGGCCCGATGTGATGCGTGATTTCGCCAGTGTCGTGGCTGAGGCCTACGCCACGATCGAAACTGGCGGAGCCGAGCCAAAGCGGGTGGCCATCAGTGCCGGTCTTTTTGGTGAGCCAGAAACGGACGTGGTTGCGCTGGTCGGCGCTCTTACCAACGGGCTTTTCGAAGGCGAGGTCCTGTTTTCTGCCCTCGAATAACAGCGGGCTAACCGGCGCATCGAGATCGGGCCGATCAAGCGCGACGCTTAAGCCGATGTCGATTGACGTTCTCAATGTAATTTTGTCGGCAGCAACCCATCCCGCAGCGGCGAATGCTCGGATCACCTGTTCCTTTGAGCCGACGAGACCGACATTGATGGGATCGCCGGGAATATCCTGCTCGGTGGTCGTGACCATCTTGCTGAAATCAGCAACTCGGCCGGCATCGCGAAAGATCCAAATCTCGGGAACGACTAAATAGGCAATAAGCAAATACGTCATCAGCAGGGCAATCAGCCCACTCACTGCCATGCGGATCTTCTTGCGCCGGAGCATCGGAGTCCCCTCCCGTTCTCATCGAAACTCGCTGAATGTATCGTCCTTCCGCCTCAAAGGTCCCAATTGTGCAATGACGCTCTAGCAGCACTGTGCATTCGCCATCACCCCCCAACATTGCACAACCCGGCAGGGGGCGATATGGGCAAGAGACCACGACTGATCGTGAACAAAGCCACGAAACCGGAGAAGCGTATCTCTTCCCACTCGCATTGGCTTCACAAGCTGCACGAGAAACACAAGCCGCGGAAACTAATGTTCTTCGTATCGATAGCCGTTCTTGCGGCGATTGTCATGCTTCCGCTCTATGCCCCGCTCTGATTTCAAACAATATTTCGGCAAAGACAGTTGCATTTGTCGGCCAGATGATTTGGCGCTTAAAGCCTCCGATGGTGACACAATCCATTGCAACAGCGAGAAAATAAGGATCGCCAACATCGATGCGCCAGAAGGTCGCGTCGCGACCCAAAGTAAAAGGTGGTTTCAGGACGTTTCCAACCGATCTAGTCGGCCGCCATACCACATCCGCCGAAGCAGCCCATCGCGGCGAATGAACTGGTGGTAGAGGGCCGCGCCGGCGTGGACTACCAGTAGCCCGACGAGCAGGAATGCGCCGAGGCCATGTGGCGCGCGGGGCGGGTAGTCGGTGAAATTGGGCAGCACCGCGCCCGGCGCACCGAAGACCGCAGGAGCAGCACCGCTTAGGAAAATCATCCCGATGCCGCTGGCGACCATGGCGAGAATAGCGACGTAGAAGGCTACGTGAACCCAGCGCGCGATGCGCTCCTGCCAGCGAGGTGCCCCCTCCACCGGCAGCGGCTTCTGATCGAAGCGCCACCACCAGACAATGCGAAAAGCCGTCAGAATCAAGACGATGATCGCAACCGGAATGTGAAAGCGCAGGAACCCCGCCTTGGCGGCCGCATCCATGGAATTGACGGCCCGGAAGCCGGAGCCGAGGAGCGCCAGGATCAGAATGGCGCTCAGCCAGTGAATGGAGACCGCAACCGTACCGTAGCGTTCAGGATTGCTCTTAAGCTTCATCGTCACCTTCCAGTTTGCTGCGCAGCGCCTTCATGACGGTGTGCGTCGTTTTGATGTCCTCGACCAGAAGCCCTTCCGATAGCCCGTTGACCCATGGGGCCTGCAGGCGCATGGCGGTGTCGAAAGCCTGTTTTCCCTTGTCCGTCAGCGCGACGAGTT
>NZ_JBBNAN010000497.1:0-1911 GCF_037994405.1 Phyllobacterium sp.
AGTTCGTGGTGCGCTTCACGATGGACGTAACACCAAAGGCCACTGGTCAACGTATGAGCATGGACGAAGTTGGAATCTATACAGTCAAGAACGGAAAGATCATCGAGGAGCGTTTCTGTTATCTGGAAGCCTAAGTAAGGTGGTCCGATCTTGGGGCCTTCCTCAAACTGGTGGTTGCGCGCGTGGAGCGGCGGCCGTGCGCGACCGTGCATTGCATGTTTGAGGTCGTCAACCTATTGACCTGCCGTTCGGTCTAGCCGTTGCTACAGGGCTACTCAACGGCATTCCGGGCGGCATCGAATCCCGATTCAGCTTTCGCACGAATCGCTGGATAGCAGATGCATCGTCCGTACATGTTACGCATTTCAAAGATATTCAGCTTGTTATAACCCCCCAGTGATGCGGCGAGGACTCAACTATCAGTGCCCTCCTTGCCAGCATCGATTGAATGCGAATTCCGCTCTGGCGCTTTCGAGACAAGGCCGATATCAGCTGAGTAAGATTGGCGCCCGGCGATCCACAATGCCGTCCATAATCGTAAGTAGGGGGCGTCCGCTTTGCGCCGATATTGTTCTCTAATGGGTCAAGGGCGGCGGCTCGGTTATGAGCGTTGTCGACGCTTTCGGGTGCCTGCGTTCTCTACGTGCTCAGGTGGCACTTGATGGGGTAAGCTGGGTATGGAGCGGCTTGGTTGAAAGCGCAGTCGGCCGATCTAGTTGGCCGCATGCTACAGTATCGGCGCCGTCATCCATTCCCTCCCTGGGGCGTCGCTCCGCTCGGGAGCTCGTTTCGGTCTCCTATCTGGGCGATCGTTGGCTATGCGGCTTTGAATTCGGTGCCGTGCCGCAGCATCGCGTGCATGATGATGGCCAGCCGCCGTGCGAGAGCAATCCGTGCCTTTCGCATCGTCGACCGCCTTGCGAGCGCCAGCGCCCAGTCCTTCAGCTTCAGCGGGCCCTTGTAGCGCGTCAGCATGACGTTTGCGGCCTCGTAGAGCAGGGTTCGCATCCGCCGGTCGCCGCATTTTGAGATGCTGCCAGTATAATCGACCTCGCCCGATTGATAGCGACGCGGCACAAGGCCGAGATAGGCGCCGATGTCGCGAGACCGGCGGATGCGTCCGGGATCATCGACGGTGGCCGTGAAGGCGAGTGCAGTGAGCTGGCCAACGCCGGGAATAGTCATCAGTCGGCGGCATGCGCCGGAGGCCCTGGCCATCCTTTTCATGTCGGCGTCGATCGCCGCGACAGCCGACAGCACGGCGGTTCGGGCTGTGATGAGGCCTTCCATCGCTGCAGACAGGCCATTGATCCCCTCGCTGGCCCGCAGCGCCTGATCGATGAAGGCCGGGCTGAGCGCGCGCGGCAGGCGGACACCGAACACCACGGCGAGACCACGGATCTGGTTCTCCAGCATGACCCGCTGACCGACCAGCTTCTTGCGGGCGATGATCAGCGCGCGAACGGCATGCGCCGGGAGCGACTTCACGTGCACGGGCTTGAAGAATCCGGTGCGGGCAAGGTGCGCCAAACCACGGGCATCGTTGCGATCGGTCTTGTGGGTCGCAAGCGACTTCAGCGCCTGGTACGCCTGCCGGCTTTCGATGCAGACGACGGGCAGGCCGAAGGCTGCCAGCCCATGGTAGAGCATCGGCGCCATCCGACCGGTCTCGAACACGATGCGCCGGCAAGCGGGCGCCTTTGCCAGCAAGGCTGCGATCGCCTCAGGCGTCGACGCCGTTTTCTCCTCGTGAACGACTGTTCCCTCGCGGTCGACAACACAGACGTGCGTCTCTTCCATCGAGATGTCCAAACCGGCAAAATATTCCATGGTCAGTCTCCTCTTTCAATGACGGAGCCGATCTTAGCGGTCTCCGAGAAGAGCTGCCCGCACATTACCCCATGTTGAAAA
>NZ_JBBNAN010000498.1:0-14258 GCF_037994405.1 Phyllobacterium sp.
CGGAGCCATTCGAAATCGGCGCCTCCGATGGCGGGTAACGGACCCGCTGTCCGGGGAAGTTCCGTCCAAGGGTTCCCCCTGCCGGTACTAGGACCGGCGCGTGCTGGACGAGCACTTTAAGGGGCGAGTGGGAGACGCATAGAATGCGGCAAATGGCACTCCATGCGTGCCGAGGCCTCCCAAGCGGAACGGACGGGATAAAAAGTCGCCGGACGGGCGGTCTTCGGATCGCATTACTTAACTACAAGAGGCGCTTCGACGATCGCCCGTCTTCCCACCATCATTCAATGGCCAGACGCGAAAGCGGGCGTGGCGAAGGAGAGCATATGGACGGCCAGGACAAAACAGCTTTTGGGTTCAGGTACTTTACGCCAGCCAAAACAGCCTCTAGAAGGTCGTCCGCCGGAGCGGTTTCCGGATTTTGAACACCACCCGCAATCGTTGGCGGGACTGGATAGGAGCAAATAGATGTCACAGACAGTTGCAAAGACTGTATCCATGCAATTTCCCGATGGCTCGAAGCGCGAATATGACGCCGCCATGACCGGTGCGGAACTTGCCGAATCCATTTCCAAATCACTTGCCAAGAAGGCCGTCGCCTACGCGGTCGACGGTATAGTGCGTGATTTGTCCGACCCGCTGCAAAATTCGGGTGCGATTGAAATCCTGACCCGCGAAGATCCGCGCGCGCTGGAATTGATTCGGCACGACTGCGCGCACGTCCTGGCTGAAGCGGTGCAGGAATTATTTCCTGGAACGCAGGTCACCATCGGTCCTGTGATCGAGAACGGTTTTTATTACGATTTTGCCAAGAACGAGCCGTTCACGCCCGACGATCTGCCGGTGATCGAGAAGAAAATGCGGGAGATCATTGCCCGCAACAAGTCCTTCACCAAGGAAATCTGGTCGCGCGAAAAGGCACGCAAGATCTTTGCCGAGAAGGGTGAGACCTACAAGGTCGAACTCGTTGACGCCATTGCCGAAGGTCAGGACCTGAAGATTTACAGGCAGGGCGACTGGTATGATCTGTGCCGCGGCCCGCATATGGCCTCGACGGGCCAGATCGGCAATTCGTTCAAGTTGATGAAGGTTGCCGGCGCCTATTGGCGGGGTGACAGCAACAACCCGATGCTGAGCCGCATATACGGCACGGCATTCACCAATGATGCGGATCTCCAATCCTACCTGCATATGCTTGAGGAAGCGGAAAAACGCGATCATCGCCGCCTCGGGCGCGAGATGGACCTGTTTCACTTCCAGGAGGAGGGGCCGGGCGTTGTCTTCTGGCATCCAAAGGGATGGCGGATGTTCCAGAGCCTCGTCAGCTACATGCGTCGCCGGCTGGATAGCCATGGCTATAGCGAAGTCAATGCACCACAGGTGCTCGACAAGTCGCTGTGGGAGACGTCGGGTCATTGGGGTTGGTACCGGGACAATATGTTCAAGGTGACGGTTGCCGGTGATGAGACAGACGATGAGCGCGTTTTCGCGCTGAAGCCGATGAATTGCCCTGGTCACGTGCAAATCTTCAAGCATGGTTTGAAGTCATACCGTGATCTACCGGTAAAGCTTGCGGAATTCGGCAATGTCCATCGCTACGAGCCATCTGGTGCCCTGCACGGACTGATGCGAGTACGCGGTTTCACGCAGGATGACGCGCACATTTTCTGCACGGACGAGCAGATGGAGGCGGAATGCCTGCGCATCAATGATCTGATCCTGACGACCTATGCTGACTTCGGCTTTGAAGGCATTACGGTGAAGCTATCGACACGTCCTGACAAGCGTGTGGGTTCCGATGAACTGTGGGATCGCGCTGAAGAAGTCATGAGCAAGGTGCTCACGACAATCGAGGCGCAGTCGGGCGGCAAGATCAAGACGGCAATCAATCCGGGCGAGGGCGCCTTCTATGGGCCAAAGTTCGAATATGTGTTGCGCGACGCGATTGGCCGTGACTGGCAGTGCGGCACGACGCAGGTCGATTTTAACCTGCCGGAACGTTTTGGTGCGTTCTATATCGACTCGACGTCGGAAAAGAAGCAGCCGGTGATGATCCATCGCGCCATCTGCGGTTCGATGGAGCGCTTCCTCGGCATCCTGATTGAAAATTATTCCGGACACATGCCGCTATGGTTTGCGCCCGTGCAAGTTGTCATCGCAACGATCACCTCGGAAGCGGATGATTACGGCAAACAGGTCGCCAAGGAGCTGAAGGCTGCTGGCCTTCAGGTCATCACCGACTTCCGCAACGAGAAGATCAACTACAAGGTGCGGGAGCATTCGCTGCAGAAGGTTCCGGTCATTCTCGTTTGCGGCATGCGCGAGGCCGAGGAACGTACGGTCAACATGCGCCGCCTCGGTTCACAGAACCAGACGTCGCTTACACTCGATGATGCAATCAGTCATTTGGTCAACGAAGCAACGCCGCCGGATCTTCTGCGGCTGGCCGCGGAATAGCCCGGAACATGACAGCGTGGTGTCGTCATCACGCTGTCATGTGAATGCAACAAAATTTGAGCTGATTTAGTATCAACCGGGGCCTGACGTGCAGTTTCCAGAGCTTTCCTATGCCAACGACACGCAGACGCGTCTGACCCAATGGCTCATCCGATCGATCGAGGGGCTGTCCGGGCGTAATTATTATGCCGGGCTCTACAGTACGTGGCGGAGCGAGATTGTTCCTGCGGGCATCGATGTATTCTGCCGCATGATGGACCTGATCAATGTCCGGCTCGACATTGCGGATCAATGGCCGCCGCGGGATTTGCCCGACACGCCTTTGGTCTTGATCGCCAACCATCCTTTTGGCATCGGCGACGGTATTGCGGCGCTGGCATTGGCTGAGCAACTTGGCCGGCCGTTTCGTGTGCTCATCAACAACGACCTTTTGAAGGTGCCGGAAATCCGTCCCTATGCGCTGCCTGTCTGCTTCGATGAGACGAAGGAAGCCATGGCGATGAACATGGCGACCCGCCATGAAGCCGTGCGGCTGCTGAAGGAAGGCGTGACGATCGTTGTGTTTCCGGCTGGCGGGGTCGCCACTGCGCCGAAGGGTTTTGGCCGCGCCGAGGACTTGCCCTGGAAGATATTCCCGGCAAAGCTGGTACAGCAGGCAAAGGCGTCAGTCATTCCCGTCTACTTCGGCGGCCAGAACGGCCGTTTCTTCCATCTGGCCAGCAAGGTGTCGATGACGCTACGCATTTCGCTGCTGATGCGCGAGTTTCGCCGTCTGTCTGGCAAGGCAATCAACGTGCGGATCGGCCGGGTAATGGGTTGGGAAGAGCTGAAGCCGTTCGAAGACCGCAAGCGTCTGCTCGAATATCTTTACGACGCGGTCTTCTCGCTGGATCCAGCAACGCGCTGAACACCGTTAGTCCAGCGGTTCGTCGCCGCCGGCAGGCTGGTCGGTCGTCGTTGCGGCGCTTGCGCCTTCTGTCGCCACAACCTCGACATCCTGATTGTGGCCGGCGACGACCTTGAAATCACGTTGGTAGATGCGGTCCTTGTTCTTGGCGATGATGATATATTCGCCCTCCGCCAGCACAATCGATGCGAATGCGCCGACGCTTTCGCGGACGATATCGCCGGATGTGGTCAGCACCGACCAGGCCGTGTCGGCCAAGGCTTCACCACCGGCCTCTCGCACCAGTTTCAGGGTCAGCTGTGCCGCCCGGTGCTCCACATTGGCTTCGGTGATCTTGCCGGCCTCGACGCGTATATCGGCGCGGATGACGGCATTCGCCGTGCCGTAGTTGGACACGATCTGGTACGTGCCCGTATTGAGCCGCACCACGGTGTCCGGCTTGACATCTGGAATGATGAGAGCGCGCTCACCGCTGGCATCCTCATTATTCTCGTAAATCGAAAATCTGAGCTGATCGGGCGGAATTCGTGCGCCACCTGAGAGAACGGCATTGAGCTTCACGCCGCCGGCATCGAGAATCATCGTCTCGGTGCGCTTGGCACGGGTCATGGTGATGCGCTTGGTCGCGCCTGCTCGACCAAAAGCCACATGCACCAGATAGCTGCCTGGGGCGAGATTGAATGAAGTCGTGCCGCCCTTGGCGGTCGCCAGCAATGCGAGTTTACCGTCACCGCCCGGCTCCGGGGAAAACACGCGCCACACAAGACCCCGGCCAATCGTCTCACCATCCTCAGAAAGCTTGGCTGACAAAACCAGTTCCGGTTCGTTGGCGAGCGGATTGTTTCCGGGCGCCTTTGGATTGGCATATTCCTTGAGAGCGGGAATATTGGGGAGCTCGACAGCCGGCACTGATGGCAAATCCGGGGCGAGCGACTGCGCCCACGCGCAAGGAGCAACAAGCATGCTTGCAAACGCCGTCACCGCGAGCGCGAGCAATGGCCTGCGCTTTCGGGACTTGCTGTCTGCTGAAAAAATCCGGATCACAGCCATGAAACGGTTTGATCCGAACCCGATGGCAATTTCAAGGCTTTTTCTTCGGCGCGCACCTTTACTTGGGCGGCGAAACCACCACATTGTCCGCGCATCGAGTATACGAGCTAAAACAGGACTGCCGCTTTATTCCATGGATACATCTGTTCCCCCTTCTGTCATTGAATTCTTGTCGACGCGCAGCTCCACGCCGATTTCGGCCATTGGCCTTCCGGCCCCATCTGATGATGAGATCGAGACCATGGTTCGCATCGCCTCGCGCGTGCCCGACCATGGCCGGCTGACGCCCTGGCGCTTCATCATTTACCGGGGGGAGGCCCGCGAAAAGATTGGAAAGTATCTGGCAGACCTTGCCGAGGAACGCGAAGGTCCGTTGACCGAGCAGCGCCGCGAGCAGGAGTTGAAGCGTTTCGCGCGGGCGCCCCTGGTCATCGGCGTGATCTTCACACCGGTTGAACACCACATTCCGGAATGGGAACAGTTCCTGTCTTCCGGCGCCGCAGCCATGAACCTGGTTCTGGCCGCAAATGCCCTTGGCTATGCCACGAACTGGATCAGCAACTGGTATGCTTCCGATAAAAAGGGGCGCGCGCTGCTTGGATTGGCTCCACATGAGCGGGTAACGGGTTTCGTTCACATTGGCAGCTGTCCGCAGAAGGTGCCGGAACGGCCGCGACCGGACATCAAGGACATTCTCTCTGAATATTCGGGGCCGTGGGAAGGCTGAACACATCATGTTTTACCGATATGAGGATGGCCATGGCCTGCCGCATGACCCTTTGAAGGCGATTGTCGCGCCGCGTCCGATCGGCTGGATTTCGAGCCGATCCAAGGACGGCAGGATCAATCTCGCACCGTATTCGTTCTTCAACATGATCAGCACCAAGCCGTGCCTGCTCATGTTCTCGTCGGAAGGTTACAAGGATAGTGTCGCCTTCATCGAAGAGACCGGTGAATTCGCTGCCAATCTGGTCAGCGCAAACCTCTCGGTAGCGATGAACGCGACGTCTGTGAATGCCCCACGCGGCGTCAGTGAATTCGAGTACTCGGGATTGACGCCGGCCGACTGCACCCTGATTGGCGCACCGCGCGTTGCGGAGGCCTATGCAACGCTTGAATGTGTCTTGACCGATATCCAGAACCCTAAGGATCGCCGCGGCAATCGGGTAAGTGCGTTCATGGTCATTGGTGAGGTGGTCGGCGTTCATATTAATGAGGCAATTCTCACGAATGGCCTCGTTGATATGACCAAGGCGCAGCCTGTCTCCCGTCTCGGTTATATGGATTTTGCCTCAGTGTCCGAAACCTTCCAGATGTTCCGGCCAAGATGGGACGGGTCAGGCAATTGACCTATCGCGCCGTGCGTCCTGGCGCTAACCCTTCCAAAATCAAAGACGATCTTTGGGGTTATGCGCGGCCCGGGCGATAAGCCGTTCTGCCCGGCGCAGATGCGGGCGGTCAAACATCTGGCCATTGATGCCGATGACCCCAGCTGAGGGGTCCGCGGCAAAGGCGTCGATGATCTTTCTGGCATGTTCGATAGCTTCATTGGACGGCGTGAAAATCCGGTTGATGATTGGTATTTGCGCCGGATGAATCGCCAGCTTGCCGGTGAAGCCGTCGCGCTCGGCTTCCATGCACTCGTGTGCCAGACCTTCGTCGTCGCGGTAGTTGATGTACACCGTATCAATCGCCGCGACCTCGGCGGCCGATGCACCGAGAATTGTTACAGCACGCGCCATACGAAAGACATCGGTATAGCGGCCAGTATCATCGCGGACGGCACGTGCGCCGATCGCAGCGGACAGATCTTCTGCACCCCAGCTGAGACCAATCAAACGCTTCGACGCGTCAGGGTAACTCGCCGCTGAAAGTGTTCCGACTGCCGTTTCTGTGATGATGGCAATTATCTGTGTCGATCCCTCGGCAATATCCGCATGGGCTTCATGTACATTGAGTTTGGCCGAAAGCCGGGTCACGTCCTTGCCGCTGTTGGATTTTGGCAGAAGAATCCCGTGGGGTAGAGAAGGCATGACGGCTGCAAGATCGGCATCCGCCAGTCCGCTGGCAAGATCGTTTATACGAACAAACAGACGCGGTGAGGAGCAATCGCGATTGGCCACCAGAAACGCGGCTGCGATCTTTCGCGCACTTTCCTTGCGTTCGGCGCTGACAGAATCTTCAAGATCGATCAGCAGCACGTCGGCGCCGCTGGTTAGGCCTTTCTCCAGTTTCTTTTCAGAATCACCGGGAACAAACAGCAGCGAGCGCATCAGGCAGCGCCCTTTGACTTCATCATGGCCTGCCGTGTGCATTGCGCGACCAGTACGCCATATTGATTGAAGGCGCGGTGCTCGAACTCGACAATGCCGCGATCGGGTTTCGATTTGGAGCGGCGCACGGAAATCACCTGGGTTTCCACGCGCACGGTATCGCCATGAAACAACGGGGCCGGGAATGTCACATCCGTCATGCCGAGATTGGCAATGGTCGTGCCAACTGTCGTGTCATTGACCGAAATGCCGATCATCAGACCGAGCGTGAACAGGGAATTGACCAGTGGTTTGCCCCATTCGGTTTTGCTGGAAAACTCGAAATCGATGTGCAGCGGCTGCGGATTCAGCGTCATCACCGAGAACAGCATGTTGTCGCTTTCGGTGACCGTCTTGCGCAGTGTGTGCTGGAACACATGCCCGATTTCGAAGTCTTCCAGATATAGCCCGGCCATGGTGTGCTGCGTCTCCTCGATGCTTTTGCGGCAGACTAAGGCGGCTTGGTCCGGATCGCAACACGCGAACGCTCACGCCACAACAGGGTTAACCGGTATGGTGAACCGATCGTAAACCTTTTCGTCCTAGTGTTGAGAACAAGCAGAGACTCGGGGGCGAAGTAGAATGTCGGTTCAGCACTATCTGAAAATGATCGATAATGCTTCAGTGGCGCAGCGCTGCCATGCCGCGGCGGCCTTGGCTCATATGTATCTTCAGTCCGATCTCGAATTTGACGAGCGTTGTTCCACCGAAGCCGTATTGACGCTTCTTCTCGATGATCCTTCACCAAAAGTGCGTCTCGCATTGGCCGAGGCGTTTTCAACAAGCGCTCATGCGCCGGTTCACATTGTCGCCAGCCTCGCGCGTGATCAGATCGAGATTGCTACCTATATGCTCGGGCGATCGACGTTGCTGAGCGATTCGGATCTGGTTGATTGCGTAGCGAGCGGAAGCGGCGAGGCGCAAAGGATCATTGCCGCCAGGGCACGAGTTTCATACGCCGTCAGTGCTGCAATCATCGAGATTGGCGAGACGGCCGCCGTTCTGGAACTTTTGTCTAACACGCAGGCGCAGATTGCCGACATCAGCTATCGCAGGTTGATCGAGCGCCTTGGCCATGTGGCTGAAGTCCGCGCACTCCTGGTTGACGATGAACGCCTGCCATCCGATTGCCGCCATTCTTTGGCGATCCACATTGCAGAGGCCCTCTGCCAGATGGACATGGTGATGGCCCTGATGGGCGAGCGAAGGGCAAAGCGAGTGACGCAGGAAGCCTGCGTGAAGGCGTCGATCAGCCTGGTGGCGGCGACGCCCGCAGAGGAATATCCCGCTCTTATTGAACATTTGCAGCTGCGCGGCGACCTTACGACTGCATTCGTTATACGGATTGTTGCCGCCGGAAAGGTCGATTTCTTCGGCGCTATTCTTGTCGGGCTCTCCGGATACAATCTTGCGCGTGTACGCAGTCTGCTTATCGATGGTCGTGCGACAGCACTTGGCGCATTGCTTAGCGCTGCCGGCTTGCCCGACAGCACCCATCGGCCCTTGGTGGTCGCACTCCAAGCATGGCGCGGTGTCGCCAGCGGCAAGCTGATGATCGGAGCGCAAGAAGTCATACGCAGGATGATCGAGCACGTCGCGCCTGAAAGTTACGGGGCGCTTCCAGCACCAGCTAATGACGACATGCTGTCGCTCCTCAAGAGGCTCTATCTGGACGCGATTCGGGATAATGCTCGCGATCATGCTCTGGCAATCGCTGCTGCCTGACGCCGAAACGCTGGTGGAAACCACATTTGATTACAAAAATCATCGCGCCGTTGAATAAATTCATCAGCGCATAGTGCTTGAATTGATGAAATATTGCTTTTTGGATAGCGCCGTTATGTTCAATTATCCGGGCCTGGCATCGAACATTTATTGATTTCAGTCTGTTAGGCGAATTATCTCATAGAAAGATCAACTGATGGCAGTATCTCGAAAATTTAAGACAGTATTACTGACCTAATAGTTCATGCTACAGTGTCAAAACGATATGTGTGGTTGGGAGGTCTAGAACATGTCTGACGATGGTCCCCTTGGTGAATTTGGTCCCCTTAGCCTGTATGTGCCAGAACCGGCGGTGCGGCATGGTGGTGAACCGGATTTTTCCAATGTTAATATTCCAGAGGCAGGTTCGGTCCGGCGTCCCGAAATAGACACCAACCCTGAAGATATTCGCGATCTCGCCTTTTCGATCATCCGCGTCTTGAGCCGCGCCGGGCAAGCCGTCGGTCCTTGGGCGGGATTGTTGACCGATGATCAACTGATTGAAGGTCTGCGCCACATGATGACGCTGCGGACCTTCGATGCTCGCATGCAGATTGCACAGCGGCAGGGCAAGACTTCGTTCTACATGCAGCACCTCGGCGAGGAGGCCGTGAGTTGCGCCTTTCGCAAGGCACTTGCACCCGGTGACATGAATTTCCCGACCTATCGTCAGGCAGGCCTTCTGATCGCTGACGACTACCCAATGGTCGAGATGATGTGCCAGATCTATTCCAACGAGCGCGATCCGCTGAAGGGTCGCCAGTTGCCGATCATGTATTCGTCGAAGGAGCACGGTTTCTTTTCGATCTCCGGCAATCTCGCCACGCAATATATCCAGGCCGTTGGTTGGGCCATGGCATCGGCCATCAAGAATGACACCAAGATCGCAGCCGGCTGGATCGGCGATGGCTCAACGGCCGAATCCGACTTCCACGCATCGCTGGTTTTCGCGTCCACATACAAGGCGCCGGTGGTGCTCAACATTGTCAACAACCAGTGGGCAATCTCGACCTTTCAGGGCATTGCGCGAGGCGGGTCGGGCACATTTGCCGCACGCGGACTTGGCTTTGGCATTCCGGCGCTGCGTGTCGACGGCAATGACTACCTTGCCGTCTTTGCCGTCGCGAAATGGGCGATCGAGCGGGCGCGGCGCAATCTTGGGCCGACACTGATCGAATATGTCACCTATCGCGTCGGCGCGCATTCCACCTCCGACGATCCGTCTGCGTATCGGCCGAAGACAGAGTCTGATGCCTGGCCGCTGGGCGATCCGATCGTTCGGCTCAAAAACCATCTGATCGGCCGCGGTGTCTGGTCGGAGGAGCGCCACAAGCAGGTTGAGGCGGAAATTCTCGATACGGTGATTGCGGCACAGAAAGAAGCCGAAAGCTTCGGCACATTGCATGCCGGTGGCAAGCCTTCGGCCCGGGACATGTTCGAGGGGGTTTACGAGGAAATGCCGCCACATCTGCGCCGTCAGCGCCAGCAGGCAGGGGTGTAAACCATGCCGCGCAAAACAATGATCGAAGCCATTCGCGACGCGATGGATATCATGATGGAACGCGACGACAATGTTGTCGTGTTCGGCGAAGACGTCGGCTTTTTCGGCGGTGTGTTCCGCTGCACGCAGGGCCTGCAGGCGAAATATGGCAAGACCCGCTGTTTTGATGCGCCGATCAGCGAAGCCGGTATTGTCGGCGCAGCGATCGGCATGGCGGCCTATGGTTTGCGACCGTGCATCGAAATCCAGTTCGCTGATTACGTTTATCCTGCCTACGACCAGATCGTCTCGGAAGCGGCACGCTTGCGCTATCGTTCCAATGGCGGCTTTACCTGCCCGATCGTGGTGCGTATGCCTACCGGGGGCGGTATTTTTGGAGGACAGACGCATAGCCAGAGTCCTGAGGCGCTGTTCACGCATGTGTCTGGCCTGAAAGTCGTAGTTCCGTCCAACCCCCATGATGCGAAAGGTCTGCTGATCTCCGCAATCGAAGATCCGGATCCGGTGATCTTCCTTGAACCAAAGCGACTCTATAACGGCCCCTTCGACGGTCATCACGAGAAGCCGGTCACACCCTGGTCCAAACACAACCTTGGCGAGGTGCCGGACGGTCATTACACTGTACCGCTAGGCAAGGCGATCAAGCGCCGCGAAGGCTCACAGCTGACCATTCTTGCCTATGGAACCATGGTCTATGTGGCGGAAGCCGCAGCGGAAGAACACGGTATCGATGCGGAAATCATCGATCTGCGCACACTGCTGCCGCTTGATCTTGAAACGATTGTCGAGTCCGTCTCGAAAACCGGACGCTGTGTCATTGTACACGAGGCGACCTTGACCTCAGGATTTGGTGCGGAACTCGCTGCATTGGTTCAGCAGCATTGTTTCTACAAGCTGGAAGCCCCGGTTGCACGGGTGACGGGCTGGGATACACCATATCCGCATGCCCAGGAATGGGATTACTTCCCCGGACCGACGCGTGTCGGGCGGGCCCTTGTCGAAGCGCTGGAAGGATAGGAGCAGACGATGGGTGAATATGTCATCAAGCTGCCGGATGTCGGTGAAGGCGTTGCGGAAGCGGAACTCGTTGAATGGAATGTCAAGATCGGCGACCTGGTCCGCGAGGATACCGTCCTTGCTGCCGTGATGACCGACAAGGCGACGGTCGAGATACCATCTCCCGTCGACGGCGAGATCATCTGGCTCGGCGGCGAGATCGGGCAGGTACTGGCCATCGGCTCACCGCTCGTGCGCCTGAAGGTCGAGGGGGAAGGACACGCGATCGAACCGGAGCCGGCAAAGCCTGCGAAGGCCGGGGCACCAGAACCAACGGCTGAGAAAAAAGCCGAAGCTCCGAAGCTGCAGGAAGAAAAACCGAAGTCCAAGCCTGTCACGGTAACTGACGCGCCATTGGCTGCGCCGCGTGCTCTTGGCGGAAGCGCGCCGCGCGGCGAGGGCGAGAAGCCTTTGGCATCGCCCGCCGTTCGTCTGCGGGCGCGGGAGGCTGGGGTTGATCTGCGTCAAGTCAGTGGTACGGGACCGGCAGGGCGGATCACACACGAGGACCTGGAAGCCTTTTTTGCGCGTGGATCGCAAAAACCTGGCTTGGCCGCCCTCGCGCCCGATAATTCCGTAAAGGAAATCAAGGTTGTTGGCCTGCGCCGCAAGATTGCGGAAAAAATGGCAATCGCCAAATCGCACATTCCGCATATTACCTATGTCGAGGAAATCGACGTCACCTCCCTGGAAGAATTGCGCGCCACGCTCAACGCCAAGAAACGTGCAGATCAGCCGAAATTGACGATACTGCCATTCCTCATGCGGGCAGTGGTGAAGGCTATCGCCGACCAACCACATCTGAACGCGCTCTATGATGACGATGCCAATGTCATCCATCAGCATGGCGGTGTGCACATCGGCATTGCAGCGCAAACACCGAATGGGCTTGTCGTTCCGGTTGTCAAGCATGCCGAAGCTCGCACGCTTTGGGATTGTGCCACCGAGGTCAATCTTCTGGCGGATGCGGCAAAGACCGGTTCGGCAACGCGTGAACAGCTCAGCGGTTCGACAATCACCATCACCTCGCTTGGCAGTATGGGAGGCGTGGTGACGACACCAGTCATCAACTACCCTGAAGTCGCTATCATTGGCGTCAACAAGATCATGACGCGTCCGGTTTGGGATGGGACGAATTTCATTCCGCGCAAGATGATGAACCTGTCGTCAAGCTTCGATCACCGCGTAATCGATGGCTGGGATGCGGCTGTTTTCATCCAGCGCATCAAGACGCTGCTCGAGACGCCGGCGCTGATTTTCGTGGAGGGTTGAGCCGATGAAAGATATTTCCTGCAAATTGCTGGTCATCGGTGCGGGCCCGGGCGGTTATATCTGCGCTATTCGTGCCGGTCAGTTGAATGTCGATACCGTCATCGTCGAAGCGACCAAGGTTGGCGGAACCTGCCTCATGGTTGGGTGCATTCCCTCCAAGGCGCTCATCCATGCCGCCGACGAATTCGCGAAGGTTGCGCATTTCGCCGCCAAGCAGACGCCGCTTGGCATATCCGTCAGCGAACACTCCATCGATTTTTCGAAAACCATCGCCTGGAAGGACGGCATCGTCAGCCGTCTGAACAACGGCGTAGCCGGGCTCTTGAAGAAAGCCAATGTCAAGATCGTTACCGGCAAGGCGAAGTTCCGCGACGGCAAGACGGTCGAGGTGGAAACCTTGACCGGCCAGCAGATCATCCGCGCCGAGAATGTGGTCATCGCCACGGGCTCTGCTCCGGTCGAGGTCCCATCGCTGCCATTCGGCGGCCATGTCATTTCATCCACCGAAGCGCTGGCGCTGCAGGAGGTTCCGGAAAAGCTGGTTGTCGTCGGCGGTGGCTATATCGGTCTTGAGCTTGGAACAGCATATGCGAAACTTGGCTCGAAAGTCACTGTCGTAGAGGCGCTCCCGAAAATCCTGCCACAATACGATGCGGAGCTGACCCGGCCCGTCTCGCGGCACCTTTCTGAGCTTGGCGTGTTGGTGCTGACTGGCGCCAAAGCCAAAGGGATGAGTGCGAAGAGCGAAGCACTGCTAATCGAGACTGCCGATGGCAAGGACGACAAGATCCCTTGCGACAAGGTATTGGTGACGGTGGGCCGCAAACCCGTGACGACAGGTTGGGGGCTCGAGGAAATCGACATCGACATGGACGGCCGGTTCGTCCGCATCGACGACAAATGCCGCACCTCCATGCGCGGCGTCTATGCCATTGGTGACGTGACGGGCGAACCCATGCTGGCGCACCGCGCCATGGCTCAGGGCGAGATGGTTGCGGAAATCATTGCCGGTGAAAATCGCAGCTGGGACAAACGCGCGATTGCTGCGGTGTGTTTCACCGACCCGGAAATAGTCTCCGTTGGCCTATCGCCAGATGAGGCAAAAGCCGCTGGCCACGAAGTCAAGATCGGCCTCTTCCCGTTCGCCGCCAATGGTCGTGCTATGACACAGGAAGGCGAGGAGGGGTTTGTCCGGGTGGTAGCAGCCGCCCGTAATCATCTGATCCTTGGCATTCAAGCGGTGGGGCAGGGTGTGTCAGAACTCTCGGCTTCCTTTGCACTGGCGTTGGAAATGGGCGCACGACTGGAAGACATTGCCGGGACGATCCACGCCCATCCGACACAGAGTGAAGGTTTCCAAGAAGCTGCGCTGAAAGCACTAGGGCACGCCCTGCACATTTAGAGAACTGCCGGCCTATTTCGCTCCAAGCCCTTTGCCAAGGAACCGGGGGGAACGTGACCTAGGGTCAGGACCTATTAATCTGGTCGAAATGGTATTTGGCTTTTCGTTCGGATATGAGGAGCAAAGGGACAAGAAATGTTAATCCATTTTCGAGCCTTTGCGACGACGTAGCCGGGCGAAAGACCCTATCCTTCGGACGCCGAAACGGCTGCAAGCTCTAGTGTCGAACCGTTCGGCCGGGGAAAAGACCCGCCCTTCACGCTTCTTGGAGCATGGTCCCGAAAAGTTGTCAGACTTTTCGGACGAGACATGCTCCAATGAATGAAGCTGCGCATGTATCTTTTCGATCCGGCAAAGCGCCGGATCGGAACATGCGCTGCATCTTCTTGCCGTTTCTGGCGCCATTTCGATCCTATTAATAGGACCTGACCCTAGCGCTTCTCGGGTTTTGACAAGTCACCCAGCAAGCGTTCCATCTCATCTTCGATGCTGTCGGCCTTTGCGGGCTTTTCGTCCTTGCCCGGCGCGATATGCAGT
>NZ_JBBNAN010000499.1:0-2180 GCF_037994405.1 Phyllobacterium sp.
CGGTTGCCAAACTGATCGAGGAAGCAGCATCTGCCCACTAGCCTCTCCGCAGCGATCAGCGGCCAAGCCATAGGCAGGCCGCGGATCCCCTCATTGCGCCGTTCCGCTCGCCTTCGGCGTGTCAGTGACGGGTGTCAAAGGGCGCTTGTTCAATAGCAAAGCCTTCGAGAAAATGTTCCTCGAAATGGCCGATAATGGCAGTTCTTTATTATCGCCCGCCGGCCCGTTCGCACGTTGGCATTGCCTTCCCGCTAAGCTCATCCATTACTGCGCGGATGAGCGGCACATCCTTGATATCAGTGTGCACGACCAGCCAAAGTTCGCGCGTAAGCGGATGGGTCGGCAAAGGCAGCTTTGTCAAATTCTGATTTGCGGCCATGAAATCCGGCAGCAGGGCGACGCCAGCACCGGCCTTGACCGCCGCCAGCTGAAACTCGAGCGTCGAGGTCCGGATGGCGACCCGACGGCTGCCGACAATCTCCGCAAGTTGTCTTTCCTGCGGCGACGAAGCCATGGTTTCCTCATAACCGACAAATGTCCAATCTGGCTCGCGCGTTGCGGCGAGATAGGCAGGATCAGCATAGAGGTTGAAGCCGATCTCGCCGATCTTGGTGATGGTCAGATCGCCCTGTTCCGGCCGCGTCAGCCGCACAGCGATATCCGCCTCCCGCCGTCCAAGCGAGGCATAGCGTGTCTCGCCAATGACGACGACATTGATGCCCGGATGCCGCTGCCGGAGTCGAACGAACCGCTCGACTAGCACCGCACTTGCAAAGGCAGGCGGAGCGCTCACTCTGACCGTGCCAGCATGCCGGTGGCCGGCATTCAGCGCCGCTCGCTCGATCGCCAAGGCATCTTCGCTCATGCGCGCGGCGATGGTGGCAATCTGCTGACCTTCGGCCGTCAGCGAAAGGCGCCGCCCGCGCCTGTCGACGAGCTTGGTGCCGATCTTTTCTTCCAGGTGCGCCACCCGCCGCGCCACGGTGGCATGCTCGACGCCGAGCGCCCGGGCGGCGGCCGACAGCGTGCTGAGGCGAGAGAGAGCATAGAAATGGCGCAGATCTTCCCAATCAACCATTGACGATTTTTTCCCATTGCCTGGGAAATTATAGGGAATTTTCAATCAAGCTACCAACTGTATTCTTTCATTGAACGGACCACTTTCATGGATTAACAAATCGGAGACTGAGGATGGATATTGCCGTCACGCTAACTGCTACCGGAGGCATCGACCAACTACAGGTTTTGGAGCGTGCCCCGCAGACCCCTGGCCCGAAGGAAATTCGCATCCGTCACGAAGCGATCGGCGTCAATTTTCTCGATATCTACCATCGCAAGGGCATTTACCCGCTACCCTCCTATCCCTCCGTGCTCGGTGCCGAGGGCGCCGGTATCGTCGAGGCCATCGGCCCCGAGGTCGCGAACTTCGTTTTGGGCGACCGCGTCGCTTATGCGGGTGCGCCGGTCGGCGCCTATGCCTCGACGCGCCTGCTGCCGGCGGAACGGGCGATCAAGCTGCCGGACGGCGTCGCATCGCGCACTGCGGCGGCATCGACGCTGAAGGGCGTGACGGCATACATGCTGCTCAACCGCACATATGCCGTAAAGCCGGGCACGACTATCCTTGTCCATGCCGCAGCCGGTGGCCTTGGCGCCATTCTGGTCCGCTGGGCAAAACATCTGGGCGCAACCGTGATCGGTACGGTCAGCTCAAAGGCGAAGGCTACTCTTGCCCGCTCCCACGGCGCCGACCACCTGGTCGTCGGGCGCGATGCCGATCTCGTCCGCGAAGTCATGGATTTGACCGCCAGCCGCGGCGTGGATGTCGGCTATGACGGCATCGGCGGCGCCATGCTCGCCAAGACCATCCAATGCATCCGCCCCTTCGGCACCGCCGCGAGTTTCGGCCAGGCTGCTGGGCCGATCCCGCCGATTTCGCTTGACCAGCTACGGCCCAACCGCGCTCTCGCCCACCCGAGCATGATGGCCGCAAGCGCCGACCCGGCATTCTATGCCGAAGCCGCTGAGGCGCTGATCGATGCCTTCCGCTTGAACATCACCGCCGCCACGGGCGAGGAATTCGCGCTCAAGGACGCAGCCAAAGCCCATATTGAACTCGAGGCTGGACGCAGCGCCGGAAGCCTGCTGCTTATCCCTTAGATTAGTACCAACGTGCGCGT
>NZ_JBBNAN010000500.1:0-48229 GCF_037994405.1 Phyllobacterium sp.
AGCCGTGCGCGGGCAACATCAAGGTCCGCCGTTGGCAGGACAAGATGATCAACAGGACGGGGGATGCGTGGCGTTGTGTTCATGGTCAAAGGGTGTGCCTTAATGCTGATCGCAATTCAAGTCACACCCGCCGATCAGACCAGTCTGCTTTGAGCCATTGCCGCATTGATAAATGAAGCAAACAGCGGATGCGGCTCGAACGGGCGCGATTTCAATTCCGGATGGTACTGAACGCCGATGAACCAGGGATGATCCGGATACTCGATGGTTTCGGGCAAAACGCCATCCGGCGACATGCCGGAGAACACCAGGCCGCAATCCTCCAGACGATCCTTGTAATCGATGTTCACTTCGTAGCGGTGGCGGTGGCGTTCCGAAATATCGGTCGAGCCATAAATATCCGCAATGCGCGTGCCGGATTTGAGCAGCGCTTCATAAGCGCCAAGGCGCATGGTTCCGCCAAGATCACCAGATTGCGCCCGCTTCTCCAGCATGTTGCCCTTGAGCCATTCCGTCATCAGACCAACAACAGGTTCGCTCGTTGGACCGAACTCGCTCGAGGATGCCTTTTCGACACCTGCAAGTGAGCGCGCCGCCTCCAGCACTGCCATCTGCATGCCAAAGCAAATGCCGAAATACGGAACCTTCTTTTCACGCGCGAACTTGGCCGCCAGGATTTTGCCTTCCGAACCGCGCTCGCCAAAACCGCCCGGCACAAGAATGCCATGCACTTTCTGCAGATAGGGTGCCGGATCTTCCTGCTCGAAGATTTCCGATTCGATCCAGTCGAGATTGACCTTCACCTTGTTGGCCATTCCGCCATGGTGCAGCGCCTCAATCAGCGACTTATAGGCATCCTTGAGGCCGGTATATTTGCCAACGATTGCAATCGTGACCTCGCCTTCCGGATTGTGGATACGCTGGCTGACTTCATCCCAACGCTCCATGCGTGGCTTGGGCGCCGGATCGATGCCGAACGCAGCAAGGACTTCCGAATCGAGGCCTTCCTTGTGGTAGGCCATCGGCACGTCATAGATCGTATCGACATCCAACGCCTGGATGACGGCGGAGGCCCGGACATTGCAGAAGAGCGAGAGCTTACGCCGCTCGGATTCCGGGATCTCGCGATCTGCCCGGATAAGAAGGATGTCCGGTGCGATGCCGATCGAACGCAGTTCCTTGACGGAATGCTGTGTCGGCTTGGTCTTAAGCTCGCCAGCAGCCGGAATATAAGGCATCAGCGTCAGGTGAATATAAACGGCGCTGCCACGCGGCAGATCATTGCCAAGCTGGCGAATTGCTTCGAGGAACGGCATGGCTTCGATATCGCCCACAGTACCGCCGATCTCGCACAGAACGAAATCGTAGTCCTCGTTGCCTTCAACGATGAAGTTCTTGATCTCGTCCGTGACATGCGGGATCACCTGAACGGTTGCGCCGAGATAATCTCCCCTGCGCTCCTTTTCGATAATATTCCGGTAGATCCGTCCGGTGGTGATATTGTCCTGCTTGTTGGCAGGACGTCCCGTAAAGCGCTCATAATGACCAAGATCAAGGTCAGTTTCAGCGCCATCGTCGGTCACAAAGACTTCGCCGTGCTGATACGGCGACATCGTACCGGGGTCGACGTTGAGATAAGGGTCGAGCTTGCGAATCCGCACGCGGTATCCACGAGCCTGCAGGAGTGCCGCCAAAGCGGCTGCAGCGATGCCTTTTCCGAGGGAAGAAACCACGCCGCCAGTGATGAAAACATATCGGGCCATGGGCTTATCTCGTTAGTCCTTTGCGATTGATTTGGCCACAAAAAAATCGGCTGACAAGCCGTTTTTCCAGTCCCAAATATTTTTCAATTCAAACAAAACGGCCAGACGCTAGGTCTGGCCGTTTCAACAAATTCAATTATTGCTCTTACAGAACAATAACTTCCGTGCCAACGCTGACGCGGTTGTACAAATCGATCACATGATCATTGACCATACGGAAACAGCCGTTCGAAGCAGAGCTACCGATTGTCCATGGCTGAATCGTACCGTGAATACGAACATGCGTATCCTTGTTACCCTGCGACAGATAAAGGGCACGTGCGCCGAGCGGATTGCCAGGTCCACCGTCCATGCCGTTTTCATACTTGGCGTAATGTGCGGGTTCCCGCTCGATCATTTCCTTGGTCGGAATCCAGCGCGGCCATTCGCGCTTGGTCTGGATTGTCGCAGTTCCCTTGAATTCCAGCCCTTCCTTGCCTACAGCAATGCCGTAGCGGCGTGCGGTGAAAGGCGATTCAACGAGATAGAGGAACTTTGCCTTTGGATCGATAACGATGGTGCCCGGCTTGTAGCCTGAGAATGCGACGTCCTGCGGCATGTATTTCGGATCGATGCCGTATTTCGTCTTGGCCTTACTCTGGCCTGCAGGCTTACGGATCTCGGCTACCTCGATCGGCTTGGCCGCAGCACCCGTGTCCGGAATGGCCGCAACTGGCTCAGCTCTATCACCAGCAAACGGGTTCAGAATCTTCTTGAGAATAGGTTCTGCCGAGGCCGGGCCGGTCAGGGCCAGGACAGACATTCCGATGAGCAAAGAGCGACGTGACAACATAGTTTATTTTCCCGCGTAGATTGCACAACGCCATCAGCGGCGTTTGCCAGGCCCCCAAGGCCAACCTGATATCGCGATATCCGAAGACTGACCTCTTCTCAACGCAAATCGCCGTGAAGAATATACGCCACTGATTCTTCGAGACCAAAGGTTGCGGAAGCGCAACACATTTGCCGCGCCGCCGAGCCTAGTAAAGTCTTACTGCGAATTCGGAACCTGATTTGCCGGTTGGGTCGGCGTCACCGGTGCCGTTGGTGCGGCCGGCTGTGATTCGGGCGTTGCTGGCGCTGTTGCACCAGGTGCCGCCGAACCAGAAGCTGGCGCTGTAGCAGGCGCATCAGACGTGGGAGGCGTCGTCTCCTTGGATGATGGGCCACCGAGCTGATTGAGAATGCCACCGCTCGTGGGGGGCTGCTGGCCTGCAGGCTGACTACCGCTCGTGGCTGGAATCCGCTTCAGAATGTCGGTTGGATTTTCGCCATAACGAGCCATGATGCCGAGAGCCAGCGAAGTGATGAAAAAGCCCGTTGCCAGAATCGCTGTAGCCCGTGTCAGGATATTGGCCGCGCCGCGTGCCGTCATGAAGCCGGAGCCACCACCAATTCCAAGACCGCCGCCTTCGGAGCGCTGCATAAGCACGACGCCAACGAGGGCAAGTACAATCAGAAGATGAATGACAATGACAACGGTTTGCATGGGGTATTTTCTGCTTTCTAGGTATCGGACGCGGCTCTTTACACCGGATCGGTCAATAAACCAAGCCCGTCAGACCACAGTTTTCTTAATGCAATTGCGGTTTTTCTCACCGTCAAAGGGAGTGGTATGCCTCACAGATGGCGAGGAAATCGACTGCTTTCAAGCTCGCGCCTCCGACAAGCGCGCCGTCGACGTTCTCTATTCCCAGGAGCTCTGTCGCATTGGATGGTTTGACCGACCCGCCGTAGAGGATACGCATCTTTGCGCCGTCAGCACCAAAGCGAGCAAAGAGTGCATTACGAATTGAACCATGCACTTCTCTTACATCGTCCGGAGTGGGCGTTAGGCCTGTGCCGATGGCCCACACGGGTTCATAAGCAATGATGGTGTTGATTGCAGTCGCACTGTCGGGGATTGATCCGGCAAGCTGCGTGGCAATGACATCGAGCGTTGAGCCGGCCTTGCGCTGCGCTTCCGTTTCGCCGATGCAGATAATCGCAGTCAGACCAGCGTCCCAGCCTGCCCTTGCCTTTGCATTGACGACAGCATCTGTTTCACCATGATCCGTACGGCGCTCCGAATGGCCGACGATAACATGTGATGCGCCGGCATCCTTCAACATATCCGCCGAGATGTCGCCCGTATGGGCACCGGACTTCTTGAAATGACAATCCTGTCCACCGATACTCAAAGCTTCACCCTCGACAGATTGTGCGGCTCTGAATACGAGCGTCGCGGGTACGCAGATCAGCGCGTCGATTTTCTCACCAATAGCCGAATTCGGCCGGTTGACGATTATACGCAATTCGTCAAGCTGCTCCCCAGTGCCATTCATTTTCCAGTTACCAGCAACGAGTGGACGGACATCAGGGGTCATGGTGAGTTCCTCAGAGATTGGTTTTGGCGATTTTCTCAGTCATTTGATTGCCTGACTAGCAAATTCACTTGATAAAGCAATCGACACGTGACTTGCATCACGCTATTCCCCATTTGATTCAATTAAGCCTCTTGACTGATACGGTGACTTTATATGCTCGACTCTCTCCGCAACGTGGCACAGACCTGGGTGGTCAAGGTGCTCATGGGACTTCTTG
Source organism: Phyllobacterium sp. (assembly GCF_037994405.1). GTDB lineage: Bacteria > Pseudomonadota > Alphaproteobacteria > Rhizobiales > Rhizobiaceae > Phyllobacterium. Next base: position 4,386 of record NZ_JBBNAN010000500.1, read on the forward strand.
TTGTCAGCTTTGCCGGGTGGGGTGTCTCCAACACGATCCTGGGTGCAATCGGCAGCAGTGCCGCCATACGCGCCGGTCATTCCGAAGTTTCACCGGTGGATTATCGTTTGGCTTATGATCGCCAGCTTGCAGCCCTTTCGCAACGTTTCGGGCAGCGCCTAACACGCGAACAGGCTGATGCGATCGGGATCGGTCATCAGGTACAAGGCCAACTGGTTGCTGGCGTTGTTCTCGACGAACAGGCGCGCACCATGTCACTCGGCCTCTCTAAGGACCGTCTGGCGCAACTGGCTGCGGAAGACCCGGCTTTCCAGGGCGCCGATGGCCGCTTCAACCCGGCGCAGTTCGATGCGGTATTGCGCAACGCTGGCATGACCGCCCAAAGCTATCTCGACAATCGTGCACAGGTCGCGCGTCGGCAGCAGATTGTTGAAGCCGTCGCCGATGGCATCAAGGCTCCGAATACACTCCTGAAGGCTGTTGCCTTGTACAAAGGCGAATCGCGCACTGTGGACTTTGTCGCAATGCCGAAGGATTTCATAAAGGATGTTGCAGACCCCAGCGATGCCGATCTGAAGACATATTTCGAGGCCAACAAGGAAGCTTATGGCGCACCGCAGTACCGCAAGGTCAGCTATGTCAAACTTGAGCCAAAAGACATTGCGAACTCCGCGACGGTAACGCCCGAAGAAATCAAGACCGAGTACGATAAGAATATCGAGCGCTATTCGACACCTGAAACGCGCACGGTTGAACAGTTGACATTTGCGAACGAGGAAGCGGCCAAGGCCGCTCGCGACAAGATCGTGGCTGGCACAAGCTTCGAGGATGTTGTCAAGTCGGAAGGCAAGACGCTGGATGACGTACGTCTTGGAACATTCCCCAAGCCTGCCCTGCCCGATCAAGCACTTGCTGATACGATCTTTGGCCTCCAAGCCAACGGTGTCAGCGATGTCGTCAAAGGAACTTTCGGCCCGGTCATTGTTCGTGTCACCGCGATAACGCCGGAAGTCGTAAAGCCGCTTTCCGAAGTCGAAAAAGACATCCGCGAAACGATCGCGCTGACGCAGGCTGCATCGTCGATCGCCGACGTTCATGATGCCTATGAGAATGCGCGTGCTGATGGAGCCAGCATGGCCGAAGCAGCAGCGAAGCAAAATTTGAAAGTCGTAACGATCGAAGCCGTTGATCAGGCCGGTCGTGGACCCGACGAAAAGAGCATCCCTAATCTCCCATTTGACGAAAATCAGCTCGCCGCAGTGTTTCAGGCAGATGTCGGTTTCGACAACGAGCCTTTCAATCTGGGGACCAACAGTTATCTTTGGTACGACGTCGTGAGCGTTACGCCCGCGCGTGAACGCCCGCTCGAAGAGGTGAAGCAGCGTGTAATCGCAAACTGGAAGAAGGCGGAAATTGAGAAGCAACTTAACGCGAAGGCTGAAGAGGTCCGCAAGCGTGTTGCCGAAGGGACATCGCTCGATGCCATCGCGGCTGAATTCAAGTTCACCAAAGACACAAAACGCGGCATCACGCGCCAGAGCAAGGACGCCGATCTGGGCGAAGGCGGCGTAGCTTCAGTGTTTGATGGTCCGGAAGGTATTGTTGGCGTTACCGAATCCGCATCCGACGGCTCGAAGCTCATTTTCAAGGTTACAGAATCGATCGAGCCGGCGAATGTCGGGCCGGAAGCTCTGACGACTGTTGAACGGGATGCCTTGGGTTCACGCCTCGCGGATGACCTGCTCGACCAGTTGGTGGCACAACTCCAGACGGTCTATCCTGTCACTATCAACCAGACCGTCATCGATCGGGCGCTTGCCCGCTAAGCCGAGAGACAAAACATGGCTGAACTGAAGCGTTTCATCGGCATTGCAGCGGCGGGAAAGGCGCTTTCTCGCAACGAGGCTATTGAGGCTTTCGACATCATGATGTCGGGACAGGCGACACCGGCGCAAATCGGTGCATTGTTGATGGCATTGCGCGTGCGTGGCGAAAACATCGACGAGATCGCCGGTGCGGTATCTGCCATGCGCTCGAAAATGCTCAGAGTCACAGCCCCTCCCGATGCCATCGATATTGTCGGCACGGGCGGTGATCAGTCGGGCTCCTACAATGTCTCGACTTGCGCGGCTTTTGTTGTTGCAGGTGCGGGTGTTCCGGTTGCGAAACATGGTAATCGCGCGCTGTCGTCTCGTTCCGGTGCCGCCGATACACTTGCGGCGCTCGGCATCAACATCGAAATCGGTGCGGACCTGATTGCGACATGTATCGAACAGGCCGGGATCGGATTCATGTTTGCTCCGATGCATCATCCGGCCATGAAACATGTCGGGCCGGCACGCGTCGAACTTGGCACGCGCACCATCTTCAATTTGCTTGGACCGCTCACCAATCCGGCAGGGGTCAAGCGCCAGCTGGTTGGTGTTTTTGCTCCCGAGTGGGTCGAGCCTGTCGCGCATGTCCTGAAGAACCTTGGATCTGAATCCGTATGGGTAGTCCATGGTGACGGACTCGATGAAATCACGACCGCAGGCGTGACCAAGGTAGCAGCCCTTGAGAACGGAACAATTCGTACATTCGAGATCGATCCGGAATCGTTCGGTCTCCGGCTCGTCGACCCACAGGATCTGAAGGGCGGCACAGCTGACGAAAACGCCGTTTCGCTGCTTTCTGTCCTTGATGGGGCGCATGGCGCCTACCGTGATATCACCTTGTTCAATGCCGGGGCTGGATTGGTCATCGCCGGCGTTGCGTTTGACCTTAAAACCGGCATCGAAATGGCCGCCCATTCGATCGACAGCAGTGCAGCCAGAAATGTGCTAAAGAAACTCGTCCACGTGTCGAACAGCGGGGCTAGCTGAGCATGGTTGATATTCTTCGTAGGATCGAAGCCTATAAGCGCGACGAGATCACTGCTGCCAAGGCGCGTGTTGCCGTCGATGATTTGAAGGCCCAGGCGAAAGACCAGGATGCACCACGCGGCTTTCTCTCTGCCCTGCAGAAGAAGCGCGATGCGGGAGACTTTGCTCTCATTGCCGAGATCAAGAAGGCTAGCCCCTCGAAGGGCCTGATCCGTCCGGATTTTGATCCGCCGGCATTGGCCAAAGCTTATGAGATGGGTGGAGCTGCATGTCTTTCGGTTCTGACGGATGGCCCGTCGTTTCAAGGTGCGCCGGAATTCCTGAAAGCGGCACGTAAAGCGACACAACTTCCCGCGCTGCGCAAGGATTTCCTGTTCGACACCTATCAGGTTTACGAGGCCCGCAGCTGGGGCGCTGATTGCATTCTCATCATCATGGCAAGCGTCAATGATGCTATGGCGAGAGCGCTCGAAGAAACCGCAATGTCACTCGGCGTGGACGTGCTCGTCGAGGTGCATGATGAAGCCGAACTGGAACGCGCTTTGAAGCTGGCTTCGCCCCTACTCGGCATCAATAATCGTGATCTGCGCACGTTTGAGGTTGATCTCGCGGTATCTGAGCGGCTCGCGAAAATGGTGCCGCCCACCAAGTTTCTGGTCAGTGAGAGCGGCGTCTTTACCCACGCTGATTGCCAGCGTCTCGCTAAATCCAACATAGGCACGTTTCTCGTCGGCGAAAGCCTGATGCGCCAGGATGACGTAGCCGCCGCAACGAAAGCGCTATTGCACGGATCCGTGGAAAAGCAGACGGACGCGGCATGAACAGTAGACTTACCCATCTCGACGAGACGGGAGCCGCACATATGGTGGACATTGGCGGCAAGGTGGAAACGGAACGCGTAGCGATCGCCGAAGGTTCTGTAAGAATGCGGGCGGAGACGCTCGACCTCATCAAATCGGGCAATGCGGCCAAAGGTGATGTAATCGGGACTGCACGGATCGCCGGTATCATGGCGGCCAAAAAGACCCATGAGCTGATCCCGCTCTGCCATCCATTACTATTGAACAAGATTTCCGTCGATATTGAATCCGACGAAGCGTTGCCTGGATTGCATGTCGTTGCAACAGTGAAGCTAACTGGCAAGACCGGTGTTGAGATGGAAGCGTTGACGGCCGTCTCTGTGGCATGCCTCACCATTTACGATATGGCAAAAGCTGTCGACAAGAGCATGATTATTCAGGACATTCGTCTCTTGCAGAAGAGCGGCGGCAAATCGGGCGATTGGTCTGTCAAAGCAAGCGAGACGTAGAATGGCAGGACTTCTTCCCGTAGACGAAGCGCTGGCACGTATTCTCGCTGACGCCGGGAAACTCGAGCCAGAAACCGTTCCGCTCAGTGCAGCCGGCGGCCGCGTTCTCGCGGCGGAATTGCATGCCAAGCGGCAGCAACCGCCCTTTGCGGCCTCGGCCATGGATGGGTACGCAGTGCGCGCTGTCGATGTCGCAAGTGTACCGACGACGTTGAAATTGATTGGGCAGTCTGCGGCCGGTCACGCTTTTTCCGGCGTGGTGAATGCGGGCGAAGCTGTGCGGATATTCACAGGTGCGCCGGTGCCGGAAGGTGCCGACAGCGTCGTGATACAGGAAAATACCATCCTTGAAAACGGACGTGTCAGCATCATCGAGACCATCGCCGCCGGTAGGAACATCCGCAAGGCAGGATTGGATTTCAATGAAGGGGATTTATTGCTCGAAGCCGGGCGCGTTCTCGATCCGGCCGCTCTCGCCCTCGCCGCCTCCGCCGATTATCCAACCGTTCACGTGATCCGGCAGCCTCGCATCGCCATCCTTGCGACCGGCGATGAACTGGTCAGCCCGGGCGAAGCTTATCGATCGGACCAGATCATCGCTTCCAATAGCTTCGGCTTGGCGGAAATTGTGCGTGAGGCGGGCGGTGTCCCGATTGATCTTGGTATCGCCGAAGACCGGCTAGAAGCTTTAAGCAATGCGCTAGATCAAGCGACTGCTGGCAAGGTGGACATTCTTGTTACTCTTGGTGGCGCTTCGGTCGGTGATCATGATCTGGTGCAGCCAGCGCTGGCAGCACGGGGAATGGAACTCGATTTCTGGAAGATAGCCCTTCGCCCCGGCAAACCACTGATGTTCGGACGTCTCGATGGGATGAAAATACTCGGTCTGCCCGGTAATCCGGTGTCCAGCCTCATATGTGCTCATATTTTTCTGACACCGCTTATCCATGCGCTGACGGGCTTATCACACCAGCCAAATCTCCGCGTCGCCGTGCTCGGAAGCGACATGGCGACGAATGACCAACGACAGGACTATGTTCGCGCCCGTGTCACAAAAAGTCCCGACGGGACCCTGACAGCGACACCATTTGCCATCCAGGATTCGTCGATGTTGAAATTCCTCGCTGATGCCAACGGTCTGATCATTCGCGAACCACATGCTCCGGCTGCCAAAGCCGGATCGACATGCAGCGTATTGATGCTGCGATAGCCAGCTTACGAACCAGTTCCGCGCGCAATTGTTGCTCTTTCGCGGCAAATGCGGGCAAAAAATACGCGCCTTGCCGTAAAAACGCATTCGGTTCAGCGGCGTAAACCACATATTAAGCCTTGTAGAACACAACTGGAACAGATAGTGTTTGTTCTGGTTTTGTTTTTCCGATTCCGTGCTGAAGGATCGCCGATGCTCACGCGCAAACAACACGAACTCCTGCTCTTCATTCATGAGCGCCTGAAGGAAACGGGCATTCCTCCATCATTCGACGAGATGAAGGATGCCTTGGATCTCGCGTCGAAGTCCGGCATACACAGGTTGATCACGGCGCTGGAAGAACGCGGCTTTATTCGCCGGCTTGCCAACCGGGCCAGAGCGTTAGAAGTCCTACGTCTGCCGGACTCCATTGCACCGGGCCTCAATACCCAGAAAAAATTCTCGCCAAGCGTCATCGAGGGCAGCCTTGGGCGAAACGGAGCTCCACCGCGGCCACAGCCGCGCTCGGCGGATGACGTTAACGCATCCACCGTTGTCAGTATTCCGGTGATGGGACGCATCGCCGCTGGTGTGCCGATTTCCGCAATCCAGAACCAGACTCACATGATTGGCCTGCCACCGGACATGATCGGCAATGGCGAGCATTATGCCCTTGAAGTTAAGGGTGATTCGATGATCGAGGCGGGTATCTTTGACGGAGATACCGTGGTCATCAAGCGCAGCGATACCGCTAATCCAGGCGAAATCGTTGTTGCGCTGGTCGATGACGAGGAAGCGACACTAAAGCGCTTTCGTCGTAAGGGTGCCTCGATCGCGCTCGAAGCTGCAAACCCTGCTTATGAAACCCGGATATTTGGACCGGATCGCGTCCAGGTTCAGGGCAAGCTGGTTGGTCTGATCAGGCGCTACTAGTCTGGTTCCTCGGCCTTCTGGGAATTGGGGACTATTCCGGGCCCGGTCTTGGCGCGTTTGCGAGGCTGGTATTCTCCAAGGTTGCGGGCGGCGCGCGAATACGTTCGATACGAATTCCACGGGCGATCGGGCGATCCGACCGCATAGGTCGCGATGGCAGCAGCAAGTCGCTCGGCCTGTGCCGTACTTGCCTCTGCGACGCCCCGTAGAGCTGAGACATTCCCTCCTGGACCGCTTGCGGGCCTAACCTGTTTGTGTTGGGCGGCCCGATTTCGGCGGCTCCTCTCAATTCAATGCGAGATCGCGTTGGGTAATCACCAGTACACTCTCTTCGTTGCAAGCTGCCTCGCTACCTGCAAAGGCCAGAATGACAATATCCGCCTCGGCGCAAGCGGTTGATCTTTGTGCAGGATCATTTGTATGCGTCACAATAAGGCCGCCTTGCTCACGCGCACTAAACAGTCCGTTCTTTGGTAACGCGCGTCGTGACCTCCGATCCGAGCATCCTGGTGCTGGCCCGGATGGTTTCAAGCTTGCCAAAGAGCATGCCGGCAACGATCGCGGCCGCAAAAAGAAGAACGGGCCTGATCGTCGGCCGGGCGTGAGCAAGCGCGTGAAGACCAACAAGCACGGTCAATCCCGGCGAGATGGCGCTGCGCCTCGGTTCCACACCAGAGTTGAAATAGACAATGGCGCCGGTACCTGCGAAAACCGGCAAGAATAAAAACACTGTGCCGCGTTCAACTTCGCTGTTGTATGCGGTGGGAATCGCAATAAGTGCTGACCGAATGTATGATCGTGCAAGTTGTCTGCGTTCGCGCAATCTTGCCGGGAAGCGATTGTCATCGAAGTTCGCTGCTACAAGTTTGAGTCGAGATCGTATTGTCAGCATTTCCGGGAGGAAGAAGAGCCGCTCGCTTGTCTTCGTTTTGGCGACAGGACCTTCCATTTACCTCCCCGTTCCGCCAATGCCCTTGCACAGCAGCGGTGCTATGCTACATGAACGCCAGATCAATTCGATTGGACGTTCGGCTAATAGGCCGGGCATTCCCTGGAGTACCTATGCCATCCTCAGTTGTTACCCGTTTCGCCCCCTCCCCAACCGGCTTCCTGCATATTGGCGGCGCCCGTACAGCGCTGTTCAACTGGCTGTATGCAAAGCATACGGGCGGCAAGATGCTGCTTCGTATCGAAGACACGGACCGCGAGCGTTCCTCGGAAGCTGCGGTGGCAGCCATTCTTGACGGTCTGAAATGGCTTGGCCTCGATTGGGATGGCGATGCCGTATCACAATATGAGCGCGCACCCCGTCACCGTGAAGTAGCAGAAGAGTTGGTCGCCAAAGGTAAGGCCTACTATTGCTATGCCTCGCCGGCCGAACTCGACGAGATGCGCGAGAAAGCCCGTGCCGAGGGACGTCCGCCGCGCTATGATGGCCGCTGGCGTGATCGTGATCCCAAGGAGGCTCCCGCAGGAATCAAACCGGTTATCCGTATCAAGGCGCCGCAGGACGGCGAAACTCTGGTGCGCGATCAGGTGCAGGGGGATGTGCGCTTTCCGAACAAGGACCTTGATGATTTCATCATCCTACGCTCGGATGGCAACCCGACCTATATGCATGCGGTTGTCGTTGACGATCATGATATGGGAGTCACCCACATCATCCGAGGCGATGACCATCTGACGAATGCAGCACGCCAGACCGTGATTTATGACGCTATGGGTTGGGATGTTCCTGTGATGGGCCATATACCGCTCATTCATGGTGCTGATGGAGCCAAACTCTCCAAGCGTCATGGTGCCCTTGGTGTCGAAGCTTATCGAGCGATGGGCTACCTGCCCGCAGCGCTGCGCAACTATCTTGTCCGCCTTGGCTGGAGCCATGGTGATGACGAGATCATGTCCGACCAACAGATGATCCAGTGGTTTGAAATCTCCGATATCAATCGCGGCGCGTCGCGCTTCGACTTCCAGAAGCTCGAGGCGATCAATGGCCATTACATGCGATTCTCCGATGACGCAGATCTGGTCAAGGCCATGATCGACATCCTGCCGGAGATTGAAGGCGGTGCCAGAATCCTGGCACGCTTGAACGACACGACGAAGGCGCAGTTGCTAGCCGCGATGCCGGGGCTGAAGGAGCGTGCAAAGACACTTGTTGAACTTGCCGATAGCGCGAACTATCTCTTTGCGCAGCGGCCACTCGTACTTGACGAAAAGGCCTCAGGCCTGCTCAACGACGAAGGTTTGAGCGTGCTTTCCGGTGTCCTGCCCGTCCTTGCGGCCGTCAAAGACTGGACAGCGGAAGCCCTCGATGCTGCGGTGCGTGTGCATGCGGAAAAGGCCGGCCTGAAGCTTGGCAAAATTGCGCAACCTCTGCGTGCCGCATTGACCGGAAGAGCAACATCTCCGGGTGTTTTTGATGTCCTGGCGGTCCTTGGAAGAGAAGAATCCATAGGGCGGATCGAGGATCAGATAAAAGGTTAACGGTATGCAGATTTGGGTGCATTTTTGCATTGCAACATCGTGCCTTTCGAGTACGGTGTCGTGCCTGACAAGATCACGGTCAGAACCTCGGTTGAGGTAAGTGCTTTTGCGCTGGTAAAGCGCAAGTTGAAGCAAGAAAGGAACGGCAATGTCTGAAAACAGCGTCAACATCGATCTGAATGGTCACCAATTCGCCTTACCCATAAAAAAGGGGACCATTGGACCGGATGTCGTGGACATTGGGACTTTATACAAGAACACGGGTGCCTTCACATACGATCCTGGTTTCACATCCACGGCATCTTGCGAGTCGCAGATCACCTATATTGACGGCGATGAAGGTATTCTGCTGCACCGCGGCTATCCGATCGAACAACTGGCCGAACACGGCGATTTTCTGGAAGCCTGCTATCTGCTGCTCTACGGCGAACTGCCGACAAAGAGCCAGAAGGCAGACTTCGACTTCCGCGTAACGCACCACACCATGGTTCACGAGCAAATGTCGCGCTTTTTCAGCGGCTTCCGCCGCGATGCGCACCCGATGGCCGTCATGGTTGGCTGTGTAGGCGCCCTATCCGCGTTCTATCACGACTCGACAGATATTTCTGACCCGCATCAGCGCATGGTCGCTTCGATCCGCATGATCGCGAAGATTCCGACCCTAGCGGCCATGGCCTACAAGTATCACATCGGTCAGCCATTTGTTTATCCGCGGAACAATCTCGATTTTGCGACAAACTTCCTGCATATGTGCTTTGCTGTTCCCTGTGAGGAATATGTTCCAAACCCTGTGCTTGCACGTGCAATGGATCGCATCTTTATCCTGCATGCCGATCATGAGCAGAACGCTTCCACCTCAACAGTTCGCCTCGCAGGTTCTTCGGGCGCAAATCCGTTTGCCTGTATCGCTGCTGGCATTGCCTGCCTCTGGGGACCTGCCCATGGTGGTGCAAATGAAGCGGCTCTCACCATGCTCGGTGAAATCGGCACTGTAGACCGCATCCCGGAATACATCGCCCGCGCCAAGGATAAGAACGATCCTTTCCGCCTGATGGGCTTTGGTCACCGCGTCTACAAGCATTATGACCCGCGTGCCAAGATTATGCAGCAGACGACACGCGAAGTTCTTGCCGAGCTCGGTATCAAGGATGATCCACTGCTCGATGTTGCGATGGAACTTGAGCGTATTGCTCTAACCGATGAATATTTCATCGAAAAGAAACTCTATCCAAACGTCGACTTCTATTCGGGTATCACTCTGAAGGCGCTCGGTTTCCCCACCACCATGTTCACCGTGCTATTTGCCGTGGCACGTACGGTTGGCTGGATTGCTCAGTGGAAAGAAATGATCGAGGATCCGCATCAGAAGATCGGCCGTCCGCGGCAGCTCTACACAGGTGCGACACGGCGGGATTATGTGAACGTCGAAGATCGCAAATAATCTTTGTCCAAAATGACAAAAAAGGCGCCCATCCGGCGCCTTTTTTGATGGAGCAGAGCGCTTCACTTCACCAGATCAAGCACCTTATCTGCTGCAATTGCACCAGCGGGCCGGTCGGTTTGCATCACTCTGGCAATCTTGTCGAAGCTTTCAAGCTGCGCGGTGCGCCGATGTCCAGGTACCAGTAACTGCTCCAGCTGGCGCGTCAGCGATCCCGCCCGCACAAACTGGTTGAAATATTCTGGGACAACGGGTTCATCCGCAATGATGTTAGGGAGCGCAGCACTCCAGATCGTAATGCGCGGAGCAAGGAAGGTTCGCGCCAGCCAATCCGGCTTGTAGGACAGGACCGTAGGAATACGGGCGAGCGCCAGCTCAAGCGACACCGTTCCAGACGCGGCTAAAGCAGCATCAGCCTCAGAAAAGGCTCGTAGCCGTTCCGCTTCGCCCACGACAATATGAGGCTGCACCTTCCAGCCCGCGGTCAACTGCCGAACGAGTGGTTCAACCTTTGGCAAGGTCGGCAAAGTGACCTGGATCCGGTTGCCGCGGCCAACAAGAAGTTCGACCGTCTCGCCGAACGGTCCAGCAAGGCTGGTGATTTCCGATCGACGTGAGCCCGGCAGAACCACCAGGTTTTTTTCTTCCCGGTCGCCCAAGCCGGCATCGCGAGCGCGGTTTCGCTTTGCTGCCTCCAGAAGCGGTGCGTGAGAAACAAGTCTGTGGCCGACATAGGTTGCAGGTGGGCCGTCGAGATCCTTCAGCGCTTGAACTTCAAAGGGCAGAATCGCCAGTACGTGGTCGATATAGGAGCGCATTGCTTTAGCGCGTTCCGGTCGCCACGCCCAAACGGACGGGCTGATATAGTTGATAATGGGGATCGAAGGGTTGGCCACCCTCACCTTGCGGGCAACACGGTGGGTGAAATCCGGGCTATCGATGATCACCAGACAGTCGGGCCTCGCCGAAACGATTGCATCGGAAAGCTGCGAAATGCGGCGGATGAGTTGTGGTAGTTTGCGGACGATAGCGCTTAAGCCCACGAGGGCGATTTCGTGCTGGTCGAACAGGCTATTGAGCCCGAGCGCCGCGAGGTGTTCTCCTCCAACGCCGGTCAACGTCACATCACCTGCATATTGCCGTCGAAGCGACTGGACCAGATCAGCTCCAAGCAGATCGCCCGACTCTTCACCTGTAACAATAGCAAGGCGCAATGGTCTTTCAGCTGCCATCTTGCACCTGCTCGAAGGTCTCGATAAACAGCCCCGCTTCGTTGGCGGCCGCGACAGTTTCTGCGTAGCCAAGGATGAGCGTGCGACCCGCCTCGACAGCAATGCCTTTTAGTCCCGCTCTCATGGCGTTTTCGACGGTACTGACGCCAATGGCGGGCAGGTCGGCGCGCACCTCCTGTTGCGGCTTGGCGCATTTGACGAGGACGCCGCCCTTGCGATTGATGCGCTTCGCCCGCCGCAGCTCCGCCACGCGCTGCAACATCGCGTCTGTGCCCTCTACACCTTCCAGTGCCACAACGCGGCCACCAACGGCGATCGCCGCTTGTCCAATGTCGAGGGCTCCAATCATGACAGCGGCCTCTCGTGCCGCGCGCATATTTGCGACGCTGCCCTGATCAGCGCGTTTGCGCGTCATAGTGCCCGGAGCCGGCGCGAGGATATCGGGAACAACCTCATGAGCACCTACAACCCGGAACCCATAGGATTCGATCGTCGCGATGACTGCGCGCAAGAGACCATCGTCACCAAGCCGAAAGGCGCGCAGAAAACGATAGAGTGCGACGAGATTGCCATTGCCAGGTCTCAGGGCCGCACGAAATTCGGGCCTATGCCGAATGCCGCCAGCCAGCACCACATTCGAAATTCCCTCGGCCTTGAGGATCTTGACGAGGCCGCCGAGTTCCACAATGGAAATTTCAGCGTGTTCGCCGTCATAAAGTGCGGGCTCTGCCTCGCCCTTGATCGCAACAATAAGTGGATTGCCGCCCTGTTTGCGCAAGCTTTCGGCGACAGCGACCGGCAGCAAGCCGTTGCCCGCGACAATCGCCGTCCGGCCCGCTATGGCGGCGGGCAAATCAGTTCTTGGCGTTTTTTTAGCTGTTGTCGTCACGGTCACTGATCTCGATTGCGGAATCGAGTGGCGGCGTGCAATAGGCGCGCTTGGTATCAGTGGTGATGAAATCGATCAAATCTGCCACGGCGGCTGACTCGGGGAATGCAGTGCGTACATCGTCTGCACGGCTTTTGATCGATTTCGTACGATCGAACAACATGCGGACTGCGTGGCGAAGATTGTGAATCTCGGGACGAGCCATGCCCGAACGCTTCATGCCAATGATATTCAATCCGCCAAGGTAGGCGTGATTGCCGATCGCCATGCCATAGGGCACGAGATCGCTTGCAAGCGCCGCAAGGCCACCGATAAAGGCGTGATGGCCGATGCGCACGAACTGATGAATGCCGGCGCCACCGCCAATGATGACATTGTTGCCAATGGTCACGTGCCCGCCAATCATCACATTGTTGGAGAACGTCACGTTGGCGCCAATGACGCAGTCGTGGGCTACGTGCGCATAGGCCAGGAACATGCAATTATCGCCAACCGTCGTGATTCCACGGCTAGCGTCGGTGCCGCGGTGCATGGTAACGCCTTCACGGATCTCGCAATTCTTGCCAATAATCAGGGTGGTGTGGCCGCCTTTGTGTTTGGTGTTCTGCGGATCGCCTCCAAGGACGGCGTTGGGATAGACCTTCGAGCCACTGCCGAGCGAGGTCGGACCCATAATGACAACGTGGCTCATCAGAATGACGTCGTCGCCAACGACTGCTTGTGAACCTACATGGCAAAATGGACCGATGCTTACTCTGTCTCCAATTTTTGCGCCTTGCTCGACGATGGCCGTCGGGTGAATGCTAGAATTGGACATCAGGCCCCAGTCTCATCTTCATCAGGAAAGCTCACCATGGCCGCAACTTCGGCCTCTGCAACCTTGACGCCGTCTACTTCCGCTACGCAGCCATATTTATGAATGTTGCCGCGCTGCTTCAACTTTGTCACACGCAACTTGAGCTGATCGCCCGGAACTACGGGCTTCCTGAACTTGGCTCCGTCGATCGTCATGAAGAAGACCTTGCCAGGCTTGCCACCGCCATTGTGGAACAGGACGATCGCACCAGCTGTCTGCGCCATAGCCTCGATGATCAATACACCTGGCATGATCGGCAATTCGGGAAAATGACCGGCGAAATGCGGTTCGTTGATCGAAACGTTCTTAATCCCGGTGGCCGACACATCGCGATCGATATCAACGATACGGTCAATTAGAAGGAAGGGATAACGATGTGGCAGATTTGCCAGGATTTTCTGGATGTCCGCGACGCCGAGGCTGTCCGCTTGCACATTGTCACTCATCGCCACTGTTCTCCTTCTTGGTTCGGGTCATCGCACGTACACTCGCGATCTCACGGAACCATTGCTTGAATGGCTGAGCAGGCGCGCCCGCCCACCTTTCGCCATCCGGAATGTCATTCATCACGCCGCTTGCAGCAGCAATCTCCACCCGCGAACCAATGTTAACGTGATCCTTGATGCCAACGCTTCCACCCAGCATCGTCATATCGCCCAGCACCACGCTACCGGAAATGCCACATTGGGCGGCAATCACGCAATGCCGCCCAATTCGAACATTGTGGGCAATCTGCACAAGGTTGTCGATTTTAGTCCCCTCGCCGATGATCGTATCGGCAAGCGCCCCGCGATCAATCGTCGTGTTGGCGCCAATCTCCACATTGTCCTGGATAATCACGCGGCCAAGTTGCGGCATTTTTTCCATTCCGGCTCTGCCGGATACGTAGCCAAAGCCGTCCTGACCTATCCGGACACCCGGATGCAACAGCACGCGGTTGCCCAGAAACGCATATTGTATGGACGAATTGGGCGCTACATAGCAGTCACGGCCAATCTTGCAACCATTGCCAATGACAACATTGGCCGCAATCACCGTACCCGAACCGATCGAAACATTGCTTCCAATGATTGCGCCAGGCTCAATGGTTACGTCATCTTCGATCTCAGCCGATGGATGAACAATCGCGTGGCTTGAAACGCCGGTCTGACCGCTCCACAAGTGCGCATTAACTGCATTGGGATAGAGTGCACGGCCGATGGCCGCAAAATCCTGCTGGGGATGGCGGGTTACAATGATGGCTACATTCTTGGGAATGCTCGACTTGACTTCGTCGGTGCATAAAACACCGGCTGCCTTCAGCCCACCAAGGTCCTGGGCGTTCTTCTTGCCTTCTATGAAAACGAGCGCATCGGGTCCAGAATCAACAATCGACGCCAGTCGTTTGACTGGCCGATTTGCCAGAGAACTGTCGACAAGAACACCATTGGTCAGATCCGCGATCTGACCAACAGTCACGTTAAGTAGTGGCTCATAAAAGATCGGATCGGCCATCGACTAACTTTCTCCCCCGGGGAAAGTTGCTCCCCCGGGAGGTCAGCAATCTATCAGAATTTGCTCGACATGCCGAAGTTGAAGTTCTGCACCTGGTCGCCCTCAACCTTCTTGACTGGTACGGCGTAATCGAAGCGCAACGGGCCGAATGGCGATGCCCACATGATACTCGCGCCGACCGATGCACGCCATTCTGATCCTGTCGTGCCTTGCGCCTCTGGAAGGTCGTTGCCATAGAGCGTCGCGGCGTCCGCGAACACGGCACCACGAATGCCAAGGCTCTCAGGAATCACCGGCATTGGGAACTGTGCTTCGGTTGAGGCATTGAAATAGGTCGTACCGCCGAGGAAGCTACCCTTTGCGTCGGCAACACTGGTATCGCGAGGACCAATACCGGCATATTTGAAGCCGCGGATCATTTCCTGGTTGTTCTTGAACATGTCGAACACACGCAAGTCGTCGTCACCGAAGCCCCTGATGTAACCCGCACCGACACCCAAGAGACCTACGATATCCATCTCGTCGGACAATGTCTTGTAGTACTGACCCTTGAAGGTGGTCTTCAGGAAGTTCGCGTCGCCACCAATGCCGGCATATTCCTGATTGAACTTCGCAAAGATACCATCGTGCGGATTCTTCGTATCATCGATCGTGTTGTAGGTCAGCGACCAGCTGATCGATGACTTGATCCAGGGACTCTCTTCTGCAGCATCGATATAGGCTTGCGAAATCTCCGTCGGATCTGGGATGTTTGTGCCCGGGATCATAGCCGCGCTACTGATATCGTACGTTTCCTGCGTGAGGTTGTAGGCGACACCAGCGGTCAAGGCTTCCGTGATCGGCAGGCCGAAGCGGATAGTTCCGCCGGTGAGGTCGGTCTCGTACTTGTCGCTGACGTTGGACTGACGCTTGAAGATATCGAAACCGGCCGCGATACGCTGACCAAGGAAATAGGGCTCGGTGAACGAAAGAGAATAGGAACGGTTGTTGTCGAGACCAGCACCTGCGGCGATACGAACATACTGGCCGCGGCCGAGGAAGTTACGCTCCGTGATCGATCCTTCCACCGTCGGACCGGGAGTTTCACCGCCAGTCGTATAACCACCGCCGATGGAGAATTCACCGGTTGACTTCTCAACGACGTCAACAACCAGAACCACCTGGTCGGGCTGAGAACCAGGCGCAGTTGAAATGTTGACAGTCTGGAAGAAATCCAGGTTTTCAAGGCGGCGCTTGGCGCGCTGAATCAAGACCTGGTTGAACGCATCGCCTTCACTGACGTCGAACTCACGACGAATAACGAAATCACGAGTCTTTTCGTTACCTCGAATTTCGATACGCTCAACATAGGCGCGCGGACCTTGATCAATCGCATAAACGACTGAAATCGTATGGTTCTCGAAATTGCGATCGCCACGGGGTTCAACTTTGGCAAAAGCATAACCCTGACCAGCGACGTTTTCGGAGAGCTTGATGATCGAATCTTCGACTTCCTTGGCGCTGTAGGTTTCGCCTTCCCTGGTCTTGACGAGACCGTTCAGCCGCGCCGTATCGACACCCTCGACCGAACTTTCGATCTGGACACCACCGAATTTATATTTCTCACCCTCTTCGACCGTGATGGTGATTGTGTATTCATTGGTGGCCGGATCGAGGTCCGCAGTCGAGGAAACGACGCGGAAATCGGCGTAGCCGCGATTGTAATAGAAACGACGCAACGCCTCTTCGTCGGCGCGGAGGCGATCTTCGCTGTAAACGTCATTGCGTGTCAGCCATGAAAGCGGATTGGATCTCTTGGTGGAAATCACATCACTCAAACGCCGATTGCCAAAGGCCTGATTGCCGACGAAATTGATCTTGGCAATCTTCGTGCGCTCGCCTTCGTTGATCTCGAAGACAACGTTAACACGCCCCTCGCCAAGGTCCATGGTGCGAGCATTTACGGTGGCGTCGCTACGGCCAACATTGCGATAGGCGGCGCGAACGGCTTCGACGTCAGAATCAAGAGTTGCCTGATCGAACGCAGCACGTGGCTTCAGCTGTACGGCGTTCTGAAGCGCAGGATCCTTGATCTTCTTATTACCCTGGAAAATCACCTGATTAACAACCTGATGTTCAGAAACCTGAACGATCAGCGTGCTGCCAGACTGGCTGATACGCACATCGCCAAACAAACCGGTACCAAACAGGCGCTTGGTCGCCGCATCAATGTCCGCGTTTGAAAAAGGCTTGCCAGGCGTGATGCCGAGGTTGTCGCGAACTGTCTGGGCATCCACACGTGTATTACCACGCACTTCAATGCGGCTTACTGTTGCTGCCTGGGCTGCTGTTACACCTGCCATCGTTGTTACGATTACACCGGAACTCACCAGAGCCGCTGATATGGCGAGCGCCGACGCTGCACCAACGAATTTTGAACTTGCCGCCATAGGCCTTCTGAACCTTCGTTTCTCGTTGTCCCCGGGCGAGATCCCGGACTAAGCACTTACTCGCACACCGTCATAGCCGGTTTTTACATACACGCAAGGCTTACGGTTAAAATCTGTTTACTTCACACGAAAGCGTGGCATCCATGCCACGCCAATCGGAGCTTATAGTAAACAGATCATATCGGTCCGCCAGCCTAAGCCTCTAATTTTCACTAATGTTTAATTGTTCCTATCGGCAGGCAAAAAGGTCATTAAACACCACAAAGCCCATGAATCCCAACACCAGCAGAAAGCCGAACCGGAAGAATATCTCCTGAATCGCTGGCTTAACCGGCCTGCCGATGATCGCTTCCGCCGCATAAAAGATGAGATGCCCTCCATCGAGTGGCGGCAATGGAAAAAGATTGAGCAAACCGATGCCGATGGACAACATCGCTGTGAGCTGAATGAGCCAGTCGATGCCCTGGCTCGCGGCTTGCCCGGCCATTGTTGCGATCTTAACCGGACCGCCCAACTGGCATTTATCCTCGCGACCGGCAAAAAACCGGCCGAAGAACTGTCCCGTACGGGCAATTATGAAGCCGCTTTCCCGCACAGCTTGAACAACTGATTCGACAGGACCGTATTCAATCCTGCGGAAGTTGCCGAGTTCCTGATTGTTTACGACACCAATGACGGCGATCTTTATCGTGTTGCCGAGCGGGTCCTTTTGTTCGGTAAGCTCAGGAGTCGCAGTCAGTTTGACTTCCTGACCGTTGCGCTCCACGACGAAATTCAGCGAATCGCCAGCTCTCGAAGAAACGATGCGCTGGACATCAGAGAAAGTTTCGACTTTATCGCCATTGACACTGACAAAGCGGTCGCCGGGTTGAAATCCGGCGAGAGCAGCTGGGCCGCCGGGTCTGACCTCTGCCACCATGGGATCGGCGACCATTTTGCCATAGAGGGCAAAAAACACCGAGAAGATGGCTACCGTCAGCAGTATGTTGAATGCCGGGCCTGCAAACACGGTTGCGGCGCGTTTCCACACGGGCTGTGTGTGAAAAGCCACAGCAAGCTCCTCCGCACTCATCGCCTCCGGCGCCGCTGCGGTTGAACTTGTCACACCCTCGTCGCCGGCAAACTTAACGTAACCACCGAGCGGAATAGCAGAGAGCTTCCAGCGCGTACCCCTGCGGTCATTGAACCCAATGAGTTCCGGACCGAAGCCAACGGAAAATGCCTTGACGCCGATTCCGCACCAGCGCCCGACAAGGTAGTGCCCCATCTCATGGACAAATACCACGACGGTCAGCACTATCAGAAACGGTAATACAGTACCAATCAACACGCTTTGAGTACCGAACAGAGTATGCAGCATATCGGTCAAGTACCTCCGGGCTGCAATCAATCGAACGACCCACTCGGGCCCCGGAAGCTAGCCGTCTAGAAAAGAATGTCGTAGGGCGTTTCTGGTGTCACCAGAATTGCTCCGATGACGTATAGCAATGCCGCAGCAGCTACAAGCCCATCGACCCGGTCCATCACGCCACCGTGACCAGGAATGAGGTGACTTGAGTCCTTTACGCCAAATTTCCGCTTCACCCAGGATTCGCCGAGGTCGCCAATCTGCGCAATGATCGAAAGCAAGAGTGCGATGAGCGGAATGGGAACGCCGCCTGCCGGGGTGATGAAGGCGGCGCAGGTGACGCCTGCCGCCACGCCTGCCGCAGCTCCACCAATTGCTCCCGCCCAAGTCTTGTTTGGTGAAAAACGCGGCGCGAGTTTAGGTCCGCCAAGGGCCCGTCCATTGAAATATGCAAAGATGTCCGTGGCCCAGACGACAGCAAAGATAAACAAGATCGTGGCAAAACCGTCACCTGTGTCGCCGCGCAACAGAGTCAGCGCAATGGCGGGGAAGCCTGAATAGATTAACCCGAATGCTGGCCAATAGCCGAATGCGCGGCCGCCAACTGCGATCACTAATGCAGCGCCGGCAAACAATATGCCGATCACCAATAAGACGTGCTGGATAAAAAGCAGAACGATTAGCACAAGTAGCAGGGATGCCCATGCGAACCCGCGCGTCAACGGCGTCGATCGCTCCGCCGTTATGAGTTGCCATTCATAAAATATGCTGAGCCCGATTGCCGATGCGAGAATACCGAAGGCAATTCCCCCAACCCAAGTAACAGCCACTGCAACAACAATGAGGACAACCGCGCTAAGAACGCGCTTTTGGAGATTCGATAGACCGTTCTTAATAATGGTCACAGAGCGATTTCCTGCGCCGTCACGCCACCGAACCGGCGTTCGCGCATCTGGAATGTTTCGATCGCCTCCACAAGATTTGATGGCCGGAAGTCTGGCCAATAGCATGGCAAGAACATGAACTCTGAGTAGGCAGCCTGCCAAAGCAAGAAATTGGAAAGGCGCATCTCGCCGCTGGTGCGAATGATCATATCCGGATCGGGAATGTCCGCGGTATCCAGCCTCGTCGTAATGGCTTCAGGTGTGATGTCGTCATTTGCTAGAACACCGGATGCAACATCGGCGACCAGACGCTTTACCGCGCGGGTAATCTCGTTGCGTGAACCATAATTGAACGCAATTACGAGAGTGAGCCCGGTATTTGTTTCGGTAAGCGCCTCGGCTTCGGTCAGAAGGCCACGAATGTCCTTGGCCAAGCCCTCACGCTCACCGATGATCCGTACCCGGACGTTTTCCCGGTGCAGGTCAGCAAGATCGCGCCGGATGAAAAGTTTAAGCAATCCCATCAGATCTGAAACTTCCGAGCGCGGTCGGGACCAGTTTTCAGATGAGAACGCAAACAGAGTCAAAAATGGGATGTCCATCTTTCCGGCAGCGCGGATGGTCTCGCGCAGCGCTTCGACACCTGCCTTATGGCCTGCTGCCCGCGGTAGGCCCCTCGCCTTTGCCCAACGGCCATTTCCATCCATAATGATGGCAATGTGGCGCGGATTGGACATGAGCTTCAACCTCCAGTAGAAATACAGGGCTATTGACCGGCCCTAAACTTGCATGATTTCTGCTTCTTTCGCGGCAACGACCTTGTCCATTTCAGTAATGGTGTCGTCAGTCAGCTTCTGCACCTTCTCGGACAACGCCCGGTTATCGTCCTGACTGATATCGCCGTCCTTTTCGAGCTTCTTCAACTCATCCATGCCATCGCGGCGCACATGACGTGCGGCAACCTTAGCATGCTCGACGTATTGGTGGGCGATCTTGACCAATTCCTTGCGACGCTGCTCGTTCAGCTCCGGCAAAGGAATACGCAAATTGGTACCGTCGGTAATTGGGTTAAGACCAAGTCCGGAGTCGCGGATCGCGCGTTCAACCTTGCCGACCATGGACTTGTCCCAGACAGACACGGTCAGCATGCGCGATTCTGGTACAGTGATATTTGCAACCTGGTTGAGCGGCATCTGGGCACCGTAGGCTTCAACCGTGATCGGCTCCAGCAAACTCGCCGAAGCGCGACCAGTGCGCAGCCCATTAAGATCATGTCTCAAGGCCTGCACGGCACCATCCATGCGGCGCTTCAGGTCGTTTAAATCGAGTGCATCACTCATACTTAATGCTCCTATATTCTAGACAGGTTCACCGGGAAGGACCGATCAACTGTCCGAAACGACCGTTGCGCGCCCTCTACCCTGCAAAACTTCCGCAAACCCACCTTTCTCGTGGATCGAGTAGACGATTATTGGGATATTGTTCTCACGTGCAAGAGCAACAGCCGTTGTATCCATTACGGCTAGTCCGCGATCAAGTACATCTTTATGGCTCAGGTGATCAAACCGCACTGCATTGGGGTCTTTTTTTGGATCAGCGGAGTAAATTCCGTCAACCTGGGTTCCCTTGAACAGCGCATCGGCGCCGATTTCCGCCGCGCGCAGCGCAGCTGCCGAGTCGGTGGTAAAGAACGGATTGCCGGTACCGCCGGCAAAGATCACTACCTTGCCCATGTCCATGTAAGCTGTTGCCTGCCGCTGTGAGAACGTTTCACACAACTCAGGCATGGCGACGGCAGAAAGTACGACGGTATCGATGCCAATTTTTACGAGGGAGGTGCGCAACGCCAGCGAGTTGATAACTGTCGCAAGCATGCCCATGTGATCGCCAGTTACCCGATCGCCACCTTTGGACGCAACGGCAACGCCGCGGAAAATATTGCCGCCGCCAATGACAACGCCCACCTGGACGCCAAGAGCGCGCGCTTCAGCAATGTCGCTGGCAATGCGATCGGCCACCGCCACATCGATTCCGAACCCCTGATCGCCCATGAGCGCTTCGCCGGAGGCCTTGAGCAGAACGCGTTTGTAGACAGCCGTACCAGTCATGGAACCTTCCTCAGAGTCGTTGCAATTCCGGATACACGAAGGGCATCGCGTTGTCACGCGATGCCCTTTGATTTCATTCGTGTAAGATTACTTCTTCACAGCTGCAGCAACTTCTGCTGCAAAGTCGCTTTCTTCCTTTTCAATACCCTCGCCCAGGGCGAAACGGACAAAAGCCGTGATCTTAGCCGGGGCGCCAATCGTCTTTTCGGCTTCCTTGAGAGCCGCTTCGACGGTCAGGTCCGGATTGATGACAAAAGCCTGCGAGAGAAGGACAACTTCCTCATAGAACTTGCGCATACGGCCATCCACCATCTTCTCGATGATGTTTTCCGGCTTGCCGGACTGGCGCGCCTGATCCGCGAAGATCGCCTTTTCACGCTCGACGGCCGCCGGATCAACGTCGGCCGAAGTCAGTGCAAGCGGATTTGTCGCAGCAACATGCATTGCCACCTGGCGACCGAATGCCTGTGCAGCGTCCACATTGCCGGTGGTTTCGATTGCAACCAGAACGCCGAGCTTGCCGAGACCATCGGAAACGCCGTTGTGGATGTACGTTGCAACAACGCCCTGGTTCACAGTCAGCGCAGCCGAACGGCGGAATGAGAGATTCTCACCGATTGTACCAACAGCATCCTTGATCGTGTCGACAACCGACTTGCCGGTTGAAGGATAAGGAGCAGCGGCAACCGCAGCCGTAGAACCGTCCGTGGTTAATGCTACATTGGCAACATTGCGCACGATGTCCTGGAAGGCATCGTTGCGGGCCACGAAGTCGGTTTCTGAATTGACTTCAACCACGACAGACTTCGTGCCGTTTGAAGCAACGCCGACCAGACCCTCGGCAGCCGTTCGGCCAGCCTTCTTGTCGGCCTTGGAGATACCCTTCTTGCGCAGCCAATCAACAGCGGCTTCCATGTCGCCATTGGTTTCGGCAAGGGCTGCCTTGCAGTCCATCATGCCAGCGCCGGTAAGGTCGCGGAGTTCTTTTACCTGTGATGCAGAAATGCTCATTGTGTCGCCTCTTCTCAAAGCGAAGGCATACTGGGGAAACCAGCATGCCAACTTTGCGGCGCATCATGCGCCAATCATTGTGTTTTTAATCACCCGATAAGACGGGTGTATGAAGCCTCAAGCGGAGGCTTCACCTTCCTGTGCAGGAGCTTCAACCGGAGCTTCGAGAGCTGGCTCGGTAGGAGCCTCTTCCTGAGCACCGATGTCGATACCCAGCGAACCCTGCTGACGGGCGATACCGTCGAGAGCTGCCTTGGCAACCAGATCGCAATAGAGCGAAATAGCGCGGGAAGCATCGTCATTGCCTGGGATCGGGAAATCGATCTGGTCGGGATCGCAGTTGGAGTCGATAACGGCAACAACCGGAATACCAAGGCGCTTGGCTTCCTGAATGGCAATTGCTTCCTTGTTGGTATCGATGATGAAGATGAGATCCGGAATCGAACCCATGTTCTTGATACCGCCAAGAGCGCGGTTGAGCTTCTCGCGTTCACGGTCGAGGTTCAAGCGCTCCTTCTTGGTGAAGCCCTGGGCTTCGCCGGAAAGAAGCTCGTCGAGCTTGCGCAAGCGCTGAATGGAATTCGAAATTGTTTTCCAGTTCGTCATCATGCCGCCGAGCCAGCGAGCATTGACGTAGTACTGGGCCGAACGGGTTGCAGCATCGGCAATGATGTCCGAGGCCTGACGCTTGGTGCCGACGAACAGAACACGGCCGCCGCGGGCAACGGTATCCGAGACCTTCTTCAGTGCAGTGTGCAGCAGCGGCACTGTCTGGGCGAGATCGAGAATGTGAATATTGTTGCGGTCACCATAAATGTATGGTGCCATTTTCGGGTTCCAGCGATGTGTCTGGTGGCCGAAGTGAACGCCAGCTTCAAGGAGCTGACGCATGCTGAAATCAGGCAATGCCATCTCTTATTTTCCTTTTCCGGTTTAACCTCCACAGGAAAGAGGCGGGAGACCCGCCACCGGAGGCCATATCGGATTTCTCCCGATATCAACCCAAATCCCGTGTGTGGAATGCAGCGGCTGTTAATGGATATTCGGCACAAACGCAAGGGGACAGACGTCAAAAGCCGGTTTTAAGCCGATATCGGCCAGCATAGCGCCTATTTCTTACATTTCGGCGTATCAAACAGCTGCAAATTGACCAATTTCCCGGTCATCGAGAAATCGCCGTAATCCATTTTAAGATCGCGTGTGACACCGTTGCGATACATCTTGAAATTGATCCTGTAGCTCGGGAGTCCCTCGGCTTTCTCGCTCTCGTCGAAATAGGCGATCGAGACCGGCCAAGTATTTTCCTTGGCGAGTGGCCCCATATTCTTGATCTCCTCATCAGAATCGGAAACGGCAGATTTACCGATGACGACTGTTGTTGCCATCACCTTGTTGGCGTCCTCCGACCCATCGAAAAGCTTCGTCTGGTAGAAGACCTCTCCTGCAAGAGCCTTCTCGATGAGTTGCTGCATGTGGCGCGTCGGGAACTGCGACAGCTCAAGATCTTCCTTGGTCGCTTCCGGTTTCGTGAGTGAAATTTCCGTCTTGTCCTTCAGCAGGGCAGCGTCGCCACGCACTTCTTTGGTCAAGCTCTGGTCGACGAATGTCTTATTGACGAACCGGAACTTGCCTCCATCTCCGGATTCGAACGTTGTCGTCTGCTGATCGGTTACCCGTTGAGGCTGCTCTTCCATATCAACGCGGGTGACAAAGCGAAAATTCGTGGTGTAGCCTTCGCAATCTGATCCATTGAATTCATAGACCATCCGGCCAGTAAGCCCAGTAATTCCGCTGCTATCCTGTGCGCTGTCCAGCTTCAGATCGTAGATGGCGCGGTGCGGAACGAGCGTCGCGGTTCCAGCGGCGTATGCCATGGTTGAGGTGGTCAGACCCAAGGCGCCGAGGCTGAAAACGAGGGCAGATAAAACGCGCATAGACAGGATTCTCCAATATTCGAATGCGCATATTAAAAAAACTCTTGGCGGAAGCGAGGCAAAAAATGCAACTTCCTACATAATTGACGCGATTCCGGCATGGAAGGAAATGCAACCATGAACAGCACGATCGAAACCCGCCTTCAGGATCTGGGCATAACACTTCCTGTCGCGGCGGCCCCAGCGGCGAACTATGTGCCGTTCGCCCAGAGCGGCTCCCTGCTCCTAACTTCCGGACAATTGCCACTAGCGGGCGGCAAGTTGATCCATACCGGTCTCTTGGGCACAGAACTCAATGTTGCGCAGGGCCAGGAAGCGGCAAAAGCCTGCGCCATCAATATTCTGGCACAAGCAAAGGCAGCACTTGGCGATCTCGAAAAAATCGCCAGGATCGTCAAAATCACAGTCTTTGTCGCATCGACGCCAGATTTCACCGAGCAACATCTTGTCGCCAACGGTGCCTCCGATCTTTTGGTTGCCGTCCTTTTAGATGCAGGCCGTCATGCACGCTCGGCCGTCGGTACGGCTGCCCTACCTTTGAACGCGCCAGTAGAAGTCGAAGCGATCATCGAGGTTCGTTGATCATGACGTCAATTGGCTGGTTGACGAAAGTGCCGATTGCGCATCGTGGCTTGCATGATCTGAACAGGATGCGTTGGGAAAACACGCTCTCAGCCTTCGATGCGGCGGCAAGTGCGGGCTTTGCCATCGAATGCGACGTGCATCTGTCGGCCGACGGTAAAGCCGTTGTATTCCACGACGGCACCCTCGACCGCGTGACAGGTCAGCAGGGTAACATTGACGAGTTGACGGCGAAACAGGCTGGCAAACTGCGCGTTGGCGGAACGGACGACCATGTTCCGACGCTCGAAGAATCCCTTAAACTCATCGCTGGACGCGTGCCGATCGTGATCGAATTAAAGGGTATACCCGGCCGTGACGACGGACTGGTGAAGGCTGTTGCTGATGACCTTGCTGGATATGGCGGTCAGGCCGCGATCATGTCTTTTGACCATCACCTCATCCGATTGTTTGACAAAGATGCGCCGGGGATACCGGCCGGCCTGACCGCCGAGGGCCTTCGCGTTCAAGAACTTGAGGCACATTTCTCGATGCTGGCGCACGGGATCGACTTTGTTTCTTACAATGTCCATCACCTCGAAAACCGCTTCGTTGAATTTGTCCGTGAAAGGCTTGGCCTGCCGGTCATCTCATGGACAGTACGGAGCTTCGACGACAAAGCGGTGAGCGATGCCCATGTCGATCAGATCACTTTTGAAGGATTTGATCCTAGAACTGCATGAAAGTAGCATCAGCGAAACTGCCTCTTGTTTCAGCGTACGGAATGCCTAGCTTTATTGCAGTGCAGCCAGGCCGGTCTCCATCCTGCCGCAAGAAGTCGGGAAGCCCATATCAAAAATGCTGAATTTTGATCGAGGCGATTTCACCTTGCGCGTTTGCGAGGGTATCGGGGCGTTCACTGTCGACGAATGGTCGGGCCTTTGCGGAACCGCGCGCGGCGCGTCAGACTATAACCCCTTCCTGTCGCACGCTTTCCTGTCATCGCTTGAGGACTCTGGTTGCGTTGCTCAGAAAGCCGGGTGGCTGCCGCAGTTCCTCCGGCTCGAAGATGACAGCGGTACTCTGATTGGTGCCGTCCCCTGTTATTTGAAAAGTCACAGCCAGGGTGAATATGTCTTTGACCATGGTTGGGCGGATGCTTTCGAGCGGGCCGGCGGACGCTACTACCCAAAATTGCAAGCCAGCGTGCCTTTTACTCCGGTGACCGGCCCTCGCCTGTTGGTCAGTCGCGACTGGGACGGCAATGCAGTTCGTTCCACCCTCACCAACGGCCTGCGACAGTTGGCCAATCAAATCGGCGTTTCATCCGCTCATTCAACCTTCGTGAACGATGATGATTTGCGGGCGTTCGCCGAGGCAGGGTTCCTGCACAGGATTGATCAGCAGTTTCATTTCTTCAATGAGGGATATGGCTGCTATGATGATTTTCTTGAAACGCTCGCGTCGCGAAAGCGCAAGGCATTGCGACGAGAGCGGCGGGAGGCGGTCGCGGATGACATCACCATTGATCGCCTGACCGGACACCAGATCACGCAACGGGTCTGGGATGACTTTTTCACATTTTATATGGACACGGGCAGCCGTAAATGGGGCCGGCCATATCTCAACCGCAAATTTTATGCCCTGATCGGCGAGCGTATGCCTAATGACATCATGCTGGTGATGGCGCGGCGCGGCGGCCACTACGTTGCAGGCGCGATCAATTTTATCGGGTCTGACCGCCTATTCGGCAGACATTGGGGCTGCATCGAGGATCACCGTTTCCTGCATTTTGAGGTTTGCTACCATCAGGCAATCGATTTCGCCATCGAAAGAAAGCTACGTGTGGTCGAGGCCGGTGCCCAGGGCGAACACAAGCTGGCGCGCGGTTATCTGCCAGTGACGACCAACTCCGTCCATTATATCGCCCATGAGGGTCTGCGGCGTGCAATTAACGATTTTTTGAGACATGAACGCAGCGACGTGGCGCTAATGAGCGGCGTTCTGAATGAACATACGCCGTTCAAGAAATCAGACCATTAGTGCCATCATTCGAGCTGGCATGCTTGACTGCATTATCAGTCGTGGCAAACATCGGGCTCAATTTCCGGAATCGACAGGTGCCACATGGGCCAGCTCTATGATGACAACAATATATTCGCAAAGATTTTGCGGGGGGAAATTCCATCCCACAAGCTCTATGAGGACGCGGACACCTATGCTTTCATGGATGTCATGCCGCAGGGCAAGGGTCATTGCCTCGCTATAACCAAATCCCCGTACCGGAACATCCTCGACGCAACACCCGATAGCCTAGCGGCAATGATTGCCACGACACAGAAGCTCGCGCGCGCCGTCAAGGCAGCCTTCGATGCTGATGGTGTAACTGTCATGCAGTTCAACGAGCCCGCTTCCGGGCAGACAGTTTTTCATCTGCACTTCCATGTTGTTCCGCGCTTTGAAGGCGTCGCGCTCAAGCCACACACAGGCCAGATGGAAGATAATGCCGTGCTAGCTGCCAATGCTGAAAAAATCAGAGTGGCGTTATCGCAGATTCGTTAGGCCGGAACAGCGGGCGTTTCAAATGCCCGCTTCGTGAGCGGCGCAGTTGGTGACTTGTAAAACAGGCCTGCAACATACCAGCTGCCGAAGGCAACCACCACGCCGGCAATGACGTCTGTCAGATGGTGCCCACCTTCGATCGGCGTGGCAAACAGGATCAGCATGTTCAACATGGAGACCGCCCAGAACCAGTAGGGTATGTCCAAAAAAGCCAAGATCAATAATCCGGAAAGGGTCCCATGATAGGATGGGAAGGCAATCACCCCCCTCATCGAGTCGAGCGAAATGAATCGAGCAAAACCGGATCTCAGGTCATAGAAAGTTTGTTTATAAGCGAGATCCACGACAGGTCTTTGTATTCCCCAAAGAGCTTCCGACGGCCGTAGCGTGGCCAGAGCACCAGCCGATGGTAGAATTGCTGAGACAAAAATGCAGACAAGTGCCCCCAGCATGACAGCCGCAACAAATTGTTGCGTGCGCTCTATCCTACCGACGAGCCCGAGAACGATGATAGCAAGTGCCACTTGCGCGAGTATTGTCAAATAAGCCACTGAATACACGAGACCCAATAGCGGCCGCTCGCTGACATATGCAACATAAGCAAGCCAATCGAAACCAATCTTGGCATCAAGTCCGATAAGTTCTGCGTCGATCAAAGGACGGTCGAGCGACGTAACAAGGTAGCTGAGCACGCTAGCAGCGGCTGTAAAGGAAAGAAGGATCGTCGTTTCTGTGCACACGACCTCGAAGGTCCGCATCGGTCGCTTGGTACGGTATATAAACGCGACAACGCTGCAAAACATGGTCACTGCGATGACCTTGAGAGCGCTCTGAACGTCGAAACGAAAGTCGGTCAACGCGATCCAGACTGCGTCGATCGCCAATAGTCCAATGACGATCAATACTTTGGAAAATGTCTGGCTATCGGATCCCATTTCGAGGGCGCTCCCCATTTAGCTTGATGAACTCTACATTGGGGGAATTTGAATCGCGTTAAGCGATTGGCTTAATTAAGACTAAAAATGAAAACTGAGTCCGCCGACCAGGATCACTTCGGCAACGATGACGCTTACAATAACGCGCCGTCCGAGAAACAGATAGGCCAGGAATCCGGCTGCAGCGGCACCGATACGCAGGAAGATGGATGACTCGGCCAGAGATCCGCTTGGATAAAGGATCAGTTGCGCGATGACACCTGCAACAAGCGCGGTCGCGACAGCACGTACAATAACAAGCGCCTCGGAGTCCTCGCGAACGCGCCCACCGATCAAGACCCCAATAAATCGCCAGATGTCTGTCGGCAGCCAGCCCGCCAGCAGGATGAAGAGATACGGCCACCACCAATCAGTCAGGCTCTGCCAGGTCATGACATCTCGTCTCTTGCCCTTACCCAGCGCACATAAACCATCGTAAACGCGCCCCCTGCAAGGCCGGTCAGCAACAGATCATAGGTAGGCGCGAACTGGTGGATAATCGGAAAGAGCAGCAATCCAGAAACCATTGCAACGTGGATCGAACGATCACGCGCAGAGCCCCAAAGCGAGGTGAGGAAATACATTGGTGTCAAGAAGAACAGCGCCGCAAAGACGATAGGAGGAAAATCCGTCGATAAAAAATAGACAATTGCGACGACGAGTGTGTTTGTCAGAGTCAGTGTCACGCCTAAACCGGCAAAATAGCTGGTCCGCATATTGCGTGGAACATGCTTGAGGCGTTCCATACCCATAACCCAAGCCGTTACAGCAATGAAATGTGAAAGGAGAAACAGGGCTATTCGGCGTGTCTTCGGTCCGCGCATTTCCGGAACGAAGGCTGCCACCATCGGCATCAGGCGTATTGAAGACAAAGCGACAGCAATAGCGGCACCGACCAAGGAATAGCCACCCGAAATCGCGCCAATCAAAACAATGTTGGCTGGCAGAGCCCAGATGGCGGCGACCATAAAGGTGGCCTGAGCGAGCGACACTCCATTCTCGCTGGCCAACCCGGCAAATCCCACATGGGCGGTCATCAAGATCAGCGCCGGGACGCTGATAATCAACGACGCACCCGACAAGAACCACGATAAGCGCGTCTTGAGGTCTTCAATATCTGCTTGTTCGGAGGGCAAACCGGAATCAGCCATGTATTCAGCGATAAACAGAAGAATAGGCGCCAGCAAGAAAAAGGCCGCTTCCAGGCGGCCTTTTTTGGCTATTTCTTGCGTGGCACTTTGGGCACGGAGGCTTTGCGCGACGGCTGAATCACCGATTGGCTGGTCGTGAAACCGACTCCGGCCCTCTCAAGCGCTGGCTTCTTCGGAACGGGCTTCTTCCGTGTCACCGGCTTCTTGTCGACTGGCATTTCCTTCTTCGGCTTCACCACCACCTCATCGGCGACATAGTCAAGCACAAGTCCTTGCGAACCGTCGGGCTTTGCGGCGACCGAAACACGGACCGTGCCACCCTTCTTCAACTTGCCAAACAACACTTCATCGGCCAACGGCTTCTTGATGTACTCCTGGATGACACGCGCCAGCGGACGGGCACCCATCCTGTCGTCATAACCCTTGTCGGCCAACCACGCGATCGCATCTTGCTGCAGGTCGAACGTGACACCGCGATCAGCAAGCTGCGCCTCCAGCTGAATGACAAACTTTTGCACTACCTGGTGGATAACCGGGACCGGCAGTGCACCGAACGGAATGATCGCGTCGAGACGATTGCGGAACTCCGGTGTGAACAACCGGTTGATCGCCTCCATATCATCACCTTCGCGCCGGGATGACCCGAAGCCGATGGCAGCTCTAGCCATATCGGAAGCGCCCGCATTGGTGGTCATGATCAAGATGACATTGCGGAAATCGATCTGTTTGCCGTTATGATCGGTCAGCTTGCCATGGTCCATAACTTGCAGAAGGATGTTGAATAGATCCGGATGCGCTTTCTCGATTTCATCGAGGAGCAGGACGCAATGCGGATGCTGATCAACGCCATCAGTCAAGAGGCCACCCTGATCGAAGCCGACATAACCGGGAGGTGCACCAAGCAGCCGTGAGACCGTATGACGCTCCATGTATTCCGACATGTCGAAACGCAAAAGCTCGACGCCAAGTGACAGGGCCAATTGCTTAGCAACTTCCGTCTTGCCTACGCCGGTTGGTCCGGAGAAAAGGTAAGAACCGATGGGCTTTTCCGGCTCGCGCAGACCAGCACGAGCCAACTTGATCGATGACGACAACGCCTCAATGGCCAAATCCTGGCCGTAGACCACGCGCTTGAGTTCCGCCTCAAGGTTGGCAAGAACAGCTTCGTCGTCTTTCGAAACGGTTTTGGGCGGAATGCGAGCCATCGTGGCGATTGTCGCCTCGATTTCCTTTACACCAATCGACTTCTTGCGTTTGCCTTCCGGCAGCAGCATCTGGCTCGCACCAGTCTCATCGATTACATCAATTGCCTTGTCCGGCAATTTGCGATCGTTGATGTAACGGGCAGAGAGTTCCACGGCGGACTTAATCGCTTCCACCGTGTATTTGACCTTGTGGAAATCTTCAAAATAGGGGCGCAGCCCTTTCATAATCTCGATTGCATCCGGGATTGACGGTTCGTTGACGTCGATCTTCTGAAAGCGACGAACCAGAGCCCTGTCCTTCTCAAAGAACTGCCGGAACTCCTTGTAAGTGGTTGAACCAATGCAGCGAATCGATCCTGACGATAGTGCTGGCTTCAACAGATTTGATGCATCCATCGCACCGCCAGACGTGGCCCCGGCACCGATTATCGTGTGTATCTCGTCGATGAACAGGATCGCGCCCGGAAATTCTTCCAGTTCCTTGATGACCTGTTTCAAGCGTTCCTCGAAATCACCACGGTAGCGGGTTCCTGCGAGCAATGTTCCCATATCCAGCGAAAATACCGTCGCATCGCGAAGAACGTTCGGAACCTTGCCTTCGACTATGCGCTTGGCGAGGCCTTCCGCGATGGCAGTTTTGCCTACACCCGGATCGCCGACATAAAGCGGATTGTTCTTCGAGCGGCGGCAAAGAATCTGAATCGTGCGGTTAATCTCTTGATCGCGGCCGATCAGCGGATCGATCTTGCCGGCCTTGGCCCGATCGTTGAGATTGTTGCAGTAGGCTGTCAGCGCGTCCTGTTTCTTCTTGGCGCCTTCCTCAGCCTCCGACGAGTGGCTCTCTTCACTACTGCTTTCGGTACCCAGCGGCGTCCGCGGTTCAGATGCGCCTGGGCGCTTCGAGATCCCATGCGAAATATAGTTGACCGCGTCGTAGCGGGTCATTTGCTGTTCTTGGAGGAAGAACGCAGCATGGCTTTCCCGCTCTGCAAAAATAGCCACAAGGACGTTGGCGCCGGTCACTTCCTCGCGGTTGGAAGACTGAACATGAATGACTGCGCGTTGAATAACACGCTGGAACGCCGCGGTCGGCTTTGAATCTTCATCATAGCCAGTGACAAGATTGTCCAGCTCATGATCGACATAGTCAGTCACGGTGCGCGTTAATTGAGCAAGGTCAACGTTGCAGGCACGCATGACGCTGCTCGCATCCTGATCATCGATCAACGCAAGGAGCAAGTGCTCCAAGGTCGCATATTCGTGATGATGCTCGTTCGCAATTGTCAGCGCTTGATGGAGGGCCCGCTCCAGACTAGGTGAGAAAGATGGC
Source organism: Phyllobacterium sp. (assembly GCF_037994405.1). GTDB lineage: Bacteria > Pseudomonadota > Alphaproteobacteria > Rhizobiales > Rhizobiaceae > Phyllobacterium. The sequence goes on from NZ_JBBNAN010000500.1 coordinate 36,574, forward strand.
ATGAAACCTCACTTTTTCTCCATCACGCATTGCAGCGGATGTTGGTTTTGTCGCGCATAGTCCATGACTTGTGTCATCTTGGACTCCGCAACCTCATAGGTAAAGACACCACATTCTCCGACCCCATGATTATGTACATGGAGCATGATGCGTGTAGCATCTTCTCTGTTCTTCTGGAAAAACCGCTCCAGAACATGAATGACGAATTCCATTGGAGTGTAGTCGTCATTGAGAAGCAACACGCGATAAAGGCTAGGCTTTTTCAGTTTCGGCTTGGTTCTGGTGATGACGGCTGTTCCCCTGCCGGGACCATTGCCACCGCCCTTGTCCTCGTCCTGCATAGTGGGTAGAAACCGCTTCATCTCATTCGATACCCGCATCCTGATAGCACCGTGTTGCCCCATGCATTCTATGTAGGTCGCAACGCGCTAATTTTAAGCCCTCTCTCGAAGCTTGCAATATCAAGTTGCGGTTGCAAAGTCCGAATTAGCCTCCGCCAATAAAAAAAGACCCGGTTGCGCGGGGAACCGGGTCTCTTCATTCGAATGGAGCAAAAGCTGGGTTTATTTCGCGACCTTCGCTACGGCAGTTTCGTAGGGTTTGTATGCCTCTTTGGCGAGATCAGCATAGAGTTCGCCGAACTTCGTCGCCTGGGCAACAAACGCCTCATAGGCCTTCTTCGAAAAAACGCTCTGAGTTTCGAACGCTTGCTCCGGCGACTTTATCGAAGCGAGTTTTTCAATCAGTACGGAGCTTTCCTCGAAAGACTTCTTCGAGTAATCCGCGGCTTCATTGGCGATGGTCTGCAAACCCTGCGTAAGGGCCGATACGCTCTTCATCGCGCTGGCGATGAATTCCTTGCTGGAATCATTCAGAGTTTCGAAGGGAGTGGCCATGATGGATCCTTCCACGCGTTGATTATTGGGAGCGGCATTGATGTAGTGTGCACTGCACAAAAAGTCAAATTTATGTTGCAATGCAATATCTTCTTAAAAATTAAGCCAAAAGCCCCAGAAAACGTAGGCGTCACAGTTACCATAAACAGTTTGGTAACGCTGATCAGGCTAAAGTTCACCGATGCGTTCTGATGCCTCAGATCGTTCGATTGAAATCCCTACACGCATATCGAGCAGGTGTTGATTGTGCTTTATCCGGCCCGCCAAAACTACAAACTTATCAAAAAGATGGCTCATGCATTTCTTGCTCTGGCGATGGTCTCAGGGATAAGCCTTGCCGGTATCAATGAAGCGTCGGCTGACACAAAAGCCGCGGCTATTGTGGTTGATGGCAATACCGGAAAGACGCTCTATTCGTTAAACGCGGATGCTCAGCGGTTTCCCGCATCGCTAACCAAAATGATGACGCTCTATATGCTGTTCGAGGCAATGGCGTCCGGTAAGGTTTCAAAATCGACGCCCATTCCGGTTTCGGCTTATGCCGCTGGCCAGCCGCCGACGAAGGTAGGATTCCGCCCAGGGCAGACCATCAGCGCCGAGGCGGCAATCCTTTCTCTCATCACCAAATCAGCGAACGACTCAGCTACCGCGATTGGTGAATACCTCGGCGGATCAGAACAGCGTTTTGCTGTCATGATGACCAACAAGGCGAGGCAACTTGGCATGCGCAACACCCAATTCCGCAATGCCAATGGCCTGCCAAATCCGCAGCAGCGGTCGTCGGCGCGAGACCTTGCCCTGCTTGGCGTCGCACTTCGGGAACATTTTCCGCAGTATTATGACTATTTCTCTACACGCAGCTTTAGTTACCGCGGCCGTCGCATCGTTGGCCATAACCGTCTTCTGGGCAAGGTGCGCGGCGTCGACGGTATCAAGACAGGCTACACCCAGGCATCTGGCTTCAATCTTGTGAGCTCGGTCAATGTGGACGGCAAAAAGCTGGTCGCAGTCGTCATGGGTGGGACTAGCGGTGGAGCACGCGACGCGCAAATGGCCAAGCTGATTGAACAATATCTTCCCGCTGCATCGCGCCGTGATGGCGGCAACCTGATCGCATCGCGCAAGAACAGCAAGGTCGACGTCGCTGCGCTCGAACTGCCGGATAATGACGAGGCGCCTGTACCGCTTCAGCGTGAAGAGGCCGCAGCACAAACGGCAGATGTCGTAACTGCCTACGCAGCTCCCACCCCTACTCCATCGCCGGCAGCTCAGGTTCTGGCAGTTCCGACACCATCGCCGAAGGTCGAGGTTGCTGAAGGCGACACAGCCGAAGTTGATCCCGTAACGACCGCATCGGCACCAGCAACAGGGTGGATGGTGCAGATTGCTTCCGTTGGGAGCGCCGAGGAAGCAAAGGCAATGCTGTCCAAGGCAGCAGCGCAGGTCGGTGGCCCAATTGCCTCGCTTTCGCCCTACACGGAAAAATTCGAGAAGGGCTCAACAACCTATCACCGCGCGCGCTTCGCCGGCATCCCATCAGCCAAGGCCGCGAACAATGCGTGTGCTGCCTTGAAACGCCAAAATTTCAACTGCTTTGCGATTGCACCGCAATCGTAAGGCACGCGAACCGAAAGACCCAGATTGTACAGTGTAGAGGGTTTTGCGAATGTCCAGTGTCACTGAAATACATGGTTCGGCCAGCCCGAGGATCAGGGAAGCCAATCCGCTCTTTGCCGGCATCCACGTGTTGCAGCAGGCGGCTCTACGCCTTGCTGATCTTCGACATGGCAATCCGGCATTCAAGACGATGGATCTGGTGAACATCCTGCTCTGTCAGGCGGCAAGAACCCGTCGCGCCGCGATGCCACCGGCACGGTTGCGAATTCGGTCAGATAGCCGCAATGGCATCACGCCGGTTAGATTGCGAATTTGCTGAGATTTTAGAGCAGACCCAACGAAGCCAGTTCGTTGCGCAATTCCGGCGGCAATTTGGCCCGGCCAGTTTTGCCCTGCCCTTCATCAACCGGCGCATCGTCGCTGGTTAGATAGCGCCAGCCTTGGAACGCCCGGCGTGGCTGCCATTCCGTCGCAATGATGCGCGGTTCAAGCACGAGATGACAGCGTGAGATCCCCTCATCGTCAGTAAATGTCCTGATGTCGGTGAGTCGCTGCCGGCACTGGATGTTGCCTTTGATCACCCAGTACAGCGATCCACCGTCAAGCAGTTCCTCAATACGTTTGGGTACCATGCGCGTTGTATGAAACTGTTCCGGCGACAGCCCGGCCCTTCTGCGCTCATCAAGGCGAAAATCAATCCATGCCGCCAGATCTTCGATCGCGGTACAGCCTACGCATAATTTTACGAGATTGAGGGTCATAGAGAAGCATTTACGCTTTCGGGTGATGACGTCAACCATAACGCTTAGCTTCTCCACACCATCAGGCGCCGCACCAGGCGGCGCCAGAGACAACTTTCTAACTCGTCTGGCCCGCTGTGGCCGCGACGGTTGACGTTCCCAAATCGTGCTTGGAAATGATTGCATGAAATTCCGGCGAAACAACCGGCACTTCAACGCCGTTCGCATCATAGAGCTTGCCATTGAGGAAATAATCCCCGTCATGCAACAAGGCGATATCCTGATAGCGCAGCGTACGTTCCGTCCCCGCCACAAAGACCGACTGTTGATCCGAGTTGCCAGCCGTCAGGTGGTTGAATACGAGGTTTAATGTAATTGCCATGATAGCCGCCGAACTGATCCCTGAATGGAAGATGGTGGCAAACCACGTTGGGAAGTGATCATAAAAATTGGGCGACGCGATTGGTATCATGCCGAAACCGATGGAAGTCGCAACGATGATCAGATTCATGTTGTTGCGGTAGTCCACTTTGGACAGCGTCCGAATACCGCTCGCGGCGACCGTGCCGAACAGGACGATACCCGCACCACCCAAAACAGCGCTTGGAACCGCGGCAACGATCCGCCCCATCACCGGTAGCAGACCGAGTGTCACCAAGAATAATCCACCGGTCGCCACAACATAGCGGCTTTTTATGCCAGTTACGGCGACCAGGCCAACGTTTTGGGCGAATGCGCTTTGAGTGAAGGAACCGAAGATCGGAGCGATCAGGCTTGAGAGCATATCCGCCCGCAGACCATCGCCGAGCCGACGCGAGTCGACCTTCGTCTCGATTATTTCGCCAACCGCCAGAATGTCCGCAGACGTTTCAACCAGGGTCACCATGATGACGATGAACATCGAAATAATCGCTGCGATCTGAAATGTTGGATAGCCAAAGTGAAACAGCGTCGGGAATGCCAGAAATGGCCCTTCACTCACCTTGGAGAAATCGGTCATTCCAAGAAATAGTGCGATGGTCGTGCCAATGATCATCGCCAACAGGATCGAAAGTCGCGAAATCGTCGCACTCCCCATCTTGCTCAGTAACAGCACGATGACCAAGGTCAAAGCTGCCAGTTCGATATTGGCCATGCTGCCAAAATCCGGTGCTTTGCTATTTCCACCCATCGCCCAACGCGCAGCGACAGGCATGAGGGTCAAACCGATCGTCGTGATTACAATACCGGTGACCAATGGCGGAAAAAATCGGGTAATCCTTGAAAAAACCGGCGTGATCAACAGCCCGATCAGCGAGGCCGCCATAACGGCTCCAAGCACTGCCTCCATCCCTCCGTTACCGGATATGGCCACCATCGTCGCCACTCCGGAAAAAGAAACTCCCTGGACAAGTGGCAGCTGGCAGCCGAAGAAGGGCAGACCCATAGTTTGCAGAATCGTGGCCAAACCGCCTGCAAATAAAGATGCAGTGATCAGCAGGCCGATTTGGCTGGATGACAGTCCCGCGGCCTGACCGAGGATGAGCGGAACCGCTATGATCCCGCCATACATCGTCAAGACGTGTTGCAGGCCATAAGCGAGGTTTGCGCCGATGCCCAGGTTTTCGTCTTCTGGTCGCTGCCGCATAGAATGCGCAAGTGAATTTGATGCCAAGGTAGTGTCCTCCCAATACCTTTATGCAGCCCAACCAGATTTTGCTGATCAGGCGGGAGGAAACTATGGCAGCTTTTTTGGGTTTGACTGTATTTGATTTATTGAAACTGTTTACGCCTACGCTAAGGGATTGCCCGCAACGTCGCGGTATTTCTCAGCACTCAACCACATTGACAGCGAGGCCACCAAGGCTGGTTTCCTTGTAGCGCTCGTTCATATCCACACCCGTCTGGCGCATCGTTTCAATGCACGCGTCCAGCGGTACGAAGTGCGTACCGTCGCCCTTGACGGCCAGCGACGCAGCCGTAACCGCCTTCACGGCACCGAGTGCGTTACGCTCGATACACGGGACCTGAACCAGTCCGGCAACCGGGTCGCATGTCATGCCAAGGTGATGCTCGAGCGCGATTTCGGCGGCATTCTCAATCTGTTCGGGTGTTCCACCGAGGACGGCAGCAAGTCCTGCGGCAGCCATAGCGGAAGCTGAGCCGACTTCGCCCTGACAACCAACTTCAGCGCCGGATATCGAGGCGTTGTGTTTGATAACGCCGCCAATTGCAGCCGACGTTAGCAGGAAGTCACGAATACCATCTGCGTCTGCATCGTCATGGAAATGCAGATAGTAGCGCAAAACCGCCGGCACAACGCCAGCGGCACCATTTGTCGGCGCCGTAACAACCCGTCCTCCGGCGGCATTTTCCTCATTCACAGCCATGGCATAGACCGACAACCAGTCGTTGGCGAGCAATGGGTTGACGCGATTCTGCCGCCATTCTTCCTGCAGGCGGTCGTGTAGATAGCGTGCGCGCCGCTTGACCTTGAGCCCGCCGGGCATGATCCCCTCCTGCTCCAGCCCGCGATCAATGCACGAGCGCATCGCCGACCAAATACGGTCGAGCCCGGCATTCAATTCGTCGCGGCTCATGAAGACTTCTTCGTTGTGCCGCTTCATCTCGGCAATGGATAATCCGCTTTCCTTGGCCATGCTCATCATCTGGGCGGCATTGATGAAGGGAAATGGGACTGGAACTTCTGCTTTGGGAGCCGTGCGCGTCTTTGCCGATTCCAGCTCTTCTTCTGTCACGACAAAACCACCGCCGATCGAATAGAAAATGCGCCGCAACAACAGGCGGTCATCGGCGTCATAGGCTTCAAACGCCATTCCATTGGCATGTCCCGGCAGTGGTGTGCGCCGATCCATAATGAGGTCGGTCGCCGGATCAAAGCGATAGGACGGATGGCCTTCTGGTGAAATACGTTTGTTCTGCTTCACTGTCTCAAGCAGTGTGTCCATCTGGTTTGGATCGACAGTCGCAGGCAACAAACCACAAAGGCCAAGGATAACGGCGCGGTCCGTGGCATGACCTATTCCGGTGAAAGCGAGGGAGCCGTGTAAATGCACCCGAAGCCTGTCAACCTTGACACCGGTCGGTCGTGGCCATTGGCCACTCTTGAGTTCCTCGAGAAACAGACCACCGGCAGTCATCGGTCCCATGGTGTGAGAACTTGAAGGACCAATGCCGATTTTATAAAGATCGAAAACCGACAGGAACATCAGGCACCTTTGTTTGGGCGAAATCGCTAGCTTCACATAATGGCTGGTTGCTCGCAATTGCTGCAGCCCGCCGCCGACTTTGCCTTGCGTTTCTACGACATAGATCTGCTGGAATAAAAGTCAAAAGAAAACGTGCATAAACGAGCTTTCCTTTCTAAACCGATTGATTGTCGATGACGGTTTAACGAGATTTGCGAACCGATCGAATTACCGTACATTCGCAGCAACAGTTGCGCTCACTGAGAAAAGAAATGGAAGCTGCTCCGAATATTTCCTATTGGCTCGACGCTGCGGCCCTTGCCTATTTCTTCATTGTCTGGGCGCTTTACTCCCACACAACGGCCAACGGTTTTGCCGGCAGGAAATCACTGACATACGAGATGAACCAGGCACGACGTCAGTGGATGGCGACCATGTCGACCCGCGAACTACGTATGATCGACACCAGCATCATGATTGGCCTGCAGCAGGGCACTGGCTTCTTTGCGTCGACATCAATTCTGGCGATCGGCGGATGCTTCGGCCTTCTGAATTCGTCTGGCCGCGTCCTGACGTTATTTCACGACCTGCCATTGTTGGGCGAGACGACGCAACAATTGTTTGAAACCAAGATTCTCGGACTTCTCGTGCTGTTTGCCTATGCCTTCTTCAAATTCGCTTGGTCGTACCGGCTCTTCAATTATTGCTCTATCCTCATTGGCGGCGTACCCATGGCCCGCGACAAGGGGCCCGAGGATCCTGTTGTTATCGCCAGTGTCAATCGTGCCGCGGGGATCAACATTCAGGCCGGCCAGCATTTCAACAGCGGGCTGCGTGGCATCTTCTTTTCCATCGGTTATCTCGGGTGGTTCCTGCACCCATTGGTGTTCATGGTCACGACGACCCTGGTGGCCATTGTCCTGTTACGCCGGCAGTTCTTTTCGACGGCGCGCGATGTCCTGATGCAGAACAGCGTGAGTGGCGATCTATAGACCGCGTGGCAGATAGCGCCAGACGAAGATCGCGGTGAACACCATTAGGCAAGCCAGCGCGATGAAGATCGCACCGAGGTCGAAAAATGTGAGGATGATCGAATAGAAGAACGCCGGTAAAATCTCGGAGAAATCGAGATAGGTTCGGTACACGGCCGTCATCTGTGCTCGCTCGTGCGGATGGACTGCACGAATGAATGTCGTCGAGCCAAGTGTGTCGATTGCCACACAGAAAAACGCCCCTACGAGGAGCATGACCGCGGCGAGCATTGGCAATGCTTCGCCCGCAAGGCCCGCGCCGATCAAGGCGGCTGCAAGTAGCACGAACACACCTGAAATTGTGCGTGACAAACCCTTTGCCATTCCCACTTTGCCCCAAAGGATGGAGCCCAGTAGGAACAGGTTACCGAGTGAGACCAGAAGCCCGCCCGCAAGGGTTCCCTGTCCGGTCGCCACCATCAGAATCGGACCATAGACGAAGAACGTACTCCAGTAGCAGGAGCGCGAAAACGCAATCAGCCATGCCAGCCGTAGCCGTGGCTGCACGACGAAGCGGCGCACATTGGCGATTGGATTGGCCGGGCGGCTCGGGCCCTTCTGTAGCGCTGGATTGTCACTGAGCCGGAAATACCAGAAAAGTGTGAGCAGCAGCAGCGAAAAGCCTATGGAGAGGAGGAATGGCGCGATCATTCCAACGCGGGTGTAGAGAAAAACGCCAAGGAATGGTCCGCCGGTCCAGGCAAACGTGGCGGTCGCCATCCGGACGGATTCTGCACGGACCAGTTCACCCTTCTTGATGTGGTCCATAATGTAAAGACTGAGTGTGATTGACAATGTTCCGGCGCCGAAGGTCCGTAAGAACAGCCCCGCCGCCTGCCCTGGCAACGTATCCAGCGCGAAGGCGCAACAACCCAACATCAAAGATGTCGCACCTGCCGTGTAAACCCACCGACGCGGGATGCGCACAATCAAAAGCGGAATCGACAGGGTCGAGATCAATCCGAGCAAGGACATGCCGGTGTATAGAATGCTGACGCTACGTTCACTTTGGAGAAGATCATAGGTCTGAATCGGAACGACGCTGGTGATGATTGCCCGCGCCATCGATTCAATGCCAAAGAGAATGGCGAACACTCGCGCCGTTGGACGCTTGGTCGTGGTAATCCAGATAGGATGGCGAACTTGATTGATCACTTGGCTGACTGTGGGCATGATTCGAGCGTCGACGAGAGTTTCGAGCGCCGCTTCAGCGATAGCAGTCAATCAAGCGACATAATATGTCTGTTTCATAGAAACCTTTGAATTGTGTAACAAAAACCTTCCAAGGCAATCACCTGCAAGGCCATGGATTTTGCTAATCATGTCGCCTAGCCTGCGGCAACTATTATCTAACGTGAGATTCTGCCCCATGGCCCAAGCCGAGACTTTGAAACCTCCTGCAAAGGCTCGCCTCGGCAAACTGGATGTGTTGCGCGGCCTAGCCCTCATCGCCATGGCGACCTATCACACGGGCTGGGATTTTGAGTTCTTCGGCTACCTCGAACCTGGCACGACGGGGCATGGAATATGGAAGATATATGCCCGCGTCATAGCCTCGACGTTTCTGGTCCTGGTTGGCTTCAGCCTTGTGCTTGCCCACCGCCAACAGATCCGCTGGCGGGCCTTTGGCATTCGGCTTGCCCAAATCGTAGCAGCAGCGCTGGCGATAACGCTCGTCACTTTGACCATCACGCCTGAGAGCTTCGTCTTTTTCGGCATTCTGCATCAGATCGCTGTGGCCAGTGTTCTGGGCCTGCTTTTCCTGAGGTTACCGGCGCTGATCATAGCCATGGCCGCAGTGGCTGTCGTTGCTGCCCCGCATTATCTGGTCTCGTCCACCTTCGATGCACCGATCTTCTGGGGATTGGGGCTGTCGGAAATACTCATTCGATCAAACGATTACGTGCCGGTCTTCCCCTGGTTTGGCGCTGTTCTGGCCGGCATGGCAATTGCCAAAGCCATGCAGCAATTCAACGCATTGAAGTTCCTTGCGGGCAGTATCGCACCCCTCTGGCTCGACCGGTCACTGCGCTACATTGGCCAGCACAGTCTTGCCTTCTACCTCATCCACCAACCGGTCCTTATCAGCTGCGTTTTCTTGATATCGCAGCTGTTTCCCCCTGCGGTTCCGACGCCGCACGAGGTATTTGGACAGGCCTGCGTCCAAAGCTGCCAGAATGGCAACGACAGGGCATTCTGCGAGAGGTTTTGCGATTGTGTGATTGGTCAGACTGAAAAGCAGGGTATTTTTGGCGACGTCTTTGCTGGCAGGCGCGATCAGAGCGATCCCCAGATGGAGGAAATCGCCGGCGTCTGTACGCAGCAAAGCCTGCAGTAGCAACGCGCTTACGTGTTGACGCCGAGCTCTGCCAGCCGTTCGATGCAGGCCTCCTCAACCTGATCGAGTTCAGTCAGGGTTTCCTCGATGTCGCGACGCTTCTGGCGCAAATCCGCGCGCTTCTCCTCCACCCGTTTCATCAAAAGGTGAAGCTGGCCCGTCTCACCGGGCGGCTCGTTGTACATCTGGACGATCTCGTGAATCTCCGCGATGGAAAAGCCAAGACGCTTGCCGCGCAGGATTTGCTTAAGCAGATGACGATCCGACGGCCTGAACAGTCGCGTGCGACCACGCCTCACCGGATGGATCAGGCCCTCATCCTCGTAGAACCGTAATGTCCGCGTCGATACGCCGAACTCTCGCGTCAGTTCGGTAATGGAATAATATTCGCGCATGCCAGACACTGCTCTCCATTCTCCCGATCATATCGATTGAATGTATTGCCCACGCAATTACGTAAAAGTCAATTGCACGATTGTATATGGTTGAGGACTTTAGTGCACAACAGTCACGGAGGGTGCTATTTGAAGCCAAACCACCATGTGGCCAAGCCAAGAAACGATGAAAAACCAACGACATCGGTTACGGTCGTTACAAACACCGCGGAAGCAATGGCGGGATCCGCTCCGAAACGATGTAGCAACAGGGGGATTAAAATTCCACCCAGAGCAGCTGCAAGCATGTTGATAATCATCGCCGCTGCGATGATTCCCCCTAGATTACCGTTGCTAAACCAGAGACCAGCAACCATGCCGATCATGATCGCGAAGATAACCCCGTTGATCAGACCCACAGACGCTTCGCGGCGAATAATGCGACCTGCATTGTAGATATCCATGTCACGCGTGGCGAGCGCTCGCACCGTCACCGTCATGGTCTGCGTGCCAGCATTGCCGCCCATCGATGCTACAATCGGCATGAGAACGGCCAATGCCACCATTTGCTGGATGGTGGCATCAAACAATCCGATAACCGATGCTGACAGAATCGCCGTAAACAGATTAATCACCAGCCAGGGCGTACGCGAGCGCGACGTGGAGAGAACCGAGTCAGAGAGCTCTTCATCGCCAACACCGCCAAGGCGCATGATGTCCTCTTCGGCCTCTTCCTGGATGACATCGACGATGTTCTCAATGGTCAAAACACCAACAAGACGCTCATTCTCATCGACGACTGCAGCAGATAGCAGATCATATTGCTCGAAGATTTGGGCCGCTTCTTCCTGGTCCATTGTGGCCGGGATCGCATGGCGGGTTTCATGCATGATCTCCTCGACCTTGACATCGCGCCGCGTCCGCAAGATGCGATCAAGATCCAGAGCGCCTAAAAGGCGGAACATCGGATCGATCACGAAAATCTGCGAGAACGATTCCGGCAGATCATCATTGTCGCGCATATAATCAATGGTTTGCCCGACAGTCCAGAATGGTGGGACCGCCACGAACTCCGTCTGCATGCGGCGACCGGCGGTTTCTTCCGGATAGCCCAGGGAGCGGCGCAAGCGAACTCGTTCGGTGAACGGCAGCTGGGCCAGAATCTCATCGCGATCTTCCTGGTCGAGATCCTCGAGAATGTAGACGGCGTCATCGGAATCAAGCTCTTGGACAGCCTCGGCGATCTGTTCGTTGGGAAGAGCGTCGACGATCTCAAGCCGGACCGCCTCATCTACTTCGGTCAGCGAGGCGAAGTCGAATTCGTCACCCAAGAGCTCGACAAGTGCTGCTCGCTGATCAGAGTGCAACGCTTCGAGAACGTGGCCAAGTTCGGATTGGTGCAGCTTGCCGACATGCGACCGCAGAAACAGAACGTCCCGATCCGCGATAGCAGCGCCGACGCGGGCTAGGTA
>NZ_JBBNAN010000501.1:0-1663 GCF_037994405.1 Phyllobacterium sp.
GGAGGGAATACGCGGACAAGGTCAAGGGGTTTGGCGAGGCCGATGCCTTTGCATCGCACGATGCTAAAGCCCGGTGGATTTGGCCCGAATTCGCCTGGCCCACTGGTCGAACCGCATTTCTCTCGAAATGCGGTCAATTCGACCAGCGGGTTTGAAAGCTTGTAGGTTTGCCAAGCAAACCAACGGCTGGGTTTCCGGCTCTAAATAGGCAACATTTGCTCTAGCGCTTCTTTTTTGGCTTGCTTTCACTTGCAATGCTCTTGCGCAGGGCGTCCATAATGTTGATGACATTGCTGGATGGCTCGGGCTCTATTGCCTTTGCGGCGGGCCGTTTCTTGCCCTTCTTTTTCGCAGCTATGATTTCAAGCAGGCGATCCTGTACCGGATCGTCCACCATCTTCGGGTCCCAGGGCTTCGTCCGCTCGTCGATCAATGTTTTCACCAGCGTCATGAGCTGGGGGTCAGTTTTACCATTCTGGATGTCGCCGAAATAGGCATCGCGGTCGCGCACCTCATCACCGTAGCGCAACGTCCACAGCACTATCCCAAGGCCGCGCGGCTCAAGCATCACCGCCCGTTCGCGCCGATACATGACGAGTCGCGAGATACCGACCCTGCCAGTTGCCTCCATGGCGCCGCGTATGACCGAAAAGGCTTCTTCGCCCACGGGATCGTCCGGCGTCAGATAATGCGGCTTGTCGTACCAGATCCAGTCAATGCTCTCGCGTGGCACGAACATTTCGATATCGATCGTGCGCGTGCTTTCGAGCGCCACTGCACTGATCTCGTCATCCTCGAGCATGACATATTCGTCTTCGCCGCGCTGATAGCCTTTTACCTCGTCGTCCTCATCGATGGGTTTGCCGCTCACCGAATCGACATACTGGCTGACGACGCGGTTGCCGGTTTTCCGGTTGAGCGTGTGGAAACGTATCTTTTCCTCGTCCGTGGTCGCCGGCGACATTGCCACAGGACAAGTTACCAGCGAGAGCTTGAGATACCCCTTCCAGAATGAGCGTGGAGCCATGAAAGACACTTTCCCCTTGCGATTGGCGTGAACGGTCCTGCAGGAGTTTGGTTCCCGGTAACCGGCCTTGGTTCAAGGCAGCTTTGCCGCCACGACGTCCAGCTTGTTTATCTGCGGCGGGGCGGCAAAGAGTTCGTCCGCCCGCGCCATGAGCGCCGCCGCAACCTTGCCCGACAGATGTGCACCCCGCGCATCCTCATCGGGGAACGCATCGAAGATTGCAAAGGAAGTCCTGCCGAACCGGACGCCAAACCATGCGACGGTCCCCGGCTCCTCATTGACCAGCGGCAGTCCCGCACGGAGAAATGCAGCGACCTCCTCCTCTTTTCCGGGCCGTGCTTCAAGCGGCACATAAAGGGCGAATTTGACCATGATCATTCCTCCTTGAAAGTTGGATTTCATGTTCGAAAGACATACGGCAGCATCGATTGACTGAATACTACGCTCGTTCCGCAACGGTACAATTTCCGGTAGCATGCACCTTTTTGGCGCAACAGGGAACAGTCTGACTCGCAATCACGTTCTCCACCCACTTTCGACGGTTCGGCGCGCGCTCGCGCTTCTCGTTGAGGACCTCCGTGCTGCCGAAACCGGTCTTATGCGGCTACTCGAAAGAGGCCATTGCATAGCCAATTT
>NZ_JBBNAN010000502.1:0-4165 GCF_037994405.1 Phyllobacterium sp.
CAGGCGGTGTAACGGTGAGAACTGGCACGATTCTCGAAGAAGCGGCCAAGACCATGACCGACGCCAATCAGCAATATGCAACGGTCATCGATGACAATGGCAAGCCTACCGGCGTCATCAGCATGAACAGCCTGATCCAGGCCATGGTTACGCCGATTAGTCACCTGACTGCGCAGGCAGCTGCGGAGTAGCGAAGACCTTGTAAATCGGGAATCTCCGGGGCAGCACCAAATGCACGTTCGTTTTGAACATCCATTGCGAGACGAGCTTCATAACGAGCTCCATGCGCGTCCATCGCTCTATTTTGATGGAGATACCGACGTGTGGCATGTCGCCATCATCGGCGAAGACGGCCCTCCTTCGGTACCGGACGGTCCTCCCGGGCTGGAGGAGGTGTCGACCACGCAGCAAGGCAAGCATGGCATCGGGCGATTCGCCGGCGGCCGCCTCAAGTGGGAACTGCATACCGAGTTTTTGACACTGACCTTCGTCGCCCGCCCCTCGGACGATCTTGGCGGCACGCCTCCGCAAGCGTTCCAGGAACTTTGCGATCGTGCTGACGGACGGGTCATCGCCGCTGTCCGCGTCCTTGTGCGTGACGAAAAGGATGACCAGCGCCTTGAAAAGCCGTGCGCGGATTATGTCGCGTCTAAGGTTGGCGGCGGTGATGCGGAGGTGCATTCGAATTTCCGCCTCACCGAAAGCGGCTTTGTCGAAATCTTGCTCTTCAATAGGAACCTCAACGCCTACCGCACGGGGCGTATGGTCCGCCGGCTGCTTGAGATCGAGACCTACCGCATGATGGCGTTGCTCGCCATGCCTGTGGCGAGAGAGACCGTCGCGAATCTGGCTATATTCGATCGGCGGCTGAAACACCTGATCGCTCATATGCAGAGCACCATCAAGGTCGACAAGGCACTTCTCTCGGAAGTAACGAGGCTGTCATCTGACGTGCTCAACTTCTCTGCGATCGCTCGACAACGTTTCGGGGCGACCATGGCCTATGCGGAGATCGTCGCCAGCAGGATGCAGGAACTGCGGGAAGGCCGCGTTGAACAGCGGCAGAGGATTGGAACGTTCATCGATCGACGGTTCCAGCCTGCGATCCGCTCCTTCCGGGCAGCGGAAAGACGCCTCGACGAACTGGCCGGACGTGTCAGTCTCGCGGGCGACCTGCTCAGGACCACGGTCCAGGTTCAACTTGAGGATCAAAACGCCTCCCTGCTCACCTCCATGGAGGAGCGTGCGCGAATCCAGGTGCATATCCAGCAGGCCGTTGAAGGATTCTCGGTAATCGCGATCACCTACTATTCCGTCGGCCTTGCCAAGATCTGCCTTGAAAGCACCTCAGAGCTTGGCCTTGACCCGCATGTGGCAAAACTTGCCGTCTTGGCCGCCATTCCTTTGGTCCTTTTCGCCGTCTGGAAAGCGGTGCATCACATTCGCAAGAGCATCAATCAACGCCTCGATGAGCCAATCTCCCAAACACACAAGGGCTGACGCGATCCCAACAGCACGTCCTCTAGTTTCTTTTGCAACACCGGGGAACCTCGATGTCAAAACTTTTTCCGCATCTGTTTTCACCCGCAAAGCTGGGCGGGCACACTTTAAGGAACAGAATCGTGTTTGGGGCGCACACGGCGAATATGGCCAAGGGCGGCCTCCCGGACGAACAGCACGTCGCCTATTATGCCGAGCGCGCTATAGGCGGCGCGGGTATGATCGTTGTCGAGCCGATGCCCGTTCATCCCGCCGCCGTGTTGACGCGCGGCAACTTTCTGCCCTGTGATGACAGCGTCATCGCTTCTTTCACGAAGGTCACCGCCGCGATCAAGGGAAATGGCGCGGTGGCGATCCAGCAGCTCTACCATGTCGGCGCCCACGGCGATTCCGACAATTCCTATCATCCGCATTGGTCGCCCTCAGGTCTTCCCAGCTATCACGACAGCGACGGCTCGCATCCGATGAGCGAAAAGGAGATCTGGGAAACGGTTGACGGCTTCCTTCAGGCTGCCCGCCGATGTCGCGCCGCCGGTTTTGACGGTGTTGAAGTTTGGGCGGCTTATCTCGGTCTGGTCGATCAGTTTTGGACGCCCTGGTCGAACCGCCGAGAGGACCGATGGGGCGGATCGCTGGAAAACCGCACCCGCTTCTCGCGGGAAATCATGACCCGGATCCGCGCGGAATGTGGTGCCGACTTCATTATCGGTCTCGCGGTCAGCGATGAACCGGACCATAGCGTGGCGCTGACGCGAGACGAGCTCGCAGAGATCGTTGCGATTCATGACAGGTTGGGCGTCGTCGATTATGTGACCTGCGGTTCAGGTGGTTATCTCGACTTCCACAAACTAATGCCGACGTTTCTTTATCCGGAGAAGTTGGGAGTGGATCTTGCGGCGACGATCAAGCGGTCCGTCAAGAACGCCCTGGTCATTGCCGAGAGCCATATCAGAACGCCCGAGAACGGCGAAACAGTGCTCGGTGAAGGCGCAGCCGATCTCGTCTCGATCGTGCGCGGCCAGATTGCGGATCCCCATCTTGCCCGAAAGGCCAGCGAAGACCGACCGGATGACGTTCGCGGTTGCATTTCCTGCAACCAGATGTGCTGGGGACGGCGCGCGCGCGATTACTGGATAAGCTGCCTCGTCAACCCTTCCGCGGGACGGGAATTCCAATGGGGCGGCGATCGCTTCATCCCCTCCGAGCGTCCGAAGAAAGTGCTGGTGGTCGGCGCAGGCCCCGCCGGACTGGAAGCGGCCAGAGTGGCCGCGGAAAGGGGGCACCAGGTCATCCTCGCCGAAGCCTCGAGCCGGTTGGGGGGCAATTTCCTGCTCGCCGGAATGCAGCCTCGCCGTGGCCAGATCCTTGATCTCATTGCCTGGTACGAGCGGCAATTGACAAAGCTTGGCGTCGATATCCGTCTGAACTCCTACATCGAGGCGTCGGACGTGGAGGCCGTCGGTGCGGATACCGTCATCCTCGCGACTGGCTCCTATTCGCCCGACACCGGCTTTCAGAAGGCCCTCCCCTCGGTCGAAACGCTCCCCGGAATCGAGAAAGGAAACGTTTTCTCGATAGAGGCAGTCATGGCGCGCGAGAAACGACCGGGGAAACGCGTACTTCTGCTCGATGAGGGAGGCGGCTGGCGCGGCTGTGGAACAGCCTGGAAACTGGCGGAAGACGGGCACGCGGTGACGATGATCTCGCCCGATCCCTTTATCGGCAAAGAGCTCCAGCGTACGACAGCCGACGTCCCCCTTCGCCGTAACCTGAAGAAACTTGGCGTCAAATGGTTGCTTGAGGTCAGCGTGCTCGAGTGGCACGGCAACGGCGTCACACTCCTGGATCACAACACGGGGCAACGCTTCTTCGAGGAGGGCGACAGCCTCGTGCTTGCCACCACCAATGCGCCGGCCAACTGGTTGGGTGAGGAATTGCGCTCGTGTGGCTGCAATATTATGGAAATCGGCGACTGTGCCGCACCGCGGCAGGCGCCCTATGCCTTCTATGAGGGTAGAAAAGTTGCGTTGAAGCTGTGATGCCGGGAAAAACGACGAGAATTTCGATCGCGAATATCCGCAAGCTGGCCGTTGATGCCTGTCGAACCGGCGCTACATCTTTTTTCGCATCTGTAGTGGGCGGTCGACATATCAATCCGCGGCACCAGGGTCGTGAACTGCACCCGAACTTCGGACCGCCGGAGGATAGAGTTTTCCTGCTTTATGGACTTGCCCCTTCCGCTGGACCAAGGCGAGATGGGATTCTCGGCTTTTCGAACAGGCATCGACGATTGTCAGAACCCGGATCTTGCGGCCGTCAAACAACGGTCCGACAGGAAATCCATCGCCCAAACATCATTGGGTGCTGAGGGCGGTTTCCGGTCGTCACGCAGCTTGGCTGACACCTTGCGCTTGGGCCGCTTGTTTCGATCTGCAAGCCTTCCTCGATATATAGCCGGCAGACACGTTTGGCATTCACAGTCCACCCCTCCCGTTTCAAAAGCGCATGGATGCGGCGCTTTCAGAGAACGGCGCGAAAGGAAGAAAGAGGTGGTCATGATGTCGAATTTCCAGCCTAGTTTCCGGCAAATGGCCAGCGAACGCGGGATATTCGGCTGTTCCATATAGCCGAAGGTCAGGGTCCCGCGCATGAACAGATCATTGAT
>NZ_JBBNAN010000503.1:0-4480 GCF_037994405.1 Phyllobacterium sp.
TTGCTACACATGTGATCGCCGACGACAGTTTCTCCATTGACCTTGATCCGACCGCGGATCCAGTCTCTCAGGCACCGCTTTTATGTGCTGGCTTGATCGGCTGGCGCTCTCTCAAGAAGGCTGGTGAAGCCAGGAAGATCGGACTTTATGGTTTCGGGGCCGCAGCTCACATCATCGCGCAGCTATGTGCGTGGCAGGGTCGAGAAGTCTACGCGTTTACCCGAAAGGGAGATTTGCAAGCGCAGCGTTTTGCCCAAAAACTCGGTGCTGTTTGGACCGGCGGCTCGGAGGAAAGACCGCCCGAGGAACTGGACGCGGCCATCATTTTCGCTCCGATCGGCGACCTTGTACCAACGGCCTTAGGAGCGGTGCGCAAGGGCGGCCGCGTGGTTTGCGGTGGTATTCATATGAGCGAAATCCCAGCCATGCCATATGCCACAATTTGGGGGGAGCGTGAGCTGGTTTCGGTGGCGAATCTGACGCGTGAGGATGCCAGAGAATTCTTTACGATCATCGGAAAGGCCGGCGTGGATACAACAACCACTTGTTATTCTCTCGAAGAGACGAACACAGCGCTTGAAGCTCTTCGATCCGGTCGTTTGAGCGGAGCGGCAGTAATCGTTCCACACGGAAACCGGCCAGATTCATAACATCACAATTCACGCTTAAATGAGCGTCTTCCGATATTTCGTTTCCTGTTCTGCTCCACGAAAAAGGCGGGCGTTGTCGGAACAAAGTCCACGAACGCTAACCCCATCCATCCGCGAGGCATAGAATTTTGCAATACTATGTCGATATAGCTTCGAGCTGGCCTTTGGGCTAAAAATCGACACGCGGCGTATCGGGAATAGGATTCTCAAAAAGCATCCAGAATGAAATGCCGTAAGCCTCCTCGTACCAGTCCTCAAATCGGATGAGGGTTTCGCTAATGTCTGGCGAGGGGTTTGGTGTTTCTTGGTGCTCACTGCTGAAGGCGCGATAAAGTGCAACGGTGACAGGCGTGAATTTCGCGAGTGTTGCGTCTTGCATTTCACTATCCGACGACCAACCCAGTTTAACCCGCAATAAAGCAAGCGCGCCGGCGACGGCGATTTCCTCACCGGTTCGTTCTTCCGCGCCGGTATTGTCCTCGACTTTCGCCCTCACAGTTTCAGCAATGGACCGCATCAAATTCATCCGGCGAAAGGCGAACGCGCGTTCGCGTTCGAGTATTTTTATCCGGGCCGCCGCCTCCTGCCGGTAAGCGGATTCTGCCGACTGTGCCCTGTCAGCCGCTCGCTGCAGTCCCTCGATATAAAGGGTAGCCGCGCTCATCGCTTGCTCCCGGAACCAGACCCGCTCACTGACGGCGGAAGAGAGTGGGAGTCGAACCCACCAAAGACCGTCTCTCGGCCCCTCCCGGATTTGAAGTCCGGACGCCCCACCGGGGACGATTCTCCTCCAGAAACAACCTTTTCGCTTATGGCACCATCCGTCAAATTGCCGAAAAGCTCCAAACGATTCCAATTGATGCGCCGAAGATCGCCATGCCGTACTGTCACGCTGTGCCGATCAAAGAAATCAAGGATCTGAATTGCAACCTTGCGGCCATTTTCGACGCAATCACGAAATTGCGCTGCGGTAAACCAGCCTTTCTCCGCGCCCGAACTGAGTCTGGCAATGATCGCAACCATTGTCGCAATCGTATCTCGCAGGAAGAAATGGTCGTGTGCTACTTCGTGCACCTTGCCCATGCGGCTCGCCAGCTTCAGCAGCCGCCGCACCTGCGGCTCTTGAATCGCGAGCAATTCAGCGATATCGCGAACGCGAGGCGGACGGAACCGTTGGGTTCCACCCAGAAGCGGCTCGATCCCGTTCCAAAGCCGCTCGTCGGCCGGGGCCATGGTCACTTGGTGACCCGGGAGCCGGACCCAGGCTCCTTCAAGAGCAATCTCTCCCGCACCTGCGAGACTTTGCAACGCTGCACGAAATGCCGGCGTCTGCAGGCGCGGTTCGAGCTGTGTCCGCAGCCGTTCAATGCCGATCCCCAACAAATCCGGATTGCCGGCGTGGAACGTTTCGAGCCGATCCAGCAGGTCTTGCCGGAACTTGCACCATTGCGCGAAAGACATGGCCAGTACGGAAGCGTCCAGCGGCAGGAGTACCGCGCCCAGCGATTCTGTCAACGCCCTGACATGCGCTGTCGGCAAGGTCCTGTCGCGGGCAAAAGCCGTGATATCGAGATGGAATGGCGGCGCTGCAAGCAATGCACCAATCGCACGTTCCGGGTCAATAAGAGCATGCGCGTCGAGCTGCGCCCTTCGCTCCGGGGTTCGGCGTCTGCGGGCTGGAGCACGCAAATCCAGAAAGGTTCCGCCGCCAATTGTGCGCCGCGCCGATGTGTCACGCACGACGTAACGATCGCCCACCGCGGCAGCGACTGGCTGGTCCAACACGAGTTGGACTCGGGCGCGTGCTCCGGGCGCCACAGGCTCATCGGCCAACAAAACGATACGAGCACCCACCTCGACTGATGCATGATGAAGCCGTACCGGAAACCAGTGACCAATCGGCTTTCGCTCAGACGCAAGCACGCGCAGTGTCGCGTCAATTCGGCTCGTCGGCGCATGCAAGCTTCGCTCCAGCACCATATCACCACGATGAACGGCGGCCTTTGTGATGCCATCACCGACGAGGTTAAGGGCACAACGTTCGCCGGCGCGGCCATTCTCACTTGGCTGGTTCTGGGTATGGATTGAGCGGATACGGGCTGCAAGGCCTGACGGGCTTATGGTTACATGATCGCCGATTGCCACCATCCCCGAAAGTACGGTTCCGGTCACAATGGTTCCTGCCCCGTGAATCGTAAACGATCGATCAACCGCCAACCGGAAGCGGCCAGTTGTCTGGCGCCGGTCGAAGTGGCGAGCAGCATTGACGAGCTCTTCGTGTAAACTCGCGATACCTTGTCCCAAAACCGTTGAAACAGCGATTATCCGCGCATCGCAAATTGCCGTCCCGCCGAGTTCGTTTCGTATTGCGGTTTCGACCTCGGTCAGCCGGTCTTCTTGCACGAGATCTGCCTTGGTCAGCGCGACAACGCCCCGTTTGATACCGAGGAGATCGATGATGGCGAGGTGCTCGTGCGTCTGCGGCATTAAGCCGTCGTCGGCGGCAACCACCAACAGCGCCAAATCGATACCGCTTGCTCCGGCAAGCATGGTGTGGATGAATTTCTCGTGCCCAGGAACGTCGACAAAGCCAATCGTCTCAGCTCCGTCCACCGGCATATAGGCGAAGCCGAGATCGATCGATATGCCGCGGGCCTTTTCCTCTTTCAGCCGGTCCGTATCGACGTTGGTCAGAGCCTTGACCAGCGATGTCTTGCCATGATCGATATGCCCTGCGGTACCAACAATCATGGCTTTCCTACCTTTGACAAAGGGGCCGATGCTTCGGGCAGGGATATTGCAGCAAGGCGCTCAGCTCGGGCGAGTTGGTCGGTATCGAGCGCCGCGTGCACAATGTCGAAGAAAGGCGTGGCCAGAGCGCTGTCCCCCTTGCGCGCTCGCAACAGCCATGCAAACGCCGCAACCGGATCGCGTTCGACACCGCTTCCCAGATGATAGGCTGCGCCGAGCATCGCCTGTCCGTCGGCATCGCCGGCATTGGCACCAAGTCGCCACCAGCGAACGGCCTCGGCCGGATCACGCGGGACGCCAAGGGCATTATGATAGAGCATTCCCAGCCGCGTCATGGAGGCGGCAGAGCCGTTTTGCGCGGCGGCAAGTGCCCACCGGCGCGCCTCTGCGGGATCTGGCTCGGCGATTTCGCCTTCTAGCAGCATCCAGCTCAACATGTCTTGAGCTTCGCCGTCCCCTTGTTCCGCCGCCTGGCGGTAAAGCGCCAGCGCTCGTTGATGGTCTGGCTTGATGCCCTCGCCGGTGAACAACAGAGATGCGAGATTGCGCTGCCCAACCGGGTCACCGGCCTCCGACGACAATATCAGCCAGTCACGGGCGAGTTGGCAATCTCTCGTAACACCTAATCCGCCAGCGAAACACGCACCGATATTGTTTTGGGCCCGCGCATTTCCGGCTCGCGCCAAAGGTTCCCATATCGAGAGCGCAGTCGCGTAATCGCCGTTCGTAGCCGCCGTCAATGCAATCGCCATCTTATCTTCGGCCAATGCATTGTTTTCTGTCGGTTTTCGCGAGAACCGGCTAAGAAGGCTCAACATCAAAGCCTCCTTTGAGCGGTGAAACAAGATCTGCGAAATTGGCAGAAAAACCGGCCTCATTCTCGAGGCAACGCAGGTCCAGCACCAGCGACCCGCGCTCGATACGGCCGATGATCGGTGCCGGGAGCCGCCTAAGTGCCGCTGCCAACCCGGCAAGCCTGCGGCCACTGTTCTCGACCGGCGTCAGGGACAAGCCCGCGCTCGGTATTGTGGAAAGGGGCAGGGCGCCAGAACCGATCTGGCTTTCGCAGGCAATAACGG
>NZ_JBBNAN010000504.1:0-17486 GCF_037994405.1 Phyllobacterium sp.
TCGAAAACAAGGTCGTCGCCAGCACGCTGCTAGAGGCCCGTTCGACCCATACGCCATACTGCTGGGCGATGACGAAGACATTGGTTGCAGTGGGTAAAGCCGCCATAAGCATTGCTGCCGAAATCCAGACTGGCGGAAAGTTGCCAGCGACGCTCAGCACACCGAAGATCAGCAAGGGCTGAATAAGCAGCTTTAGCGGAACGATCAGATAGAGCTCCTTCGGGACACGCTTGATGGGGCGCAAAGCCAGCGTCGCGCCCATGGCAAAAAGCGCACACGGAGCAGCAGCCTTGGCCAGCAGGTCGATCATTCGTTCGATGGCAACTGGTGGCTGCAAACCGGTAATTGCTGCTCCCACCCCAAATATTGTGGCGATGATAAAGGGATGACCAAAGATCTTTCGCACGACGCCTATCGCAAGGTCACGCGACGACCGCTTGTCATTGCCGGATAGCGCCATCATCAAAGGCGCCATGACAAAGTGAAGCGTGTTGTCGAAACAGAAAATTAATGCGACCGGCACCGCAGCAGGCGTGCCGAAGGCGAGAATCGCCAGCGCCGGCCCCATATATCCGATGTTGCCATAGGCGGCTGCGAGACCCTGGATCGTGCTTTCGTCAATTTTTCGCGTCCGCACATATGCGATAAGGAACATCGCCAGAAAGATGCCGAATGTCGACATCGTGCATCCAATGATGAATGCCCACTGCGTCAATTCCGCGACGGGCGTCTTCGAAAGTACCTGGAAAAACAAAGCCGGAAGCGCCACATAGACAATGAAAGTGTTCATCCATCCAAGTGCTTCCAGCGGCTGGCGATTGATCCGGGCGACGAAAAAGCCGAGGAAAATCAATCCAAAAAACGGGAGCACAAGATTGAAAACATCGAGCATGATGGGCTTTTGAACGTTAAGGCGCGAAAAAGCGATGGCAGGGCGCCATTAAAACTCGCGAGATTTGACAGAAACAGATATCTATACCGAATGACGATGACAACGCAGATACGACATGCAAAATTCCAGATAGGCCAGGTGGTGAGCCACCGGATTTTCGCCTTTCGAGGCATAATCTTCGACGTCGATCCGGAATTTAACAATACGGAAGAATGGTATCAATCCATTCCAGAAGACATAAGGCCGCGCCGTGACCAGCCCTTCTATCATCTCTTTGCCGAGAATGCGGAAAGCGAGTACGTGGCTTATGTTTCGGAACAGAACCTCGTACCGGACACCACCGGTGCACCATTGAGGCACCCTCAGATCAAGAACATGTTCGAGAAAACCGAAAGCGGCGTTTACCGGGTAAAACGGCCACACATCAACTAGCCCAATAAAAAAGGGACGCTCATAGCGTCCCCTTTTGGTTCTTAAGTGCCGATCAATTGCCGGTCTTGGCTTTTTCCTGTTCGGCCTTCATCTTCTCCTCGAATTCCTTCTGACGCTTCTGGACTTCATCCTGCAGAGTCTTCTGACGCTGTTCGAGTTCATTCTGCTGCAGGCCCGGACCGTCGTAAGCCTGGCTGAAGCCTGTCAGTGCAACGTTGATCGGGTTTGGCTTGTTCTGGAAGTTGACCGAAGTCAATGTCAGCTGGTTGCCCTTCTTGAACGAAGCAAGCAGCTCGTCAGACAAGGCAACTTCCGAAATGCACCGATCCGGGAAGCAGATCGCGTATTCGATCTTCTGCGTCTTGCCACCATTGATCTGAAGTCCGACGCCTGGAGGGATCAGACGGCCGGTCGGTACCGAGATCTGGAAAATCTTGCGGTTGATCTTGCCCTTGATCTCGATGAGGTTGACCGCTGTCAGCAGCTGGCCGCTATCGGCAGTCACGATATTCTGGGTATTGCAGATGTCGTTCTCTTCCTGCTTGGAGCAAACCTTGAACCAACCCTGCGGCGCTCTCTGCTGCTGGGCTGACGCTGGTACTGCCGCGGCGGCGAGTAATGCAATAGCACCGGCGATGGATGCGGTTGCCGCGATGGTCTTGGGGTTGGACATGGTCAACTGGTTCCTTTCAGCGCACTTATCCGAAGTGTGTCTTGATCACCTGATTTTGCTTGTCTGGCTTTGGTTACCAAATGCGGCAAGAGAGTGACCCTCAATATCGAACGCCGTGTTACACTGCATGTTAATGCAAATCCAGCCACCATTTGGCTCTGTCTTAAATTCACAAGCCAGTTTACACCCCTTACGCCGCAGAATCGTCGTCAAGTGGTAGTCTTTGACACGAATCAGGATGAATCCCGGCTTCTTGGGACGCAAGGTTGAAACGATGTTGAAGAAAACGATTGGGTTGTTGGCCCTTCTGGCGGCAGTTGGTGCGATGACAGGCCCAACGTTTGCGGAGCCAACCCATGGAATCGCCATGCACGGCGAACCTTCCCTGCCAGCGGACTACAAGTCCTTTCCTTACGTTAATCCAAACGCGCCCAAGGGCGGCTCCATTACTTATGGTGTCGTTGGCACATTCGACAGCCTCAATCCTTTCCTGATCAAGAGCATGCGAACAACCGCCCGCGGCATGTTCGGCGATTCCGAATTCGGCAATCTCGTCTATGAATCATTGATGCAAAGAAATGCCGACGAGCCGTTCACAATGTACGGCTTGCTCGCGGAAAAGGTTGAGACGAATGACGAGCGTACTTGGGTGGAGTTCACCCTCAACCCAAAAGCAAAGTGGTCCGACGGGCAGCCGGTAACGCCAGATGATGTGCTCTTTACCTTCGATGTGTTGACGAAGAAGGGCCGCCCACCGTTCAGCAGCCGCATGAAACTCATCTCCAAGATTGAAAAGGTCGGGGAGCACGGCGTCCGTTTTTCATTCAACGAACAGGCAAACAGGGAGTTTCCCCTCGTCCTGGCACTTATGCCTGTCTTGCCTAAACACGCGATTGATATCGAAAAGTTCGACAGTTCGCCCTTGGCAATCCCGATTGGCAGTGGACCGTATGTCGTGTCGCAGGTTCAGCCGGGCCAGCGGATCGTTTTCAAGCGCAATCCAGATTATTGGGGCGCTGATTTGCCAAGCCGGATCGGGTTCAACAACTACGACACCGTAACGGTGGAATATTTCCGCAATGACCAGTCTCAGTTCGAAGCATTCAAAAAAGGCGTGTTCGATGTCTTCCTCGAAGGCGATCCGAATAAATGGGCGTCATCGTATGATTTCCCTGCGGTAAGAGACGGCCGGGTCGTCAAGGAGGCGTTCGAATCCAGGTCCCCTGGCAATATGTTCGGCTTTCTCTTCAATACGAGACGCCCGAAATTTCAGGACAGGGCCGTGCGAGAAGCGCTCGCCCTGATGTTCGATTTCGAATGGACTAACCGCAATCTGTATGCCGGCAGCTATCAACGGTTGGGCAGCTACTGGCAAGGATCGGAGTTGTCGGCGCTGGGAAAACCTGCCGACGCAACGGAGCGCACCCTATTGGCGGCATTTCCAGGTGCAGTCCTGCCCGATGTGCTGGACGGGACCTATAAGCCCGCCATAACAGATGGATCCGGTCGCGATCGCAAAGAGATGAAGCGCGCCTATGACATCCTCATCGGCCAAGGCTACAAGATTGACAACGAACAGATGCTCGATCCGCAGGGGACACCCCTCGCCTTCGAGATTCTGACCCGCTCGGTTGGTGAGGAGCGCCTGGGCCTTGCCTACAAACGTACACTTGAGCGGCTTGGTATTGGCGTTACGATCCGCACCGTCGACGACGCACAGTACCAGAAACGACTTCAGACATTTGACTACGACATTATCCTTGGCGCCTATTCGAGCTCGCTTTCACCCGGCTACGAGCAGTTCAGCCGCTGGGGCAGTCAGTCGAAGGATGTCGAAGGCAGCTTCAATTATGCTGGCGTAGCCAGTCCGGCAATTGATGCTTTGCTCGACAAGATGCTGGCAGTCCGTGGGCAGCAAGAATTTACCAGCACAGTTCGCGCCCTCGACAGGCTATTGATATCGGGCCATTATATGGTCCCGATCTATTACCAGCCCGAGCAATGGGTTGCCCATTGGGCGCATTTACAACATCCGGACAAAACGTCCCTGGTCGGTAACCAGCTGAATAGCTGGTGGTCTGACAAACGGTAGGTTGAATTGGAAAATCATGACTGACAAGAAATTCACAATCGACGTGGTCTCGGATGTCGTTTGCCCTTGGTGCTTTCTCGGGAGGAAACGCCTCGAGAGCGCTCTTGCGCTTAATCCGGATATCGACGTGACGGTGAACTGGCGGCCGTTCCAGCTCGATCCGACCATTCCGCGCCAAGGCAAGGACCGCAATCGCTATATGCAGGAGAAGTTCGGCAGTTCTGACCGGATCTTCGAGATCCATCAGCAATTGATCGAACTCGGCAAGGAAGCAGGCATCGAGTTTGATTTCGAGGCCATCGAAATCAGCCCGAATACCCTGGATGCGCACCGCCTGATCCGCTGGGCCTCACAGGCCAATCCCAACGTGCAGGACAAGGTGGTCGGTATTCTGTTCTCCTATTATTTCGAGCAAGGGAAGAATATCGGCGATCATCAGATCTTGCTCGAAGCTGCCGAGGAAGCAGGCATGGATGTTGCCATCGTCGCCAGTCTGCTGCCGACCGACGCCGATACCGTTGGTGTCAAGCAGGAAATCGACACCGCCAACCAGATTGGCATCCGCGGCGTACCCTGTTTCATCCTTGATCAGAAGTATGCCGTCATGGGCGCACAGTCTGCCGATGCTTTGGCCGATGCCATCCGCCAGACGGCAGACGGCTTTGAACCCCGCCCGACTTGATCTATGAGGCTTCCGCCAGCTTTGCCAACTGTGTCATGACAACGGCCGCCCCATTGAGCCGTTTTTCGGCTGTGGGCCAGTCGCGTACCAAGACGATGCTTTGGTCGGGCCGGATCTTGGCCATGGCCCCCTGTTCGCCGATCATTTTGACCAGCGCTGCTGGATTGTCGAATGTCTTGTTGCGGAACTGAACGACAACACCCTTGGGACCCGCATCAAGCTTTTCAACATTGGCGCGCCGGCACAGCGCCTTGATGTAGACGATCTTCAACAGGTGCTGAACTTCTTCCGGCAGCGGACCGAAGCGGTCGATCAGCTCGGCGCCAAAGCCGTCAATGTCCTGCAGCTCCTCGAGATCCGCCAACCGCCGATAGAGACCAAGCCGCAATTGCAGATCCGGCACATAAGTCTCCGGGATCATGACGGCCGTGCCGATCGAGATTTGCGGTGACCAATGGCCATCTTCGACTTCGCCGGTACCCTTGATCTCCGCGACTGCCTCTTCCAGCATCTGCTGATAAAGCTCGAAGCCGACTTCGCGAATATGCCCTGACTGCTCTTCGCCAAGCAAGTTACCCGCTCCGCGAATATCCATGTCATGGCTCGCGAGCTGGAAGCCAGCGCCGAGCGTGTCGAGCGATTGCAGTACTTTAAGTCTGCGCTCTGCAGTCTGCGTCAACAATTTGTTGGCGGGTAGCGTGAACAGCGCATAGGCACGCTGCTTCGAGCGGCCGACGCGCCCCCGCAGCTGATAAAGCTGCGATAGACCGAACATGTCGGCACGGTGGATGATCAGCGTGTTTGCAGTCGGGATGTCGAGGCCGGATTCAACAATCGTCGTCGAAAGCAGGATGTCATACTGGCCATCATAGAAGGCGTTCATGATGTCATCGAGCTCTCCGGGTGCCATCTGGCCGTGGGCAACTGCCACCTTTAGCTCCGGCACCTGCGTGTCCAGGAATTCCTTAATGTCAGTCAAATCCGAAATGCGCGGACAAACATAGAAGCTCTGGCCACCGCGATAGCGCTCGCGCAGCAATGTCTCGCGGATGACCAGCGGATCGAATGGCGAGACGAAAGTGCGCACGGCCATGCGATCGACAGGGGGCGTGGTGATCAACGACAACTCGCGCACGCCAGTCAAAGCAAGCTGCAGGGTGCGTGGAATCGGCGTCGCCGACAATGTCAGCACATGGACGTCCGATTTTAGCTCCTTCAGCCGTTCCTTGTGCTTGACGCCGAAATGCTGCTCTTCGTCGATAATCAGAAGGCCGAGGTTCTTGAACGTGATACCGTGCCCGAGCAGCGCGTGCGTGCCAATCGCGATATCGACATGACCTTCGGCGATGCCCTTCTTGTTCTCGGCAAGCTCCTTCGAACCGACGAGGCGCGAGGCCTGCGCCACATTGACGGGCAGGCCCTGAAATCGCGACGTGAACGTCTTGAAGTGCTGGCGTGACAACAGCGTTGTCGGCACCACCACCGCAACCTGCACGCCATTCAGCGCTGCCACGAATGCGGCGCGCAGTGCTACCTCGGTCTTGCCGAAGCCAACATCACCGCAAATCAGCCGGTCCATCGGCTTGCCCTGCGACAGATCATCGATCACGGCATCAATGGCGCGATCCTGATCTTCTGTCTCGTCATAGGGAAAGCGCGCGGCAAACTCACCGTAGAGCCCGTCAGGCGGCATCAGCACCGGCGCACCGCGCATCTGCCGTTCCGCCGCAATGCGAATGAGATGGCCGGCAATATCCAGCAGGCGTTTCTTCAGCTTAGCCTTGCGTGCTTGCCACGCTCCACCGCCCAGTTTATCTAAGACCGCAGTTGAGGTCTCAGAGCCAAATCGCGATAAAAGCTCAATATTTTCCACTGGCAGGAACAGCCTGTCATCACTCGCATAGTGGAGTTCAAGGCAGTCATGCGGCGCACCGGCGGCCGTGATTGTGCGCAGGCCGATAAACCGGCCGATGCCGTGATCCACGTGCACGACAATATCGCCGGCATTGAGCGCCGCCACTTCACTGATGAAGTCCCTGTCGCGCTTGCGCCGCTTGGAGTGGCGGATCAGCCGGTCGCCCAGGATGTCCTGTTCGGCAACGACAACCAGCTCGCCCGCGTCGAAGCCGGTCTCCAGCGAAAGAATGCCTGCTGTTATCTTGTCGCGGGAGAGTGCCTTGACGGTCCGCAGATCATCGACCAACTCGATCTTTTCCAGGCCATGCTCGTTCAGAACCTGCACCAGGCGATCGCGCGTGCCCTCGCTCCACGCTGCCAGAAGTACTTTCTTGCCCGCAGCGCGCTCATCGGCAATGTGCTTGACCACACTGTCAAACACATTGGTGTCCTTCGCTGTCCGCTCTTCAGCAAACGTGCGGCCGCGATGCGCACCGGCATGAATGGTGGCCCGCCCGGTGACGAACGGCGCGTCGAATGGCGTAAAATCGATCCGCATACAGGACGCCACAGCAGCAGCTTCCACCTGCTCAGGCGTCAGATAGAGTGAACCGGGTTCGACCGGCTTGTACGGAATGGCATCGCCAGGTTCCTTGCCGTCAGACTGCCGTCTGCGCGCGTCGTAGTGGTCGAGC
Source organism: Phyllobacterium sp. (assembly GCF_037994405.1). Taxonomy (GTDB): domain Bacteria; phylum Pseudomonadota; class Alphaproteobacteria; order Rhizobiales; family Rhizobiaceae; genus Phyllobacterium. Next base: position 7,363 of record NZ_JBBNAN010000504.1, read on the forward strand.
ACCATCTTGTGGCGCTCTGCCATGGACTCGTGCGCAAGGTGGTCGAAGACCACCGGCATGTCCCCCGCGTGATCAAAGACAGTTTCCAGCTTGTCATAGAAGAGCGGCAGCCAATGCTCCATGCCGGCAAAACGGCGACCCTCCGAGATCGACTGATAGAGTGCATCATCGCGCGACGGCGCCCCGAACTTCTGCACATATTGCGAACGGAAGCGGCTGATGATCTCCGGTGACAGCGTGATTTCGCTCATCGGCTGCATCGAGAATTCAGTCTTTTGACTCGATGTGCGTTGGGACGCTGGATCGAACGTACGGATGGTTTCCAGCGTATCGCCAAAAAAGTCGAGCCGCAGTGGCTCATCGGCACCCGGTGCGAACAGATCAAGGATACCACCGCGCACCGCATATTCGCCGACATCGCGAACAGTTGGTACGCGCTCGAATCCATTGTTTTCGAGGCGTTGAACGAGCGCATTCATGTCAATTCTATTGCCGGGCTTTGCCATGAAAAGCTGTTCGGCAAGGACTATGCGTGGCGGCAGCTTTTGCAGCACGGCATTCGCAGTTGCCAGGATAACGCCGGGATGCTTGTGATCCCGCAATGAAGCCAAAGCGGCCAGCGCTGCCAGACGGCGAGCCGACGTATCTGCACCGGGCGAAACACGATCATAGGGAAGGCAGTCCCAGGCGGGCAATTGCAGGACCGGTAGATCCGGCTGGACGAAGTTCAATACCTGTTCCAGGTCCGCGACGCGCTGGCCATCGCGAGCGATGAACAGCACAGGGCCACCTGCCCCGGCTTCGGCGACAACTTTCGCCAAGGCAAAGGCTTCATAACCGTCGACGACACCATCGATGACCACATGGCCATTGGTGTCAGGCTTCAATCCGAGTTTGGTAAAGGCCGTCATTGTAATTTCAGAATTTCCCGGTCATGCCTCGGCATGACCTCAAAAGCTAATGTTATTTCGGGATGCGACGAGCTTGTGAAAGATCGGCGTATTGAATTCGGCGGGAACGTCAGCCTCTCCCGTGACCCATTTCAACAGGTCCCGGTCCAGTGCTTCCATCAGTGCTTCATATTGGTCAAGTTCCTTGTCGGACAAGGTATCGATATGAGCATCGGCAAACTGGCCCAGAATCAGGTCCATCTCGCGCATGCCGCGATGCCAGGAGCGAAACAGGATTCTTCGCTGCCTTGGTTGCAGATCGGCGGTGGTGCGACTGCTTCCAGTCATGAGCAAGCTCCGTGGGGAAAATTTGATGATGATGCCGGTGGGTATAGCCTGCCTTGTCGCGTCTGTCAGCCTTGCAACGCACATCGAAGGCGTTAAACGTTACGCATGCGCCCGTCACTGCTTGATCCACTCTTCGCCTCTGTTCGTTCGCTTTCCGGCATAGGGCCGAAAGTGTCGGGCCTGCTCGCTACACTGCTCGCCACGCAGCCTCCGGGAGCCGAGCCGCGCGTCGGTAATCTGGTCTTCCTGCCGCCCCATAGCGTGATCGATCGCCGTAACCGCCCAGGTATTGCCTATGCCCCAGAAGGCGCGATTGTCACACTGGAAGTGCGCATCGACCGCCATCAACCCTCGCCAAGCGGCCGCAACAATGTTCCGTATCGTGTCTTGGCCCATGACGATACCGGCGAAATCGGTCTCACCTTCTTTCACGCCAAGCAGGCATGGCTGGAAAAAATCATGCCCGTTGGCGAAACGGTCATCGTCTCCGGGACTATGGAATGGTTCAATGGCCGCCCGACGATGGTCCATCCGGACCACATCGCCGGCATCGAGGACGCGGCTGCGCTGCCTTTGGTCGAGCCGGTCTATCCGCTCACGGCTGGACTTTCGCCAAAAGTACTGGCGCGGGGCGTCCAGGAGGCGCTGGCCAAGGCTCCGCACATGCCCGAATGGATCGATCCGCCCATTCTTGAAAAATATGACCTGCCGTCGCACCATGAGGCGCTCCAGACGCTGCACAACCCGCAAGATCCGGGCGATATCGCGCTGGACCATCCGGCACGACAGCGGCTTGCCTATGACGAATTTCTTGCCGGTCAGCTGGCTTTAGCGTTGGTGCGACAGCGAACAAAGCGGCTGTCTGGCCGCAAGCTCGAGGGTGATGGACGCCTCAAAGAAAAGATCATCGCGGCACTGCCCTATTCGCTGACCAACAGCCAGAACCAGGCGATCAAGGAAATCATCGCCGATCTCCGACAACCGGAACGTATGCTGCGGTTATTGCAGGGCGATGTCGGTTCCGGCAAAACCGTTGTTGGCCTCCTGGCCATGGCTCATGCCGCCGAGGCGGGCGGGCAATCGGCACTCATGGTGCCGACAGAGGTGCTGGCGCGGCAACATTATGCGACGATCGCGCCCTTGGCCGAAACGGCCGGGTTGCGCGTCGCACTGCTTACTGGCCGCGAAAAGGGCCGCGAGCGCGAGGAGATACTGGAGGGCCTGCGCTCAGGTGCTATTCATATTATCCTCGGCACGCACGCCCTGTTCCAGGAAAAAGTGGCCTACCACGACCTGGTCCTGGTCATTGTCGATGAGCAACACCGTTTCGGCGTCCATCAACGTCTGCTCCTCACATCCAAAGGCTCCGCACCGGATATGCTGGTTATGACGGCCACGCCGATCCCCCGCACTCTTGTGCTGACTGCCTTCGGCGACATGGATGTTTCGAAACTCACTGAGAAGCCAGCCGGGCGCCGGCCGATCACCACCGCCATCCTGCCCATGGAACGCCTGAGCGAATTGGTCGAGCGCATGCGCACGGCGATCGCCGAGGGGCAGAAAATCTACTGGATCTGCCCCCTCGTCGAGGAATCCGAACTGGTCGATCTTGTATCAGCTGAAGAGCGCTTCGAATCGCTGAAGCCCCTGCTAGGCGACAGGATCGGTCTCGTCCATGGCCGCATGAGCGGTCTGGAAAAGGATGCCGCAATGCTCGCCTTCAAGAATGGCGAAACGCGCTTGCTCGTGGCAACAACGGTGATCGAAGTTGGCGTTGATGTGCCCGATGCGACAATCATCGTCATCGAGCACGCCGAGCGCTTTGGCCTGGCGCAGTTGCATCAGCTGCGCGGGCGCGTCGGGCGCGGCGACAAGCCCTCGACTTGCCTGCTGCTCTACAAGGGACCGCTCGGGGAAGTGGCCCAGGCACGGCTCAAGATCATGCGCGAAACCGAAGACGGCTTCCGTATCGCTGAAGAGGATCTAAAATTACGCGGTGAAGGCGAGTTGCTTGGAACGCGTCAGTCAGGCACGCCGGGGTTCCGGCTGGCAAGCATCGAAGCGCATCAGGATTTTCTGGAGATCGCCCGCAAGGACGCGCGCTATATCCTGGCGCGCGACCCCGAATTGCAGAGCGCGCGCGGCGAAGCCTTGCGCATCCTGCTTTATCTGTTTGAACGCGATGAAGCGGTCAGGCTCCTTCGCGCCGGCTAGAATCATTCCACCGTCACCGACTTGGCGAGATTGCGCGGCTGGTCCACATCCGTACCCATGAACACGGCTGTATAATAGGCCAGCATCTGGATCGGGAGTGCATAGATGATCGGGGCAATGATCTCCGGCGTATCGGGCAGAACGATCGTATGCATCGTTTTCAGTGTGTTTGCTGCTGCCCCCTTCTCATCGGTAATGAGAATGATCTTGCCACCACGCGCCGCCACTTCTTGCATATTCGAAACCGTTTTCTCGAACCAGCGATCATATGGAGCGATGACGATCACCGGCATGGAGTCGTCAATCAGCGCGATAGGCCCATGCTTGAGTTCACCCGCCGCGTATCCTTCGGCGTGTATGTAGGAGATTTCCTTGAGCTTCAGCGCACCTTCGAGCGCCAGCGGGAAACTGGTCCCACGACCGAGATAAAGCACATGCTTTACCTGGCTGAGATCGCGGCTGATCGCCTCGATCTGTTCCTCGAGACGCAATGCCTGATTGGCATAACGCGGGATTTCAGAAAGTTCACGCACAAGCTGGCGTTCTTGTTCCCCGTTGATCGTACCGCGCATCTTGCCTGCCGCAACGGCAAGCGATGCGAGAACCGACAACTGGCAGGTAAACGCCTTCGTAGATGCAACACCGACTTCCGGACCCGCTAGGGTTGGGAACACCGTGTTGGATTCGCGCGCCATCGTCGATTCCCTGACGTTGACGATGGTGCCGATCGTCAGACCCTGCTGCTTGCAATAACGGAGTGAAGCCAGCGTATCTGCTGTTTCGCCAGACTGGGAAACGAAGAGCGCAAGGCTGTCCTTGGAGAGCGGCATTTCGCGGTAACGGAATTCGGAGGCCACGTCGATATCGACTGGCAGCCGGGCGATGGACTCGAACCAATATTTGCCGATAAGTCCGGCATAGTATGCGGTGCCGCAAGCGGAAGCTGCGATACGATCCACCTTGGCAAAATCGACAGGCGCGCTACCTGTACGGATCGTGCCTTTGGCAAAATCGAGATAGTTCGCCAGCGTATGCGAAATGACCTCCGGCTGCTCATGGATTTCCTTTTCCATGAAATGCCGGTGATTGCCCTTGCTGACCAGAAAGGCGGTACCGGCCGACTTCTGCACCGGACGATCAACGATCGCACCAGTCTCGTCATAGATCACAACGCCGCTGCGGTTCAGGACTGCCCAGTCGCCGTCTTCCAAATAGGAAAGGTTGTCCGTGAACGGTGCGAGAGCAATGGCGTCAGAACCGAGATACATCTCACCATCGCCGTAGCCTACGGCCAATGGCGGACCATTGCGGGCGGCGACGAGTAAGTCGTCCTCGCCCTCGAACATGATCGCAATGGCAAAGGCACCGCGCAGCTGCGGCAGTGTCTGCCGCACCGCCTCAACCGGAGTGAGGCCACGATCGAGTGCACGTGTTACGAGGTGTGCCACCGTTTCTGTGTCAGTCTCTGTCTCAAAGACATAGCCATCCTTTTCGAGCATCGCCCTCAGTTCGGCAAAATTCTCGATAATACCATTGTGGATGACAGCGAGCCGCGGCGTCGTATGCGGATGGGCATTGCGTACTGTCGGCGCGCCATGGGTTGCCCAGCGCGTATGGCCAAGGCCGATCGTTCCACCAAGCGGGCTTTCTTTCAGCAAGTTTTCGAGATTGACGAGTTTGCCTTCCGCCCGGCGCCTATCCAGCACGCCATTCTCCAGAGTTGCGACACCAGCGGAGTCATAGCCACGATATTCAAGCCGCTTCAACGCATCCACCAGTAGCGGCGCTACCTGTTCACGCCCGATAATTCCAACGATCCCGCACATAAACTACTCCAATACCCCGAATTTCCCTGATCATGCCCACGCGAACGTCATGATCGCAGTGAAACATTTATCGGTCCAGAATCCTATACGAACAAAAGGCGTGCCTATTCAGCCTTCTTGGCTAGTTTCTGCGCCGCATAGCGCGCCCGTAATTGCGTTGCACGGCCCTCTTTTACCTCTTGGCGTGCCCTGCCAAACGCCAGGGCCTCGGCCGGTACATTGGCCGTAATCACGCTCCCCGAGGCAATATAGGCGTTGTCGCCAATGGAAACCGGTGCAACGAGGGACGTATTGGAACCAACGAAGACATTCGCGCCGATTTCGGTCAGATGCTTGTTGTAGCCATCATAATTGCAGGTGATCGCGCCTGCGCCAATATTAGCAGCAGCTCCAACGGTCGCATCGCCGATATAGGTCAGATGATTGACCTTGGCGCCGACGCCGACTTTCGCATTCTTCACCTCGACAAAATTGCCAACCTTGGATTTTGCCGCAAGATCTGCACCGGGGCGCAGTCGCGCAAACGGCCCGACATTGGCGTTCGAGCCAATCTTGGCACCCTCGAAATACGAAAAGGCGTGTATCACCGCGCCGCTTGCAATCGAGACCTTCGGCCCGAAGATGATGTTCGGCTCCAGGATCACGTCGGCTTCGATAAGCGTGTCGTGTGAAAAGAAAACGGTCTCGGGCGCCTGCATGGTCACGCCGGCCAGCATCATGTCACGGCGCTTGCGGTTCTGCCAGATTGCCTCGGCTTCGGCCAACTCGACACGGGTGTTGATACCGATAACGTTATCGGGCGAAATCTCGATGGCAACGACCGATTTTCCTGCCGCATTGGCGATCTCGACTACGTCGGTAAGATAATATTCGCCATTGGCATTGTTGTTGGTGATCTTGTCCAGCAGGTCAAGCGTACTGTCGCCGCGCAATGCCATCAACCCGCCATTGCACAGACCGATCTTCTTCTCCGCTTCGCTCGCGTCTTTTTCCTCGCGAATGGCAATCAGACGGCCGTCCTGTTCGATCAGGCGGCCATAGCCGTTCGGGACCGTCGGCCGGAATCCCATGACGACGACATCGGCACCCTCGGCAAGCTTGGCCCGTGCCTGATCAAGAGCTGCAGTTTCGACCAAAGGCGTATCACCGAACACCACGAGGATATCGTCATAGCCACGTGCAATAGCCTTGCGGGCCGCAAGCACAGCATGTGCTGTCCCTAGTCGCTCCGCCTGCTCATGCACCGTTACATTGGAGGCAATCGATCGCACTGCTGCCTCGACTTGATCGGCGCCCTTGCCCACCACAAGTGCGATATCGCTACCGCCAGCACCATGCACCGCCTTCGCCACATGGGCAACAATCGGCAGGCCAGCAATCGTATGGAGGACTTTCGGCAGTGAGGATTTCATGCGCGTACCCTCACCGGCAGCGAGAATAACCGTGAGGCAGGAACGTGATGTCATGTCGGACTTCCAGATCAGTTTTTCGCTAAGACAATATCGTGCCGGACCATGACACGATATTGGTTTCGATTATAGAAACTTTCGCCTGTTTAGCCGAGTTGACCGAGGATGGGAAATGTTTCGAGAAGCCAGAACGAGAATGTCTGCAGGCCGCCGGTGAGAAAAAGAATCCCGGTTAGCACCAGCAGGCCCCCCATCACCTTTTCGACTTTGCCGAGGTGCGTGCGAAACCGGCCAAGGAATCGCATGAATACGCCGGAAAACAGCGCGGCAATGATAAAAGGGATACCAAGACCGAGCGAATAGATCGCCAGCAGCAATGCACCATCGGCAACCGTGTCGCGCGCGCCTGCGAGCGCCAATATCGGGCCTAGCACCGGCCCGATACAGGGCGTCCACCCGAATGCAAAGGCGAGGCCCATGACATAGGCGGCGAACGGATTGGCAGGCGCGCCCCGTGTCTGGAATCTGGCCTCACGCGACAGAAATGCCAATCTGAACACGCCGAGGAAATTCAGTCCCATCAGGATGATGACAATGCCGGCGGCGACGGCGATTTCCTGCTGCCACATCCGCAGGAAGCTGCCAATCGTCGATGCACCTGCCCCCAGCAGCACGAAAACCGTGGAAAAGCCGAGAACGAAACAAAAGGACGACAGGAGCAATGCCTGCCGCACCGGCGAAATCCGTATGGATGTATCCGAACGGAAATCCTCTACTGTCACCCCGGCCATATAACAGAGATAGGGCGGCACCAGGGGCAGAACACAGGGGGAAAGAAACGACAATGCACCGGCGCCGGCCGCAGTCAGATAGGACACATCAAGCGCCATTCGCGCTCCTTCACTGGCATTTTAACTTGCTGGGCCGGATTAAGCCGAATCTCATTGGATTTCCAATCACCTTTTCGCCAATTCAATCGACACAACGCCGATACACCCATCCTTACGGTCTGCACGATTGTCGCTTCTTTCGTAGAAAATTATCAAAACGGGGGAAAACAAGGCTTTTTGTCGCAAAAAGGCTGCACAATAGCAGTTGACCGAATGGCAAGTCACACCTATGTTCCGCCGCAATTCCCGAGGCCACCGAGCTGGTTTCGTTTTGGGAGCGCGTAGCTCAGCCGGTAGAGCAACTGACTTTTAATCAGTAGGTCCAGGGTTCGACCCCCTGCGCGCTCACCAAAAACTCTATTAAATCAAAGAACTACGCGGCAACCATGATTGTGCAGGGCGAGATCCTCCTCATCCACATTCGCGCCAATACCACCCAATTGGGCGAAGATTGCGGCACGCGTTGCGATGTCGAGTGACACCCAAATTTCCGTCGTTCCACCCAAACGGGTGTACACGAATTGTCGGCTCTATTTTTTTCTCAACTGGTTACACAATAAGGCCGAACAATTTCGAGTCCGACGTCCTCATGGGCCGGGCGCGAAACTGGATGGAGACACGCCATGACGGAAACTCGTCCCATATCGGCAGATGCGCTAAATACCAGCGCCAACCAGAGCGTGATACCGGGTTCCCCTGCCGGGCATCTGGCGCTGGTGCCAACATGGCTTCCGCTCGATGTCGCACCCTCCCCGAATTATAGTTCAGCCGGAAGTGGCGGCGATGGTTTCTCCATGGGCATCATCAGCAGCACGCCTTTGGCTGTCTTTACGCCGTCCAATGCGGCAATCGCCGGTCCCCATTCGTCAGCGGATGCGCAGCAGGGCAACAACGCCTTGATGAATCAGCATTCTACGGAAATGGCTGGGCTGGGCGGCGACGGTGGAAACGGCAATCTCGTGATCGATACGGGTGGAGGCCCGAATCACGCCGGCAGTGGCGGCAACGGCGTTTTCTACGGCGGTATGGTCAGCGCCGACGTGGGCATATTCGCGCCGGTCAATACCGCTGTGGCCGGGGGGGCAGGTTCATCGGCTACAGCGCACCAAACGAACAACGCGGCATTCCTGCAAGGCGGTACTCAAATCGGCGGTATTGGTGGCTCAGGTGGGGATCACAACGCTGCAATCGATGGTCCATCCCCAAGTCCGGGATCTGCGCTCACCTTCAGCGGTGACATGTATTCGGGACATGGCGGCAATGGCTATTTCGTCGGCAGCATGATCGACTTGAACGTGGCCATCTTTTCACCGATCAACATTGCTGTTGGCGCCGCCGGCGGCTCCGCTGAGGCCCATCAGACCAACAATGCCATTTTTGATCAAGGCAGCATTCAGATAGCCGGTATCGGCGGCGATGGCGGCGGCTTCAATCTGAGCTCCGATACGATTTTCACCGGCAACCATGCCGGTGGCGGTGGCGGATCAGGCTATTCGAACGGCAGCATGGTCGACGTCAATATTGGATATTTCCATCCAGTCAATATCGCCGTACCTGCGGGTGGTACAGCTGATGCGCAACAGATCGATCATGTGCTCTACGATCAGCACGCTCTACAAATGGCGGGCTTGGGCGGCATGGGCGGCGAAGGCAACCTTACGGCCGATCATGCATCGCTGGTTGATGACATTCTCACATTCCTGCACACCTAGCCTCCCTCTCCACATATCTTACTGCACTGGGTGCATCTGAGCATTTTTTGCCATTGTCGCGCGGTGCGGCCCCGCGGGCGCCTGGCTGTAACCATTTGGCGTTTCGCCCAATACACCCCTTCCCGGGGCCTACCCCACCCAAAGGAACGTCCCCGAATATCTAGCTAGTTCGACGCTCAAATCGCGAGCACTATTCTGGGGCGGTTATCTTGCCCGGCCCTGACAAGCTGGGCCCGGGCCGTGGGAGAAACACGGACAATACGAATGTAGAGGAGTAAAATTATGCCTATTCCACAATTGTCTGACACCATCCAGCTCAACCATTCCGATGCAGGCGATGCAAATGCCGGCAATGGCGGCGAAGGCTACAACTACGGCGATATCCACTTCGATCCGAGTGCATATGTCGCCAATTCACAAATTGTGTACGGCGCAGAGACTGACGTGCACAATGGCGATCACGTCTGGCAGACGGCAGATTGGGAAGCCGGCGGCGGCGGGCATGGTGGCGAAGCCGAAGCAGAAAACGGTTTCCTGTCTAACATTGTAAATAACGGGGCTGGCGGGGCCGGCGGCGATGCCACCTCCAACGGCAGCCAAAACAACTCCAGCGGCGGTGATGTGGCAGCGGTTGCCGCAGCAACGAGTGCTACTCAGAACACGCAATTGGTCGCGGATCAGCATGCCACTATCCTCGCCGGCGTCGGCGGCAATGGCGGCAATGGCAACGTGGCACTGGGCGGCGATATCTCGGCGGCAGTGGTTCATTCGAATCCCGAAACCGAAACCACGACGGTCAACAATGCTCTTGACCATTTCAGCAATGACTTCGGGT
>NZ_JBBNAN010000505.1:0-3060 GCF_037994405.1 Phyllobacterium sp.
CCTGCAAGTCCGTTCTGACAAGCACGGCGTATTCCGCGATTTCGTGATCCGGATCGGAGGAAAGCCGTCCTATCCCGGCAAGTTCCCCGCTTTGTTTGTCCAAAGCAACGAAAGCCAGTTTATGCCAGATCATGCGCACTAACTCATGTTCATTTTTGATCCGCGTCAAGAACGATCCCGAAGGGGCGACTTGATGCAGATCAATGCCGCCATCCGGGGGAAGACTATCGGTAAGCTTCGATAAAGCGGAGCGATTTCTCTTCAAGAATGCGAAAGCAACCAAGTAATGCTGTTCAAACCGGCGCGCCATTTCAACATGCCTGAGAACCTGCACCTGGGTGACGCATACTGGTCCCTCCCTGCAGACCAGCTGATGAGTGAACTCGCAACAATATCAAACGGGCTTACCTCGACAGAAGCAAGAAAAAGACTGACCGCGGTCGGTCCCAATTCTTTCACCGAAGCCTCTGGAACCACCGCAATTGCGACGCTGGCGCGTCAGTTTCGGAGCCCTCTCGTCCTGATTCTAGTCTTTGCCGCGGGCGTGTCGGCCGTTGTCGGCGAAGGGCATGAATCAATCATCATCACTGCCATCGTCCTTGCGAGTTGCCTACTAAGCTTTACCCAGGAATACGGTGCCTCGAAAGCAGTGCAGGCCTTGAAAGAGGTTGTGGCCCACAAGGCGACGGTCGTGCGGGACGGCGCAGAAATCAGCGTGTTGGCGCGCGACATCGTGCCGGGTGACATCCTCCATCTTTCGGCCGGAGGACTCGTTCCTGCAGACGGCATCATTCTGGAAGCGCGCGACTTCAATGTGAGCGAGTCGGCTCTCACGGGCGAAACCTTTCCGGCAGTGAAATCGCCGGGCATATCGGACGCCGGAGCAGGCCTTGCGGCTCGCAGCAATAGTGTTTTTGCCGGAACGTCGGTCCGCAGCGGCACCGCGACCATTCTCGTTGTCAAGACGGGAAGGAAAACCGAATTCGCCAGCATCGCCGCTGTCATCGAACGTCGAATTCCGGAAACGGAATTCGCAAGAGGCATCAGGCAATTTGGCTATCTCATGAGCGAGATCATGCTGGCGATCGTCATCTTGGTCCTTTTTGCGAACCTTCTCCTTCATCGCCCGTTGATCGATTCCCTGCTCTTCTCTCTGGCGCTGGCGGTCGGATTGACGCCCGAGCTCTTGCCCGCGATCATCAGCGTTACATTGGCGCGAGGTGCAAGGGCGATGGCTAAGGCTGGTGTGGTTGTCAGGCGGCTTGATGCAATCGAGAACCTCGGCAGTATGGATATGCTTTGTACCGACAAGACCGGAACGCTCACCGAAGGCGTCATCCATCTGGACGGTTGTCTTGATGTGGAGGGAAAAAAGTCACCGCAGATTGCACTTTGGGCCCGGCTGAATGCGACGCTGCAGACCGGACTGAAGAACCCTCTCGACGAGGCTATCGCCAACGTCGAAGACGCAATGTACTGCCTCGCGCGTTATGCCAAGGTCGACGAGATCCCCTATGACTTTATACGAAAGCGCCTGTCCGTGCTTGTCCGGGAATTGGGGACCAACGGAAATTTGGTCATCTGCAAAGGTGCCGTCGCAAATGTTTTGGAGGTTTGCACATCCGTTCTGGTCGCAGAAGGTTCCCAACCGATCGATAGCAGTCGTCGCGCAGACATCGAGACGAGATTCAAGGCATGGAGCGGTCAAGGCTATCGCGTGCTCGGCCTTGCAATCCGTCGGCTCGCTCCGGAGCGGGCTTTCACACGGCAGGATGAGACAGACCTGTGCTTTGCCGGCTTTCTGCTTTTCCTTGATCCGCCGAAGCATGGCATGGCCGAAACGCTTGCCTCGCTGGCCAAAAAAGGCATCGGCATAAAGGTCATAACCGGCGACAACCGCTATGTGGCCGCCCATCTCGCTGAAACGATCGGTCTTGCCAGCCGGAACATCATCACAGGTCAGGAGCTGGCGCTTATGACCAAGAATGCCCTATTCGGCGTCGCCTCAAAAACAGATCTCTTTGTCGAGATCGACCCCAATCAGAAAGAGCGGATTGTCGAAGCTCTGCAACATCGGGGTCATGTCGTTGGATATCTCGGCGACGGAATCAATGATGCTCCTGCCCTGCACGCAGCCGATGTCGGCATTTCGGTCAATGGCGCAGTCGATGTTGCACGCGAGGCGGCCGACATTATCCTACTTAAGCGTGATCTCGGAGTGCTCGGGCGTGGCGTCGACGACGGCCGGAAGACCTTCGCCAACACGATGAAATATATTTCGATCACGACCAGCGCCAATTTTGGCAACATGGTGAGCATGGCGTTGGCGTCCCTGTTTTTGCCATTCCTCCCCCTGCTCGCAAAACAGATACTCCTGAACAATTTCCTATCGGACTTGCCATCGCTGGCAATCTCGACCGACAATGTGGATCAAGATCAGACAACGACGCCAAGGCGCTGGGATATCGCTTTTGTCCGCCGATTCATGCTGACTTTCGGCCTTGTCAGCAGCTTTTTTGATTTTGTGACGTTCGGATTTTTGATTTTTATGGCCCACGCAACGGCTCAGACTTTCCAGACCGCCTGGTTCGTCGAGTCCCTTGTCACCGAGCTAGCGATCGTTCTTGTTGTCCGCACCAGAAAGGCGTTCTGGCAAAGTCGGCCGAGCGCCCTTCTTCTGTGGCTGACGGCGGGTACTTTCATAGTGGCCGTCACCACGCCTGTGCTGCCGTATGCAGCTTGGTTTGGCTTCGCGCCATTGCCAATGCCAATAATGGCCGGGCTGCTTACAATCACCCTGATGTATCTCATCGCTTCCGAAGCCACGAAGCATTGGTTCTTCTCCGATAAACACAGCCATTCCGCAACAAAGCGTGCGAGAAACGGTATCGCACATCGCCGTGTTTAATAAGGCTCTGCCTGGCTGTCTGGGATCCTAGTTTGTTGTTGAGTTTCGGATAATTTTCCTGCTCTCTACCGTTGATTGGCAGCAATGAGGGGTCGCCGCAGCACAATGCCCGCACGTGACATGCCCGGTCGATGGGGACGGTTCTTGCAAGC
>NZ_JBBNAN010000506.1:0-13099 GCF_037994405.1 Phyllobacterium sp.
TCTATCGAGGAGGGCATCGTTGAAGCGAGAATTCAGCCATCCGCGCCACTTGCGGTGCAGCGTTGTCGAAAGCAGATGGCGGAAACCGACAAAACCAACCTCTTTCACAACCATTATCAGGATGAGAAGGCCGGCGTTCGTCAGAACTGTACCGAGAGGGCTCTGATTGAAAGGATCATGAATGTTAACGATGGAGTTGAGGAGTTCGCCTGACGCCTCTGCCATCCAGACGCTAGCTTTGCTCGCTGCTGCTGTCAAAGCCGCGATCGCCATAGTCAGAAGCCAGGCTTCCATCCACTTGTCTGACGACCAATACGCCCGCATCAGACCCCAAAATGTTGTCATCGAGCGCACAGTGCCGCCGCAGGAACGCCACCCTGAGCGGCTCTTGCCCTGCTGACTGCTATGTTTCGATTGAATGCCGCTGCTCAAAGCCATCACTTATTAGTCACACAATGTTACGTATTGCAACAAACCGTGGTTAATAATCAGTTAACTTTCCCAATATGAGGTGTCGTGGTCATAAACTTCGACCAGTATGGATTTCGCAGAGTACAATAGTAGCTCGTGGCCTCACGAGTAGATTGGAGAGTTTCAATAGAGGATTGAAAAGCAGTTACCGAAGTGTCCGAACTGCTCGCCAATCCTCAGGTCGAAGCTGTCATCATCGCCACGCCAGCGCGCTTTCACACCAACGTGGTGGTTGAAGCCGCACGAGCCGGCAAGACAGTCTTTTGAAAAAAACGATTGCCTTGACGCTGGAAGATGCCGACCCCGCCATTGCCGCGGCCAAGGCGGCCGAGGTGCCCTTGCAGGTGGCCTTTAACGCCGCTGGGATCAGGCATTTGCCGAGGCGCGTTCGGCCATTGATGCCGGCAATATGATGACGCTGGGCAGCATTGCATTTGTGGGCATGGCACGGATCAAGCTGATTTCGATCCCGACTGCCTATCCCGGAATCCTTGACAAAGTATCCACGCACCAACGCTTTGTTACTTTGTTTCTGCCGTTTCCCTGCTTTGCGAAAGAACAATATAAGCTGCTGCCGTCCACGAAAAACCCAAACCGCCGCAGCCCTCGCCGGTTAGTGGATCGAAATACTCGGCAAAGCCGTTTGTTTCAATCGATGTGAGGGTCAAATGGCGTAGCTTCTCAGCCATCTCCATCTCGTGGTTTCGACGAAGGCCATCAATCAGCAACCAGTTGATGATCGCCCAGACCGGTCCGCGCCAATAGCGTTTTGCCTCAAACCCCGGATAATTGGGCTTGGTCGAAGGAAAGAGCACAGTCAGTCCTTCTGACCACAGTTCCATCTCTTCCATTGCGGCGTCGAGCATTGCCGGTTGCAAATCGAGCGCCAGGAGTGGACAGAAACAGGCTTGCGTTGGCGCCTCGATATCGGCGCCAGAAATTAGATCGCGAGAAACGAAACGGCGCAATGGCGGACGCCATTGTGCGAGCAGTGCGCGACGCGAACGCGCGTTGAATTCTTCGAGTTCCTTGGCATCGAATGTCCGGCCGAATTCGCGGGCAAGGGTGAGAAGTGCTTCCCCTGATTTCAACAGGATTGCTGTCGTCTGCACCTCGGCGATTTTGAACGGGGCTGCTGCCCACTGCCGCGCCGGATCCCATTCGCAGGTGGCATAGACGTCAACAAGATGGATGAAGCGATGATAGTCTTCATCGCGCGGACGCATAGCCGCATGAACATGGCCAATGTCCTTGCGTATGACGATTGTTTCTGTTGTCGTGGGGACGCGGGCAAGGGCGATGTCCCATGCCGGGGAATTGTCACTGCCGCTTTCCCAAGGGTGCAACAATGCGACGAGGCCGGTGGCCTCCGGATCACGGGCGGCATACCACCAGCGATGCCAGCGCAACGCAGCCTCATAGAGTACAAGACTTCGCGCCCGCGCATCCTCCATTCCACGATTTGTTGCAGCATCGTGCACCTTTTTAAGTGCTATGCCGAAGACCGGCGGCTGGGTGATCCCGGACGTTGGGATGGTATGAGCAGTACGCCAGACGTCCGCTCCGGGAAAATAGGTGTCGCTTGGTGCATGGAAGACAATGTGCGGGATCATCCCGTCTGCCCATTGGCCTTCAACCAGACGCTCCAACTCGCGGTAGGCGCGTGGTATATCATAGGCCGCGAAGCCCATTGCGACAAAGGCAGAATCCCAATTCCATTGGAACGGGTAGAGCCGGTCGGTTGGCACCGTGTAACCACCACGGTCGTTGGCAGCCAGAATCCGGCGGGCGTCGTCAAGATAGTCAGTCATGGTGTTCCTATCGGGGAAAGAAATTATGCGGAAGAGCGACTGAGTGCGAGACCGGTCTCGGGTGACAGCCAAGTCAAACGGTCTGCAGCAAGTTTTAAGCCGATAGCTTCGCCTGCCTTGACGGTTTCGCTCGGCGGCAGGATGACGCGGACAGGCTGACCGGCGATTGTGCCCGTCAGCAGAAGGTGCGAACCCATCGGCTCGGCGACGCGCACATCCAGTCGCAGCCCTTCGGCGAGCGGCAAAATCGAGACATTTTCGCCGCGAAGACCGAGAATAACTTCACGCCCATCACTGGCCGGTACTGGATGGCTCACATTGCCAAGTTTCACCGTGCCGTTTGTGACCGGCAGGCGGATGAAGTTCATCGGCGGACTACCCATGAAACCGCCTACGAAGCGGCTGGCGGGATGACTGTAAATATCGACTGGCGCGCCGACTTGTTCAATCCGGCCATTATACATGACAGCGATCCGATCGGAGAGACCCATGGCTTCCGTTTGGTCGTGTGTCACATAGATCGTCGTGGTGCCGGAAGCCTGTAAGACGGCTTTTAGTTCAGTGCGCATTTCAAGGCGCAGGAGTGCATCGAGGTTCGAAAGCGGTTCATCCATCAGAAGTACTTTCGGCTCGACAGCCAGGGCACGCGCCACTGCCACTCGTTGCCGCTGACCACCGGAGAGTTTGTTAGGATAGCGATCAAGATAAGGCCCAATATGCAGGAGTGCTGCTGCCTTATCGACCTGGCTTTTTACCCGCTCCGGATCAGCCTTTTGCATGCGCAGCCCGAAGGCCACATTTTCGAACACGGTCATATGCGGGAAAACCGCATAGTTCTGGAAAACCATGGCGAGACCACGATCCTTCGGTGCAAGTCCATTGATGGGTGTCTCGCCGATGAGGATTTGTCCGGATGTTTCAGGTTCCAGTCCGGCAATAATCCGCAGCAATGTGGTTTTACCGCAACCGGAGGGTCCGAGCAGGGAGACGAACTCACCATCGCCTATTTTCAGCGAGATTTCTTTCAGGGCTTCGAAGGTGCCGAATGTTTTCTTGACGCGGTCAATAACGATATTGGCCATGATGGTTGATCCCTTATTTGCTGGAAATGCCCCATATCGCGAACAGGTAACGCCGAACCGCGAATATGAAGATGACGGAGGGAAGGATAAGAAGGAGACCACCGGCCAAGCGATAATGCAGCGGGCTTTCGGCGAGAACGGTCAGCAGATAGGCCGTCAGCGTACGGTTTCGCACTGTCAGCACGGAGGCCGCGAAAACCTCGTTCCAGGAGATGACGAAGGCAAAGACGGCCGTTGCCGCAAGACCGGGAAGAGCCAGCGGCGCCACAATGCGAAAAAAGGCCTGCGGACGTGAGCAGCCGAACACCCAGGCAGCCTCTTCCAATTCACGCGGCACGCCCATGAAAATGCCTTGCGTGACGAGTGCGGCAAAAGGCAAAGCGAGAATGGTATGGACCAGCCCGACGCCGATCACCGTGTCATAGAGCCCAATGCGGATAAACGAGACTGTGAGCGGCAAGGCCAGGATAGCGAGCGGAAAAGCGCGCGTCAGAAGTACGAGCAGGCGAAAGCTGCCCTTGCCTTTGAAATCGTAACGCGCCAATGCATATCCAGCGGGCGCGCCGATAAGCACCGACAGGACAACCGTTACAGCGGCCGCACCGACCGAGTTCAGAAAAGCACCAGCGACCCCTTCTGTTTTCAAAAAGAGCAGGAAGGGTTCGAATGAAACCCCGGTTGGCAGGATGGATTTTGGCCATTGATAGACGCCGGAGCGGCCACCAAAGGCACCGAGCGCCACCAGATAGATAGGGATAAGAACCCAGGCGCACAGGGCAGCAATGCCGCTCCACAATAGAAGTTTGCGGGCAGAGCCAAAGCTGGATGGTTGGCCTGCACTCATGGCAGGCGCTCCGGGTCGACCTTAACAGCCTTGAGATAGACAAGGGTGGCTGCCAGAGAGATGACCATGATCAGCACTGCGTAGGCGGCCGCAACGCCATAATTCTGGTTTTGGTTCTGCCAGGTGTAGGCCTCGCCGACGAGCACCGGCATGTTGCTACCGCCCAGGGCATAGACCACCGCGAAGACCTCAAAGGCGAGAACCGTGCGCAGGATCAGTGCCGATTGCAAGGCTGGCTTGATTAGGGGGAGGGTGATGCGAAGGAAGCGGGTCCAACGTCCAGCCCCGAACACTTCGGCAGCTTCGCGGAATTCCTTTGGGACCTGGTTAAGGCCGGCAACGATAATAACCATGACGATGGCTGTGCCACGCCAGATTTCAGCGACGGCGATAGCGAAAAACAGAGCAATTGGAGTCTGATAGGACAACCAGTTTGCTTGCCGCTCAATGACGCCAAGGTTGAAAAGCAGACTATTGAGATAACCGCTGTTCTGCAGGATTGACAGCCAGAGGAGGCCTGCCGCCAGATCGGAGATTCCGAGCGGAATGGTCCATATCCAGAGGATCGTCTCACGGCCAGCGCCAACCTTGGCCACCATCGATCCCATGGCCAGGGCAATGAGGATCTGGATGGGGACAACGGCAAGTGTCAGCAGAAATGTGTTGCGAATGGCAAGACGAAAATTCAGATCCCCCGCCATGGTTTGAAGATTGGCCAGCGATGGTACACCACCTTCAGAAACCGCAAGCCAGATTGTTTGGACGAGCGGCAACAAAAAGAGAAGCGCAAGGAAGATCACAGAGGGTGCGATCAGCAGATAGGGAATCCAGGATTTGTTGTTCGGCATTGGCATCGTCCGGAGTGTCGGGGGTGGCCCCGGAAAGACTCCCGGGACCCGTTGGTTTAACGCGTTACTCGACGGGGCAGGGACCTTGGCTCGTTGCATCAGGTGCCCAGCAAGGGGCTCCAGCTTCGCCCATCAGTTTGCTCAAATTAGACGCCTGTTGGTTCAAAACGTCGGCAACTGGTTCTCCTCGGATAACGATGCGTTGGAATGTGTCCATATAGACTTTGTTGAATTCGCCGCCGCGGTCGCCAAGGCCGACGGGCAGCAGCGAGATGACTGCATCCGGCGCTTGCTGCGTTGCATCCACACCGGCCGCCAGCATGGCAATTCCAGGCTCGACATCGCTCGGAAGTTTTGCGTCGACTGTCGGGAAGAAGCCGACATTCTGTGCCGTGAGAATTTGGGTCTCCGGCTTGGTCAGATGCTCGATGACGGTTTTGGCCCCGGCTTCGTCAGGAGCGCCTTGCGGGATAGCAAGGCCTGCCACGACCGGCATGTAGCCGCGGCCCTTTGGACCTGCGGGTGCCGGGAATATGACATATTGATCGGGCTGCGAAGCAATGGCCTCTTTCAACCGCGCAATATGATCCCATGCCACCCAGATTTCGTCGGCGAGGAGCGGTTCCTGCATGAAATTATAATTGGTTGAGTTCGGATTGACGACCGCCCACAGCTGCTTGAAGCTTTCCCAGCCCTTTGCGGCATCCTGCGATTTGAACGGACGCACGACACCTCCGGTGAAGGATGGATAAAAATACCCCTGGAAATAGCGAGCCATTAGCCCTTTTGGCCCGGCGGGAAAACCGATGCGTGGCTGACCGGTTTCTGCCTGCATCTTTCGACCCCATTCAATCAGCTGATCATAGGTCAGCTTGTTGATATCCGCACCTTCCGGCAGGTATTGCAGAGCCTGTTTGTTGGCCGCCATCACATACGTGGCCTGCATCCAAGGAATATATTGCTGCTTGTCCGTTCCAAGCTTGCCGAGGTCGAGAAGCGCCTTGGGCATACCCTTGGCTTGCAGCTCCTTAGCAAGGTCGTCGAGTGGAACGAAGCCGTCCTTTGCGGCGATCGGTGATAGTTCGCCGTGAAGTGCGCCCACGAGACTGATCGTATGTTTGCCGGCCTGGCGTTCCGCTTCCATGCGCACCGCAAACTGCGGCGGTTCCTCGACGACGTACTCCACAGGCGCCTGCAGGTCCTTGAGGATGACATTGCGCACGGCTGTCGCCTCCTCGATAGGACGCAGCTGTGTCGAGAGAAAAATCGTTTCCGCATGGGCGAACGTGCCCGCGAAAAGGCTTGCGGCCATCAACAGCCCGATAAACAAGGATGGTTTCATTGTATCTCCTCCATTTTATTTGTGAGTATCCATGCCTGTGGCTGCCGGGCGTGGCGTTCGACGATGGCTGGCACGCGGCAAAAATTCGACAGGATGGATTTCCTGCAGTGTTTCCGGTGCTTCTCCGCCGATTGCACGCAGCAGCAGGGATGCAATGCGTGCGCCGATATCCTCACCAGTCATGCGCATGGTCGAAAGCGGTGGATCTGTGAATGCGCTCATAGGCAGATCATCATGACCGACAATGCTGACTATATTTCCTTCCGGGATTTCGCGAAGGGCACGTAGCGCACCGACGGCCATTTCGTCAGTGGCACATAGGATTGCGGTTGGCTTGATCATTCCGCTCATCAGAATCTTGGCAGCTGCGTATCCGCCATGTTCAGTGGGATCGCCCTCGGTGATGAGCGTAGATGTCAGGTTTGCGTTTTTCAGAGCATGTTCCCATCCCAGACGCCGATAGTGGGCGAATGAAAACTCCTGCGGTCCCGCAACGTGGCCGATAAGAGTATGGCCGTCGGCAATAAAACGCTGCGTCGCATCGCGGAAGCCGGAAAAGCCGTCACCATCAAGAAATGCGTGGGGTTGCCGTGACTCCGTACGGCCATGGGTGACGAAAGGGATGCCGCGGGATTGAAGAAGCTCAACGCGTTCGTCGTGACGCTTGGTCCGCACAAGCAGCATGGCGTCGATGCGCTGTCCGTCGACAAAGCTCCGGCACATTTCCAGCTCGCTTTGCCCGCGGGGAACGGGCGCGATAACCAGATTGAGCCCTGAGAGCGCAAGGTGTTCGGCGCACGCGGACAGAATATCGAGAAAATGGGGCGGGCCAATATGACCGGGTGCAGTAGGAAGTGTTACCGCAACGAGTTCAGCGCGTCGACGACGCAAACGCCTAGCTGAAGCATTGGGTTGATACCCAGTGGCGCTGGCAGCCTCAACGACCCTTTGGCGAGTCTTGGCAGAAACATCGGAATAGCCGTCTAACGCTCTCGAGACTGTTGTAATCGAGAGGCCAAGCGACCGCGCTAATTGTTTGAGATTCGACATGCTTCCTCCCAGACGTGCGCCTGCATAATTTTCCAAAACGTTTTGGAAGTCAACCAGTGCGGCCTTGCGACCATCGTCTCAACACGCGTGCTCCGGCCGCAATATGCGGTGGTTGCCGGATTTGGCCTGTAATCTTTTTTCGATCTCAAGGCGCTCTGCGCCAAAAGGATTTTCTCCACATCAGCGGTGCGTGGAGATTGACGGACCGAATCCCGTCCATGGCCTGCTCGCTTTGCAGCCATGCGACGCTGTTTTCGTCGATCTCGTCAACCGGTTTAGAAAAAGTCGTCAACGCATAGGACGCTCATGCGGACTGTCGATGTCATCAAATCCAATGACGCAGAGGTCTTCCGGAATGCGCGCAGACAAGGCAAAATGACATCGAGGATTGCGCCCGCGGATGAATGCTCCGGGCGCAGTTCTATTCTTATTTCACCGGCAACATGATGTGTTCGTATGGTGTTCCCGCCCACATGACATAGGGTTTTTGGTAGGATCAGCCTTCGGATCTCGCGGATAGCCTTCCATCATCGGTTTCGCAGCCGCGCCGACGATCATCACATGGGCCCCCGTCCTAATCCAGTTGTTGTCTGCCGTCTCGCCAGTGGCATAGGGGTCGGTGTTGCTCGCCCCATTATCACCACGGAGCATGTAGATGAAACCGAGCTTCTGAGGAGCGGCACCTTTGGACATATAGGCTTTGCCCCATTCCATGCCACCTTCATCGGCACACATCGGAGCCCCTCCGGGATCCATGCATGTCCATCCGTTGGTTCCCTTCCTTACGACCTTCATCGTACTATCGGCTGCCATATTCAGGACGGTTGCGCCTGAAAGGACTTTGGCTGGTGCCGCGCCATCCATGACCGTGAGCAATTCCTCGTCGGAGAGATGTTTGTGCTGGGCGTTGGCAGGAACATGCGACGCCGAGGACAAGGGTGATTGCTGCGCAGAATACGACCAGTCCAGGAAATTTCCGGTGGAACGGTCGTGTCTCATCGTCTAGTCGCCCTCTCAATTGCTGGTTTACGGACCAGCCCGGAACACGCCGTCGCTGTCCTTCACGCGATAGATGCGGGCTGGGTGTTAACTAAGGTGTTTTGCCGAACTCGCGTTTCAGCCGATAGGTCAACAAACGCCCTAACCTGTCTTCGAAATTGAGCGCCTCGACATTGGTGAACTGTGTTTGCGCAAGGTCGTGCTTTTGCATCAGTTTTGCCGTCAACGTGTCGATGTCGTTTCTAAGTACAGCGCAATCGCTTCGCCAAGGCAGGCTCTTAATCTGGCGTTCCAAATTGCTGGCAGCGGTGCGTGCGATGGAAATATGGCTTTCCTCATGCCGCTTGATATCGGCTGATAGCGTATCCCAGATCATTGCAAGATCAGCCGGTGCCGTCCGCCGCTGCTTCCATCGCGGCAGAAAGACCTGCGCGTGAATGGTGATGGTGGCGTCAACGACGCGGCAGGTATTGCTGTCGGACCCATATTCGATCCGGTTCTCGAAGCGCATCTTGGTCATGCCGGGGAGATGTTGCCCGGTTTTTGGGAACACGGGGCCGCGCCGATCAAATTCGCGGTCGAGATCGGCAGCAGTCCGACCGTCAAGGTTAAAGTGATGGTAAGTGCGCAGGACCGTCGCTGCATTGGCGGGTTGTGCTGCAAGGACAAGGATGGTGGCGAACGCTGCAGCTCTGGCTAGAATACGCATGTGTATTTTTCCTTTCCAGCCAAGTCTGCCCGATCCAGACTCTACCGCCTTTCTTGATTAAATAGAACCAGCTCTGTTTCTCGATTGGGAAAGACAACCCACAAACAAGGGACAAAATCGATTTTTTGCATCGGCCGACACCGCCTAACGAAGTGGGGCGCCTCGCCATCTCGTCCTCCTCCAATGTTGAATGTGCCGTTTGAAATCCACGGTAGAAAGAGGCAAGGATTGGATGGCACGCATTGAACCGGATCGAAGTATCCATCCAAACAAAAATCACATTGGAACAAGTGTCATGATGCTGCGTTAAAGTGCGCTATGACCACACAATTTCCACGTATCACAATCGAAACTCGGCGCGGGGGAAAGCTCCGAAATATTGGTTCGGTTCCCGAGGCGGCCGAATGCTTGTTGATGAACTGGCCAATCCACGACAGCGCGAAACTCAAGACCGCCAGGCAGAAATGCCTTGATGCCTTAGACGGCAAGGAAACGACAAGCGAGTGCAGGTTGGCCTTCATCGAAGCGGCTAAGGAAGCCCGTATCTTGGTCGACTATCCAACGAGACGAGCATAGCAATCAAGCGATCCATATCCGTGCCCATCCCTCCGGCATTCCCTTCGGGCCACAATCACCGCTGCAAGTGCTCCGTAATGAGATGGCAGTGCAGAACATCCTCGAAGCGCTGCCCGAGGCCGTCTATACAACGGATGCCAACGGCCTGATCACCTTGTACAACAAGGCCGCGGTCGAACTGTGGGGGAATAGTCCAGAGCTGGGAAAGAGCGAATTCTGCGGGTCCTGGAAACTTTATTGGCCCGATGGCACACCGTTGCCGCACGCGGATGCCCGATGGCAATGGCGCTGCGCCGATGATGGCGATCATTTTATCCTGACCTGGAGCGAAAGCGGCGGGCCACCAGTCGATCGCCAAACCGATGGCGCGGGTTTCGGAACCCTTCTTGCCAGGGCGACCGTGAGTGGACAGCTCGGCGGCGAGATTTCCAGAGACTGGAAGCCCGAGGGTTTGTCGATAAGGCCCATGGTCGCGCGGAACAGCCTGAGCGTCCAGCGATCCGAGGATTAGATTCGGTAGCACAGTGGGTCAAAAATGCGCGGACAATTCGTTGCCATTCGCGGCACCCGAGCATGGCGCTCGCTGCTGCGGCAAGCAAAGAATTGCTCGAACGGACGACAATAGCTGCCTGGACGCCGACTGCATCAAACGGGGTCGTGAAGACCGATTCTCGCCCACCGTCCGGACACTGCTTCACACGTCCTCGTTTTGACCAAGAAAGCTTCACTTCATCAAGCCCGCTGCCCGCAACGCATCTTCGATCACGCTACCCACTGGACGATTAACGTGCTTGGTACCTTTGTCCCTTGCGGAAGGAGGATATGATTTAGCGGCCACTTCGCTAGCTGGCATCTCGCTTTCGCCAATCAAATTCCAGGACTTGGCGATATGCCACGTCGATGAGATGCCGACGTCAAGCATGAAAGCACCGCGGGTGCCAAAGCCGTCGCTACCCGACTCAATCGGCGTGCCATGGCCCATCCCGCTTATGATGTGAGCCTCAACGCGGGTAACACCCCCGTTGTCGCTCCAGGTGCGACACTGATGACGCTGCGATTGCGATGTGATGATTGGAGCGTCCTTCAGTTCATGCAGGTGCCACCACTGACCGATGATCGCTTCCATATTGATGGGATCCACCGTCCTATCTGCAGTCCCGTGCCACACCGCAACCGCCGGCCAAGCACCTTGGTGGTCGGACGCCTGGCGGACCTTGTCAGCGAGAATGCGGCTTTCCTGGACGCCGTGGCCGCGCATGCGGTCGAATGCCTCGGGAACGTTCGACGCTGTTCCGAACGGCAAGCCCGCGATGATTGCCCCGGCCTTGAACATTTCAGGATAGGTTGCAAGCATCGCTGCAGCCATCGCGCCGCCTGCTGACAGGCCAGTGACGTAAATGTTCGTCCGATCGACGGAATACCTGTCCATCAGTGAGACCACCATCTGACTGATTGAATGCACCTCGCCTTGGCCCCGGGTCGTATCGGCAGCGGCAAACCAGCTGAAACAAAGATTCGGATTGTTGTTTCGCTGTTGTTCGGGAAAGAGCAGGGCAAATCCATGCCTGTCAGCGAGCTCAGACCACCCAGATCCATGGTTGTAGGCGGCCGCTGTTTGCGTACATCCATGCAAGACGACCGCAAGTGGCGATCCCGGCTTGAACGTTGTCGGAATATAGATCCATGCGAGCAGGTCGCCGGGATTCTGGCCGAAGTCGGACATTGGCTGCAAACGCGTGTTGGAGTTTAATGCGAAAGGCGACGATTTTAAGGTTCGGCTGACATTCAGGCGTTTGATTGTGTCCGCGATATTTCTCATGGCGACGTCCTTTCCAGTCAACGACCGGAACGGCGCTGATCACCAATAACGCAGTTGCGAGACAAAGGTTGCTGCACTGCACAATATTGGTCAAATTAATTGCTGATCAATCGCAAAAACACTCCACGGCACCATTGAGATCGGAGAAAGAGTCTCCCCCCCGGATACGTCCAAGGAGAACCGCCGATGACCCGCCACGCCATCCGCAGCATTAAACAGAATGTCTAAATGTTTTCAAAACCATGTTGCCGATATAATGGCCCGCGCGATCGCGGCTTGCAAAAAGTATGGGACTGGGCAGGAAGCGGAAAGCAGCTGGTTCATAGATGCCAAACTTTGCTTATTCGGAGTTTGAGTGCCCAAATTGCAAAACGATCATGATCGCGGTGCGGCGCAACCTGTTGGATTCCAGCGCTATCGTTTGCAGCCACTGCGACACTGAACTTGGCACGTTCGGCAACAGCTGAATGAACTTCTTCTCAATTTTCTTATCTTCGAAACATGTAACAGATCTCCTATAAGGGCAACGCTGCGACCGACTGCGACCACGAACGCCGCTCGCCCTGTTGGCGGCGATGTCAGTGACGCAAAGGACCGCTGACCGTTCAGCCAAGACATTCCCGAATTCGTTCCTTGGGCCATCGATGGTCGATCAGGGGGCAATCATATAAGGGCATCAAACCCTCGGAGTGCTTTCTTGAGCGATAGGCGTCGAAGCGTTCATGTTCGGATTCTGGAATAAGCATGAAGCGTATGTTTTCCCGCTTGAGCGGAACATCAGCCGGAACCCGCCACTCTCGCTCCCAATCGAACTGGTGAGTGTTTGAAACATGGTCGATGTACGGCACAAGTTTCCAGACTGGAGCGTTCGGATCATTGCCAGCAGCCTTCATCAGCGCCGCGATCGCGTCGTATCTGTCCCCGTTCAGATAGAATAGGGGACCGCCACCAAGGCCACCGATAAACGCTTTCGTGAATCCAATGCCATAGGCTCCTCGACGTCGATTAATTCGCGAAAGCTGATAAGTCGGCACCTCGCTTAAACAGACCGAATTTGGACAACTGGGATAATATCGTCCGACGCCGTACTTTGTCCGCGCCTCGATGCGACCGTCCAACAGAATGTTCTCCATATTGTGCGCGGCATCGTTGTCGGGAGTCTTTCGGGTGAAATGCACGACATAGTCCGACATGTCATCCCAATCCGGGTCACTAAGTCTTCTCAACAATTCTTGCATTTTTCCACTCAAGCAACGAAACTCGATTGTTATATAATCCTAACAATTAACAACGGTGTTAAACGCTCAGAAACATTCTACGCCATTTCTTCCTTCACGAGGGCGATCGTCTCCAGCGCTTCGACTTGATCAACAGTTGGCTCAATGTTCCAATTGAACCACGCGTATCCAATTCGGATGACGTCATGAGCACGTAGTCCCGTAATGGCTATGGCATCGTTGATAGTTAGCGGGCCACTGAAATAAGCCCTCAGCCACCGAAGTCCCAAAACCTCCGCGGCGTACTGTGGCTTGTCCGGATCAGCATTGT
>NZ_JBBNAN010000507.1:0-5227 GCF_037994405.1 Phyllobacterium sp.
ATTTCAAAAGTCTATCAGGCCGTCGTGCCGAGCTGATGCTGGATTCATTTGAAAGCAAGCCGGTCCGGACGCCTTTCACCATCGCATCGATTTTCGGCGGCGTTGCGGTCTTAGCCAATGAGCTCCAAAAACCTGTTGCATTGGACGTGGAAACATCAAGCCACCCCTGGGCAGCCTTCGCCTTGCAGGCATGAGAGGAAAGATGCGGCTAATCGAAATACCAATGTACTGCGAATGAAGTCCCGCCCACGCATCGATGTGATGCAATGCGGAAAAGCTAGCGCTCTTCCACGCGAAAACTTAACAATCAGAATTCACTGTCATGCTCGAGATCAGGCAACACAAGAGTTGTCGTATTTGGGAATGTCCGCCGCCAAGACATCGGCGCGCCCGCTCCGCCGGCATAATATTGCTGATCAATGAAAACGATGCAAATATGCATGCCAGCAAGGTTAGCATTTGGCTGATCCAGAGCGATTCCCGCTCCGCGCCAATGTTGCGACCGCGCAAGGATTACAGACTGAACCCAGCAAGAAAATAGAACAGCGCTGAGATCATTGCAGCTGCCGGCATGGTGATCAGCCAGGCTATGACGATGTTACCGGCCAATCCCCAACGCACCGCTGAAACTCGCCGGGCCGCTCCGACGCCGACTATGGCACCAGTGATTGTATGCGATGTCGACACAGGTATGCCGAGCCACGTTGCTCCAAACAGCGTCAGCGCACCGCCCGTCTCGGCGCAGAAGCCTTGCATTGGGTTAAGCCGGGTAATCTTTGACCCCATGGTGTGAACGATGCGCCAGCCGCCGAAAAGCGTACCGAGAGCCATCGCCGACTGGCAGGCAATCACGACCCAAAACGGAACTCTGAATTCGGTTCCAAGATAACCTTGCGAGAACAGCAGCACGGCGATGATGCCCATGGTCTTCTGCGCGTCATTACCGCCATGGCCAAGTGAGTAGAGCGAAGCCGAATGCCGATAACGAATACCAGTCGGCTTGGGTGGGAGCCCTTGCGACCGGATCGATACGAACCTGGACCTCATGAATTGCTCTGATTGAAACCGTTCAAGCTTTCGCCGCCGTTCGATTTATGCACATTGCGTATCTGCAACTGGGTACTTGGCGCCGCCGACGCAAACCAATTTGATTTCTCAGATCAAATGCGGGGATCCGCGACCCGCATGTTCGGATCCTCTCTTTCAACTGTAAAACCAGCAATTGGCATTATATTGGTATGCGATTTGGTTTCAATTTTCAATAAATATCTTCGAAAATGGCGCGGTTCACTCCATCGTCTTGACAGATTGTAAGAAGTGGATTGATATTGGTATCTATTTAATTGGAGGGGGAATTCGCATGTCAGCTGTTATTGTTCCACTTGGACCCAAACTCAAAGCGCTGATGTTTCCTGTCGCGAATGCAATTGTTCCTCCGGTTTTTGCCGGCCTTCTTTTCCTTGCTACTTCCGTACAATCCTTCGCGTTCGATCAGCAGAATGCGTCCCGGATCAAGACGCTCGTCGATACGGGGATGCAGTATTACTGGACCGGCGGCGACGTCAAAAAGGCGGAAGCCGAGATATTTAAGGGCATCACGCTGCATGGTCGCTATGACGTGGTCGAGCAATCCTTCGCTGAAGCTTCGAAACTGGCACCGGAACGGCTTGATTTCCGCTTCGCCGTCGCTTCGTCGCAAATCCTGCAGAAGAATGTCGATGGCGCGCGGGCAACCTATGAGGATATCCTGGCCAAGGACCAGACATCGTTCGAAGCACAGGCCTGGCTTGAGGCGCTCGCGCGGATTGGCAATGATGAAACCGGGGCTTCTCTCGCCCATCAGGGTCTGTCAGGGCTCGATCGTGACCGTGCCGAGGCCTATCGCCTGCGCTTTGTGCGCGCCGAACAGATCATGGCAGAGAAGCCGAATCCCGAAGTTCCGGCTGTATCCGGCAAGGTGATGATCGTCGCCCTCGGTTATGCCTTGGCCAAGGACGGCACCGCCGAGAAGCCGTTGCTCGACCGGCTGGATGTGGCGCTCAAGGCGGCTCAGACAAATCCAACGGCGCGGGTCATGGTTACCGGCGGGCAGCCGCAGGCGGGCGTCACCGAGGGTGATGTGATGATGAAATGGCTAGTCGAGCACGGGATTGACCGCGACCGGATCCTCATTGAGGACAAATCAAAGGATACAGTCGGCAATGTGCTGAACGTCGCCAACCTGCTCAAGCGCCACACCGCAGACAGCGTTATTCTCGTGACAAGCTCCAGTCATATGCGCCGTGCCCGGACGCTGCTCGAGGACGCCCTGAAACAATACGACATTTCCGCAAACGTCTTGCCGGTGGTAGCACTTGACGCGCCTTCGATAGAAGAAGCAGCCAAGGTGTCACCTGATGAGCGTCTAGTGATCTATCGCGACCTGATGCGCGTTTCGGGCCTCTGGGCCTATCCAGGGTTGCAGCAGTAACACACCTGAGCAAACGACGGCGATCATGCTAGAGGGCGCGGGCCGACAAGGTCCTACAGCCGATGCTCGGCCCGCAAAAAGTGTGTCGTTGAGATCAAACGCAACGGCCTCGAAGACGCCCCAAAGGCCTCTGGAATCGATCCGGAACTGACTCAAGGGCAATAGACCAGTTTCGTGCAAGGACGCATCGTCCCCAAACGTATCGTATGGAAACACCTCTATTCCTGGCAGGATTTTCTTCCTAAGTGCTACTGCAGACTAGACCATCAAAGCGCGCTCAATTGATCAGCGGATGTCTTGCCTGACCTCTTGTCCTGCACGAGCTCGTAACTGATTTTCTGACCGTCATTGAGGCTGCGCAATCCAGCGCGCTCAACCGCGGAGATATGGACAAACACGTCTGTACCGCCGTCATCAGGTTGGATAAAGCCAAAACCCTTTGTCGCATTGAACCATTTAACGGTGCCTTTGGCCATGTGAACCCTCCCTGTCGCAATACCAAGCAACACATCGATAGCGCGATAAGCCCGCCGCCACAATGACGTCGTTCAATATCATCGAATTCCTCGGCATCGCACGTTTGTGGCGGCGATCGTGCGCAGGTGCGGTTCGATAGGCATGGCCTTCACATCAGGTAGAACCGGGAATGTGATTATTTCACATTCCCGATTGAATAGGCTCGTGCGTTGCCGCGTCATAAAACAACGACAAGGCCCTTCGCCTTCAGGACTTGTTCGAGATTTGCCGACCTCCATCACCGACTCACCCTGCTTGTATGAGACGATGCAATCGGAGTGCGCTTGCGGGGGTGAGGTGCAGAGCACTCCTTGGCAATAATAAAGCGATTGACAAGATGACGTAAAAAACCAAATCTATTACATTAAAAGGGGATATATTCCATAATATTGGAATTTAATTTAGGAGAGACGCGTGGCTGATCTGCTTGTAAGCTTATATACGAACAGGTTGTCCATTCTTAAGGAGCAGGCCTGTCGTGTCGATGTGCAAATCCGGTCTGTCCTCCCCCCTGAAATGCAACTCGTCGTTGATTGGGTTCGCGATAATTTCAGCAACAACTGGGCCAGCGAAGTCTCAGTTGCCATCACACGCCAGCCATCCGCCTGCCTTATCGCCATCGACCACGGAAATCTGGTCGGTTTCGCCTGTTACGACACAACTGCTCGCGGCTTTTTTGGGCCAACAGGCGTTCATCCAGATAGTCGCGGCAAAGGTGTGGGCATCGCGCTCTTTTCCGCGTCGCTGCAGGCCATGAAATCCATGGGCTATGCCTACGCGATCATTGGCGATGCGGGTCCTGTCGATTTCTACGTCAATGCCGTTGGTGCCATGACAATTCCTGCCGACGACAAGGGAATCTACCAGGGCATGTTGCGCGCCAAGAAAATTTGAGCCCCGCCCCGCCACAATCCACGGAGTCAACATCTTGTCCAGACAATCGCCTCTCGCCCTGTTTGTAGGCATCCCCAACCCAACCTTGTCCCCGGATGAGATTGCCCTGTTCCGGGAGACCAACCCCCTAGGTCTCTTTGTAGGCCGCCGCAATCTGCGTGAACCAAACCAGGTCAAGGCACTGATCGAAAGCTTCCGCGAGGCGGTCGGCCGCGACGATGCCCCCGTCTTCACCGATCAGGAAGGCGGCCGCGTCCAGCATCTCGATGCGGGGCCTTGGCCGTTGTTCCGCAGCTTCGGTCAATTTGCCGAACTGGCGCGCCATGATCTGGCGCTCGCGAGAAAAGCATTGCGCCTTTCATCGAGCGCCATGGGAACGATGATGAGCGAGCTTGGCCTCACCAGCGGCTGTTCGCCGGTACTGGATCTGGTTTTCCCGACCACGAGCGCGGTCATCGGCGCACGGTCATTCGGCGCCGGTCCCAAACTCGTGGCGACGCTGGGCCGCGAAGTTGTCGAGGGTCTGCTCGAGACCGGAAACATGCCGATCATGAAACATATTCCGGGTCATGGAAGGGCAACACTCGATTCTCACAAGGAACGCCCATTGGTCGATACGAGCAAGGAAATGTTGCTTGCCACGGACTTTAGGCCGTTCATCGATCTGAAGGACACGCCATGGGCCATGGTCGCTCATGTGGTCTATTCGGTCTACGACAACGAACAGCCTGCCTCGGTGTCGCCCATCATGCATGACGTGATCCGCAACGATCTCGGCTATGACGGCGTCCTTATTTCCGATTGCATCTTCATGAACGCGCTTGAAGGCACGATGCCGGAACGTGTGAAGCAGGTGCTGGATGCCGGTTACGACATTGCCCTGCACAGCCACGGCGATGTTGCCGACAGTGCGGCCGCTGCAAAGGCTGCCCGTCCGTTGAGCGCTGCAGCTGTGCGGCGCATCGCTGCCGCAGCGGCCCGCCTCGGATCACAAAGGGTGAACGTCGCTGACGTTCATGCCCAAGTCGAAGACATATTTGCCAGTGCACTCGTAAGCTAAGTCAAAAACCAATCAGGGGAATAAATATGTTCAAGAACCGTTTGCTCGCCGTCGCATCCGCCCTTGTACTGCTTTCGTACCCTGCCGTGGCGCAGACCGTACTAACCGCCAATATCGAGCCCGCGACGACATGGGTGAGAAACTTCAACCCGTTCAATCAAACGTCATCGCGCCAGAGCACGCTCGATTTCATTTATGAGCCGCTTGTCATCTTCAATCGCTTCGACAATAACAAGCCGAATTTCCGCCTGGCGGAAAGCTTCAAGTTGGCCGACGATCTGAAGAGC
>NZ_JBBNAN010000508.1:0-2441 GCF_037994405.1 Phyllobacterium sp.
CGGATATCAATACGTCCGCTAAGCGTGGACAGGCCGCCATATTTGGCGGCATTCGTCGCGAATTCATAAAGCAAAAGCGACAGAGGTATGATCGTGTTTCCCCTCACTGGCACATCGCTCCCCTTGATTTCAAAGCGGGCTGCCGTGCCATTCGTGTCGCCGTCATAGGGCGCCAGGATCGTCTGGATAGTGGCATGCAGCGTCGTTGCAGGCTGGTTGTCTTTTCTATTGGCCGAGATGGTCAGCGCGTCGGCTCGGGCGAGCGCGTCGAGACGATTCCTGACCGTGGGCGCAAGTGTCGGAGCTGAATCGGCCGATTGAGCGCTCAGGCCCACGATGCTGTTCGTCACCGCAAACAGATTCCTGATCCGGTGATTCATTTCCCTAAGCAGGAGCTCCTACTTTTCCTGTGCTCGGCGCCGATCGGTAATATCGCGGGCAATCTTTGAGACACCGATGATCATGTCGTGCGCGTCTATAATGGGCGAGACCGTGAGCCAAATGTCGACAAGGCTTCCGCTTTCGTCGGCGAACGGTTTCGTAATGATTGTATGTTCGCCGTCGCGGATCCTCCCGAGGATGATCGGTTCCTCATCGTTTCGGTCGGCTGGGATTAGGATCTTCCCGCGCTTCGCGATGATCCAATCGGCTGGGGTTGTCGGATATCGTGGACTTAAAAGGGTTATTGGTGGAGCTGTCTGCAGCAGATTGACCGCAAACAGCAATCAACGCCGTCATCTAGCCATGCGAATATTGATGATTGTCAATTCAGTTTGCGATGGTTGAAATAGAGACGTTCAAGACTGATGTCGAAAAGTCGTCAGTGAAGACAAGCTCGTTTTTTAAGGATATGCGTGCCTTGTATTCAAGATGTACAGTGAATTATCAAGTGTTCCAAAACTGTCTCCTGCGGAGGCACTGCAAGTGTTAGCGGCGAAGCTCAAAAGCAAAGCCGAAAACGCGTAATTTAATTGATGTCCTCGGCATGACGTTAGTCTCATTGAAGTAATTAGAGTTTAGAGTGCAAGCACCTAAAAGGTTAATTACGTGCACGATCCGGATGAGGTATCTTCCGGTTCAGGGGCAACGGGGCTTGCAATGATCTTTACCACTGGCGGACTGAAACTTCATTTCTATGTTACATCGCCGCTGTCGATGAGCGGCTTGGCTGGCAATGAATATACGCGATTTAGGACAGAAATTGTTCCGCACGCGGATGACTGGCGCAGCGATAGCCTGAAAGGCTGTCCTGCGGAGGTCCAACTAACGATTGTGGTAGCGGGAAGGACCGCTGACTTCGGTACTATCAACACCAAACATGCGAAGGTTGACGTCGAAATTCGGCTGACGACATTTGAGCAGCTGCAAGTCTTGAGGTCGTACAACCAAACAAACCCAATCGCTATGGAAGCTACCTTCTACGACCTGGACAAAGAGGTCGGCAGAGTCTCCGTGTACACGTTCAAGTTTCCGGTTCTGCCAATCGAACAAGCGGAAGTGGGATGGGTGCGAAAAATTCTTGGGTCTTTAAAATAATCCACGGGTTGGGCTGAGTGTCGCACTTGGGTCCGTTAGCAGCATCATTTCCTAAAAGCTGCGCACGGACTGCTCGATTGATGTCGCCATCCTCGCGGTGGAAGCTGAGTCCATATGGCCGTCACCTCATGAATAAAGAAGGCGATAATCATCAGTCCGATGATCATGGCATTGATTTCGAAAACATCGCCGCCAGCAATGGAACACCGACCTCTGCGAACATCAGGAGATGGATCAACGACCCTTCCTGGCGTCGTTTCGATGTGCGAAGCACGATGGCAGTCAGCAAATCGGGTAGTCAGCCAGATCGGCAGAATAAAATACATCAAGATGAGAACCGTCGGAATGCCTGCCTCATTCGCGGCTGCGACGATTGGCAACCGGAGCTGCTTCGACGGTCTGCTTGCCCTTTGGGCCGCATTGAATTTCCTGCCTCTGTCGTGCGGCCACTGACGCTGCAAAAACTCAAATGCATCCTCGACCGATGCAACCGTCAACGCTTGGCCAGCTTGGTGTGCGTCCATGTTCACGGAACGAAGTTTTGGGCATTGCCACAACGCAATCAGCGGCCAGGAGCTCCGGTACATCTATAACCCCGCGGGTAACGTGACACTTCTTCGCCCCCGATGAACGTTCTCGCGCAAAACGGCCAGGTCCATCGCCGGGTGCGATGCGGGGCTTGGGTTTTGTAGTGCGCCGCGAACAGCGTCTCCAAGTAGTCAGATCGCCGTCAGCAAGCGCCAGGATTTAGTACCATCTCCCGCGGCCATACCAGCCGCCCTCCAAGCAATAAAATAATAAGGAGGATAATCAGAAGCGTGGTGAAATCCATGATAGGCCTCCACTATAAAGGACCAACTTATTGTCTGTCAGTTCAAACAACGAGGTAAGGGGTTCAATTGTTC
>NZ_JBBNAN010000509.1:0-2963 GCF_037994405.1 Phyllobacterium sp.
GCCGATCCGGCAAGTCTGCCATTGCGCAGTACGGTGACGCGGTCGCAAATCTCATAAACCTGATCGAGAAAATGCGTGATGAAGACGATTCCGAGCCCGCGTTGCTTCAGCTGCCTGATTGTTGCAAACAGGATTTCAGTTTCGTGGCGGTCAAGACTTGCCGTCGGTTCGTCGAGAATGAGAATACGTCCGGACATATCGACCGCGCGTGCGATCGCGACAAGCTGTTGCACCGCGACCGAATAGCGGGACAGATCCGACGAAACATCGATGTGAAGGGCATATTGGCTGAGCAGTTCGCGCGCCCGCTTCTCCATAAGTCGGCGATTGATCAACCCGAAGCGCATCGGCTGACGGCCAACGAAGAGATTATCCGCAACGGACATGTTTGGCAGCAGGTTTACTTCCTGGTAGACCGTGCCAATGCCGAGATTCTGGGCCTGTAGCGTATCACGGACGTGCATTGGGTGCCCGTCAAGCTCTATAACGCCCGAATCCGGCTGATGTACGCCGGTGAGCACCTTTATCAGCGTTGATTTGCCCGCGCCGTTCTCGCCCAGCAGTGCATGTGTCTCACCTTGCCGAATGGTGAAATTGACAGCGTCGAGCGCCTTGAAGCCAATAAAAGATTTGCATATGCCTCGAGCGGCCAGCAGAACCGGATCGTCCGTCATAGCGCCCTCTCCCGTGAGCGGTTTTGTCGGTAGAACCGGCCGCCCGATCCGGACGGCCAGCCACGATGGAGTGATTAGTACCCCAGTCCCTTTTTCTCTTCGTAGACCTTCTTGGGATCATCTGCCTGCGTGTAGAGCTTGGACTCTGTCTGGATCCACTTCGGCGGCGCCTTGCCGCTTTCCTTGTAGGCTTTCAGGGCGTCGAATGCTGGTCCTGCCATGTTCGGCGTCAGTTCGACCGTGGCGTTCGCCTCGCCTTCCGACATCGCCTTGAAGATGTCCGGCACAGCATCGACGGAGACAACGAGGATATCCTTGCCCGGCTTCAGGCCGGCTTCCTTGATTGCCTGGATCGCGCCAACGGCCATGTCATCATTGTGCGCGTAGAGCGCACAGATATTCTTGCCGCCATTCTCCGCCTTAAGAAAGCCTTCCATGACTTCCTTGCCCTTGGCGCGGGTGAAGTCGCCCGTCTGACTGCGGGTGATCTTGATGTTCGAAGCGGGTGCAATGCCCTCCTCAAATCCTTTCTTGCGGTTGATAGCTGGACTCGATCCGACTGTTCCCTGCAGTTCAACAACGTTGCAGGGCTTGCCCGCGACCGTCTTGACAAGCCATTCACCCGCTACCTTGCCCTCATGCACTGTATCAGACGTTACCGCCGTCAAATAAAGACCGTCATTGGCAGTTTCGATCGTCCGGTCGAGCAGAATGACCGGTATCTCGGCTTCCTTGGCTTCAGCGAGGACCGTGTCCCAGCCTGTTGCGACGACGGGTGCAACAAAAATGGCATCGACACCCTGAGCGACAAAGCCGCGGATCGCCTTGATCTGGTTTTCTTGTTTCTGCTGTGCATCTGCGATCTTGAGATCGATCCCACGCTTCTTCGCTTCGATTTTGGAAACTGAGGTCTCGGCAGCACGCCAGCCGGACTCCGATCCAATCTGTGAGAAGCCAACCGTAAGGTCAGCCGCGGCCGCGACTCCAGCAAAGGACACGGCAACCGTACTGGCAAGCAGAATTCTCTTCATGAACGACATGATTATTCCTCCCGATTTAGGTCAATTTCCTAAGATCCCTCCAGACCTCAATAAAACTATTATAATATAGTAATATTATTGGCAAGAGGCCGAAATTCGCGGCTGGTGCGTTTTTTGCAGCGACGATCTAAGGCTGAGGCGTAAATTGACGCCGTCCAATTCCAGTTTACCTGTCAGCACTGACTTCGACATCAAAGGCAACAAGCTCTCGTCAGCGGCCGTTCACGAAACCTATGAAATTTCGGTTGGGGCAAATCGAGATGCCGCCGGGCAAGCACTCGAAGCGCACAGCCTAGGAGAGACCGATTACTTTACATTCAGCAAAGCAGCTGGCGTTTGTACGTGGATCATGGACCAGGTTGAAATGACCTGTACATTCTATTGTAAATCCGGCGAGCTGCTGCTCGTAGATGACGTTTGAATTGATCTTCAGCCTTCGAATGTCGACTGACCATCGGGTCAGAAGCTTTTAAGACTATCCGCCCCGCAGCTCCGCCGTTAGGAGGCTTGGCAACCTGTCGAACCGCCTATTTGTTCTGTTTTGGGTATTTGTAACACCAACGACCGATTGCGTTGGCGAACTTGGATCCCGCCACGATTTGGCGTTGCGCCCTTGTGGGACTTTTTGGAGCAAAAAGTGGAATTTATTGGTGACAATTCGGACGAGCAGCGCACGAGAGAGGCGCGGCATTTCACTACTGCAGCGCAAACACCGCGCACGGCGCGGCGATGCCGCGCAGCCTGTGCTCGCCGAGCGGGATGAGTCGCTGCGTCGTTTGCGCTGCAAAAGTGCCGGAGAGCAACACTGTGCGGCCGAGCGGTCGGCACAGGCCCTCCAGTCGGCTCACTAGGTTCACCGCGGGGCCGATCGCGGTGAAATCCAGCCGGTCGGCAGTGCCAATATTGCCCCACAGCATCTCGCCGAGATGCAGCGCCGTGCCGAACGAAAGAGGCGGCACGCCTTGCGCGACGCGGGTGTGATGGAGGTGGTCCATGCCGGCGCGTGCGGCGGCGACCGCGCGCAGCGCCGCATCGCATGCGGCGGCAGCATCACGCTCTCCGATCGGGAAGATCGCCAGCACGCCGTCGCCAATGAATTTTAGTACCTCACCGCCGAAGGCATGGACGGCACCGGCGATGCGGTCGAACCAGGCGTCGAGTGCAGCGATCACCTCCTTCGCCTCGGTCGACTCCGACAACTCGGTGAAGCCGCGCAGGTCGGCATAAAGCAGGGCCGCCCGGATGGTCT
>NZ_JBBNAN010000510.1:0-27581 GCF_037994405.1 Phyllobacterium sp.
TCCTTGTCGTGTGCCTGCTTCGCAACAAGCTCTGGGCCTACCCGGCATCTCTATTCGTTCTGGGCCTTTTCATCATCTATCAGCTCTACCGTTATGCCTACACACAAAGCTTCGGCATGGTCGCCCTGACCGTCTTCGACATTTTCGTCATGGTGCTCATCTGGCACGAATATCAACTGATCCTCAAACATGCGAGCGGGAGTCGATTTCATCCTTGAACTGCGGGGCCGATTGGGGATTCTCATCATCGGAATCAGGATATCCGCTGAATTGTAGTGGAACCCGCTGTGACCCATCCCGAAAAGATATTAAAATACAATCTTTGGTTGCAAAGATTAGCTACTCAATAATCCGACGCCCGTTCAACGCAATTTTATGTAATATTTCAAATTCTGAAATAAATTTTTTCCAGTTCTAATTCATATAACCAAAAGTCTTAATTTACAATGCGGAATGTATATTAAAATTAGCCGCCGTAATACACAATTTAATAAATTGTTATTATAGAATGCCACATTTATATTCTTAGTTTGGGGAGCCATGTCCTGTGCACTGCACGATGACAAGGCATCGATCGCCGGAGCATTCCGGCAGTTGTAAACACAGAGCAAGACAGAAGGAGAAGCAGATGGCTACTCTAGAAGGTGGCGCCTATGACGACGTGTTGTTTGGCTCCCGCTTTGACGATTTCATCCACGCCCAAGGTGGTGACGACGTGGTCTTCGGTGGTAAGGGAGACGACTCGCTGTTTGGTGATGATGGCAATGACCTGTTGTTGGGCGAAAAGGGCAATGATGCCCTCTCCGGCGGCAACGGAGCCGACATTCTCTATGGTGAGCACGGCGCTGATACCCTCAACGGCGACGCCGGTGACGATGTGCTCCTAGGCGGTGCCGGGAAGGACACGCTCTCGGGCGGCGAAGGCAATGACACGCTTGTTGGCGGTGCCGGTGCTGATACCCTCTCGGGCGGCGCAGGCGACGACGTGTTCGTGTTCAATGGCGGCGGCGGCAGTGACGTCGTGCTTGACTTTACCCCTGGTGAAGACATCCTCCAAATCTCCAGCGGCATCAATGGTCAGGATATTCAGTCGCCTGATGACCTGGCTTCCCGTGTTACTCAGGTCGGCAATGACACCGTCGTCGACCTTGGCCACGGTGATTCCGTAACGCTGGTGAATACCAGCTCCGACGATGTCCAGGCTCATCCGGACAACTACTTCACCGTGCATTGATCAAAAAACGGCGTGCCCTGCCCTTCTACGGCGGGGCACGTTTTTGAAGCCCCATCCAGCTGCTGTGCCGGTGGAAGAATCGCCGGGTAAGATCATCGGTGCCATACTGCTGGAATACACGCCGCTTTTACAAGAAGCGCAACGCCTTCAAACCCCCTTGTCAGGCACTTGCCCGTGCCACTTGATTGGCGGACATTGACGACCATATTACGGTTACAATCCGTCTATCATGCGTGATTGCGAGACGCCCCCGGTTGCGACCGCGCCACCTCCCCTTTTGGAACATGGCCAGCTGTTCTCCGCACGTCTGGTGTCACCAAAGCGTGCGAAGGGCTATCCAATGGGCTTCATAGACAAACAAATCCTGCCGGAAGATGACGCTGATCTCATCGACGCTTATTCGCGGACGGTCGCCGATGCTGTCGATCGCGTCGGGCCAGCGGTCAGCCATATTGAGCGACTCGGAGGGCGCGGAGGTCACGGCTCGGGATTTGCCATCTCGCCCGATGGCCTGATCATCACGAACAACCATGTTGTAGAAGCTGCGCAAGCGGTGCGCATAAGGACCCCTGACGGAATCACCTGTGAAGGGCGCGTCGTGGGGCGGGATGCGGATACGGATATCGCCGTAATACGTGCGGAAACAAGCCTTGCGGCTTGGGCAGAGCTGGGGGATTCGAAGCGCCTGAAACGCGGTCGTGTTGCAATTGCCATCGGCAATCCGCTCGGATTCGAGTGGACGGTGACAGCAGGAGTAATCTCTGCCCTCGGCAGATCCGTACGGGCTGCAAACGGGCGAATGATAGACGATGTCATCCAGACGGACGCTGCACTCAATCCCGGCAATTCCGGCGGTCCGCTCGTATCGTCGGCAGGTGAGGTCGTTGGCGTTAACACTGCAGTTATTCAGGGTGCGCAAGGCATCGCCTTTGCCGTTTCCGCCAATACCGCCAACTTCGTTGTTTCCGAAATCCTGCGTTTTGGCCGCGTCCGTCGCGCATTTATCGGCGTTTCGGCCGATACTGTCGCACTGCCGCGTCGTGTCGCGCTGCATGCTGGCTTGCAGGGAGATAGCTCGGTGCGGCTGCGTCGCGTAGATCCCGGTAGCCCGGCAGATCTTGGAGGCCTTCGAGCCGGAGATCTCATTCTGGCGATCGATACTCGCCCGGTCGCCGGTGTGGATGATTTGGTGCGCCTTCTCGATGCTGACCGGATAGCGCGCGAATCCGCGTTTCTGATTTTTAATCTACAGGGTGCTATCGAGACGAAAAGAGTGCTACCGATCGCGCGTCCTGCTTAGGGGCCTGGCGCCAATGAGCACGTGTTTCGATTCGGTCTGTAGATGCCTGGGTCATGCAGACCCGATGACTATGATGGAGCGTTGCAATGTCGTCATTATTGAACGCAACCTTTGATGCCTCTGATGAAGGCATCTGGCCAACGAGAAGAAGAAAAATACTCGATTGGTTGGTAACAGAAACCCGGCACGAACGCTTTATCGACAACATACTGGTGGAGATGTGCATAAGGCTCTTGGACGCCGGCGTGCCTGTCACCCGGGCCTCCCTTCATTTCAGAACGAATCATCCTCAATGGATTGGTGCCCGGATCCTGTGGCGGAAAGGATTGGCGGAAGCGGAGATACGCACCTTCGACTACGGCGTTGAAGAAACCGACCAGTATTTGAACAGCCCGTTACACGAAATCAACAGTGGAGCATCGGTGGTCCGGCGACGGCTTGATGAGGATGGCCCGCAATACCCGCTTTATGACGAATTGCGGGCCGACGGCTATACCGATTACATTGCCTGGCCGCTCGATCATACCCTTGACAAGCGACACGTCGTCACCTTCGCAACTGACAGGACCGGCGGCTTCAGCGAAGACCACATAACAATCCTCGCTGACCTCCTCCCGGCACTGGCGCTCGTCAGCGAGATCAGATTGAAGAACCGCCTCGCTCGCACGCTGTTGGAAACCTATGTCGGGCCCCATGCGAGTGAGCAGATCCTCGCGGGCGCCACCACCCGCGGCAGTGGCGTCACAGTCGGCGCTGGCATCCTGATCTGTGATCTGCGTAATTTCACAGCAATATCGGACCTGTGGCCCCGGGATGACGTCATCGAACTGTTGAACGGCTATTTCGACGCGATGTCAGGACCAATCGAGAAACACGGTGGGGAAATTCTGAAATTCATGGGGGACGGGCTTCTGGCGATTTTTCCTCTCACCGATCCAATGGCCTGCGCCAATCTGCTGCGGGCGATCAGCGAAGCGCAGACCGCAGTGGCAGAGCTCAATCATGAAAACATCCAAAAGGGACGCGATCCACTTGGTTACGGCATTGGGGTCCACGTGGGCGATGTGATGTATGGAAACATCGGTTCGCGAAAGCGTCTCGACTTCACTGTGATAGGACCGGCGGTCAATGTTGCCTCGCGGCTTGAGAGCTTGACCAAGGAAATCAAACGTCCCGTTCTCCTGTCCAAGGCGTTCGTAGAGATGGCAGGGTGCAAATCCAAGCTTGAGAATCTCGGCTTGTTCCCGTTGAGGGGTGTCGGCGAACCAATCGACGTGTACGCATTTTCCGGCGACTGTATTTCGCCGGATTAGTACGGACCTTGTTCACGAGGACCCTTGGGCTGCTACGTATAGATCGGGCTTCCTTAGCTTACGATCGGCACGCGGCGATATTCGATCTGCCGTACTGAGAATCCGGGACAACCACAAGTTTGCCGACAAAGCCCTTCGCCATGAAATCGGTTTGCGCCTTGTGGAATTCCGAGAGGCGGTAGACACCTCCGACAAGTGGCTTGATCTTGCCTTCCTTTATGTAGCGAAGGATGCGACGGAAATCGCCTCTGGTGCCCTGCGACGAACCATGCAAGGCGAGCTGCTTGAGATACATAGTGCGCAGGTCGAGTTGCACGACCGGGCCGCCAATCGCACCGGCCGTGGTGTAGCGACCCTCGGCACGCAAAATGCGCAACAGGTCATTGAACATCGCGCCGCCTACGAGATCGGCAACGACATCGATCGGCTTGCCGCCGGTCGCACGGTTGACCGCCGCGACGAGGTCTCCTGTTCCCCGAGTGATTACGGCCTGCGCGCCAATATCCATGAGCGCCTGCTCCTTGCCGGGAGCAACAAGCGCGTAGGGAATGGCACCCCGCGCCCGGGCCAACTGGACAATGCCAGATCCGACACCGCCCGACGCACCAGTCACGAGAATGCGCTCACCGGCTTTAAGACCAGCGCGTTCTAGCATCTGTTCACCGGTGAGATAGGCACAGCAAAACGTGGCAAGCTCGACATCGCTCATCCCGGTGTCAACGAGGTGAGCGTTTTCAGCAGGAACCGTTACATATTCTGCATAACCGCCATCGCGGCCGTGGCCGATGTAATCGATGTCGGCCAGGCTGTCGTCATCGCGATTATAGATGGAGAAGTCCACCATCACACGCTGGCCGATGCATTCCTGCGACACACCTTCCCCTACAGCGGCGATGTTGCCGACAATGTCCGTTCCCTGAATGCGTGGAAAGGTCAGCGTGGG
This sequence comes from Phyllobacterium sp., assembly GCF_037994405.1. Taxonomy (GTDB): domain Bacteria; phylum Pseudomonadota; class Alphaproteobacteria; order Rhizobiales; family Rhizobiaceae; genus Phyllobacterium. The sequence continues at coordinate 4,791 of NZ_JBBNAN010000510.1, forward strand.
CTCCTGGCGCCGCCAGGTCGAAACGGCGCCTGCGTCTTCCTCCGTTCCATAGGCACCCTCGCGCACCCAGACATCCGTATTGTTCATGCCGCAGGCGGTGACTGCTATCAGCACTTCACCGGCTGCCGGTACGGGGACGGGGACGTTTTTGCTGTAGACGAGCTTGTCGAGACCGCCATGGCCGACCAGTTGAACCGCAGTCATGGTCTTTGGAAACTTCTCATGCATCATGGTCATCGCCTCAGAGTGTGCTGGCGACCGTTTTAACGGCATCGGTCGCGGCCTTAACGACGATATCTGCCTCGTCGCGTGTCAGACACAGTGGCGGTGCAAAACCGAGAATGTCGCCCTGCGGCATCGCCCGGCCAATCACACCACGTTCCGCCAATGCGGTCGCGATACGGGGCCCGACTTTCAATGCCGGATCGAAGAATTTGCGATCGTCCTTGTCAGCAACAAATTCGACAGCTGCCAGCATTCCGTCGCCGCGGACATCGCCGACGATCGGATGATCCGCAAGCGCCTGGGTCAGCTGTCCCCGGAAATATGCACCGGTTTGACCGGCATTGGTCACGAGATCGAGCTTGTCGATCAGCTCCAGATTGGCAACACCGGCGGCTGCGCAGATTGGATGCGCCGAATAGGTCCACCCATGGCCGAGCGCGCCGAGCATGTCGGAGCCCTTCACCAGCACCTGCCATACCTTATCCGAAACGATCACACCTGAAAGCGGCGCATAGGCGGAGGTCAAACCCTTGGCGATGGTGATCAGATCCGGCTTGATCCCATAGTGATCCGAACCGAACATGGTGCCGAGACGGCCAAACCCGGTAACGACCTCATCCACAATGAGCAGGATGTCATACTTGTTGAGGACGGTCTGGATCTTCTGCCAGTATTGTGACGGCGGCGGAACAATGCCGCCCGTACCAAGGATCGGCTCGCCGATGAAGGCGGCAATCGTCTCCGGACCTTCGTCCAGGATCATCTCTTCGAGTTTGTCGGCACAATGTTGCGAGAATTGCTCCTCGCTCATCGCGCGGTCTTCACGGCGGAAATAAAAGGGTGCTTCGGTGTGCAGGATCGGGGCACGCGGCAGATCGAAGGCGTTGTGGAACAGTTCGAGGCCAGTCAGGCTGCCGGTCATGACGCCCGATCCATGGTAGCCGCGCCAGCGCGAGATGATCTTCTTCTTCTCCGGACGCCCAAGCACATTGTTGTAATACCAGATGAGCTTGATATTGGTCTCGTTCGCATCGGATCCGGACAGCCCGAAGTAGACACGGGTCATGCCCTGTGGCGCGCGGTCGATGATCATCTTGGCCAGTGTGATCGAGGCATCCGTGCCATGCCCGACATAGGCATGGTAATAGGCAAGTTCCTTGGCTTGCCTTGCAATCGCATCGGCAATTTCCTGCCTGCCATAACCGACATTGACACAATAGAGCCCCGCGAACGCATCGATGCTGGTCCGCCCCGTGCTGTCGGTGATGTGAACGCCCTCGCCGCCCTTAATGACCCGTGTCGGTGTTTCGCCGCGCGCATGGGTGCCCATGTGCGTCGAAGGGTGAAAAAAGTGATCCCGGTCCCAGGCGTTCAGTTCGTTCGAGCGGTCAAGCATGATGAATCCTTGTTCTTAGTCAAAATTACTGGGTGTCGATGCAAAGATATTTGAGTTCGGTGAACGCCTCGATCCCGTGGCGCGAGCCCTCCCGGCCAAGACCGGATTGCTTGATGCCGCCAAACGGAATCGGCGCACCGGTGATCTTGACGCGGTTTATCGCAACCATGCCGTATTCGAGTTTGCGGCCAAGGCGCAGCATGCGCGCGCCATCCTTGGTGACGGCATAGGCAACGAGGCCGTACTCGGTATTGTTGGCGCGTGCGACAATTTCATCCTCGGTATCGAATGTGCTGATCGCCGCCACCGGACCGAAGGTTTCCTCGCGCATGATCAGCGCATCGTCCGGGACATTGGTCAGAAGTGTTGGCTCATAAAACAGTTCCCCCGCCCCGTGACGCCTGCCGCCGACAACGCAGCGCGCCCCGCGCTTCACGGCATCAGCAACCTGCTCCTCGACCTTCCTCACCGCACGCTCATGCATCAAGGGACCGATATCGGCATCGCAAGTCAGTCCAGAGGCGACCTTGAGGTCTGCTAATCTCCTGGCAAAAGCCGCAGAAAAGTCATCGTGAATCGGGCGTTCAACATAGATTCGATTGGCAGCGAGACAATCCTGGCCTGACGTTGCGAATTTGGCATTGATGGCGATGTCCACGGCGCGGTCGATGTCGGCATCCGCAAAGATGATCAGCGGGGCATGGCCGCCGAGTTCCATGATCAGATTTTTCATAGTCGGCGCACACTGCGCGGCAATCAACCGGCCAATTTCAGTTGATCCTGTAAAGCTCAGCGCCCGAACGCGTGCATCTTCGCAAAGGCGTCCGACAATGGTCGCGGCATCGCCGGTGACAATATTGAAAACCCCCGCCGGAATTCCCGCGCGATCGGCAAGTTCGGCCAATGCCAATGCGGAGAGCGGCGTTTCCGACGATGGATGAGCGACGATCGTGCAGCCTGCCGCCAAAGCCGCCGCGGCTTTGCGTGTCAGCATTGCCGACGGAAAATTCCAGGGGGTTACAATACCAACGACCCCTAACGCCTCACGCCGGACCATCATCTCGGCGCCCGGAAGATGACTGGTTACGCCTTCGGCATTGAGACGCTTGGCTTCTTCCGCATACCACTCGACAAAGGAGGCGGCATAGTCGATTTCGCCCCGCGATTCTTTGAGCGGCTTGCCCTGCTCGAGCGTCATGATTAGCGCCAGGTCTTCCTTAGCCTCAAGGATCAGCTCATACCAGCGCCGCAGCTTGGCCGTGCGCTCCTGAGGCAAGAGATCCCGCCACAAAGGGACGGCTTTGGCCGCAGCATCGATCGCAAGGGCCGTCTGTTCGCAGTTGAGCTTTGACACCCAGCCAATCGCCGCGCCGGATGCCGGATCGTTGACCTCGAACGTCTGGCCAGCGTCGGCGGCGGTCCAATGCCCATCGATGTAGGCGAGTTCGCGCAGCATGCGACGGTCTTGCAGCCCCTCGAGGGCCGGATGGCGGTCTGGTCGTGCGAAATGGGCGGACATGCAGCTCTCCCGAAAAATACTCGGTCACAAGCCTCGCATGAACCAAAGGAGAGAGAGGCTGTTTCCTGGTGTTATCGAAGAGAGATTATCTTCATCAACATTGATATGGAGAGAAATAGACTAGATCGGCTCGGCCGCCGTTATGAGGTCCGCGACGGGAAGCACCGTGTCATCCTTGACCGTTTTGGTAACGATATAGGTGAAATAGCGGTCGATGCCGATTTCGCGCTGCAGCAGGCTGTCGACCAGACGCTGATAGGAATCGATGTCGCGCGCCATGACCTTCAATACATAATCCACGCCGCCACCGACCGACCAGCAGGCCACAACCTCCGGGATCGTCTTGATCGCCCGTTCAAAGCGATCGAAATCCGCCTGGCGATGGGCCCCAAGCGTTACTTCCATTAGCACAGTGGTTACGGGCGTGACCAATCGCAAGGCAAGTCGGGCGTGATAACCGGTAATAATGCCCGCCTTCTCCAGCCGCCGCAGCCGTGTCCAGCAGGGAGTTGGTGAAATTCCGACGCGTTCGGCCAGCGCAAGTTTGGTGATCCGGCCCTCACGCTGGATTTCGTCGAGGATGCGAATATCGATCGGATCGAGCTTTAGCGATGTCATGTCCTGCCCATTTTATGTCCAATAACCATGACGTTGTGATTTTTCGATTGTCAATTGCACTGACTTGGATCACTTATAAATCATGACATTATGGCGTCCAGATCCAACTACACTCCGCCGCCCGGCCTATCTGTCTCTGGCCGAACAGATTGCACGTGCAATTGCCGATGGCAAACTCGAAAGCGGCGCCCGTCTCCAGACCCATCGGCAGATGGCAGATGAACTGCGCCTCTCGGTCCAGACCGTCAGCCGCGCCTATGAGGAACTCATCCGCCGCAATCTGATTTCCGGCGAAACCGGGCGCGGTACCTTCGTGCGTTCACTTCGGCGCGAGCCGGATCCACCCTACCTGCCCGAGAGACTTGGCGAAGTCATTGATCTGTCGATCCTCAAACCGATCTGCGAGCCGATGCACCTGGAGCGCATGAAGAAGGCGCTTGGCTGGCTGGCGGAAAATCTGCCGGCAAGCTCGGCACTTTCCTTCCGCCCCAATGTCGTTTTTCCGCGTCATCGCGCCGTCGCCGTCGAGTGGCTGCGCACCTGTGGGCTTAATGTGCCCGGCTCGAACATCAGCCTCACCAATGGCGCGACAGCAGCAATGACGGTTGCGCTGATGAGTGCCGCGCCACCCGGATCGAAAGTCGCGACTGAGGGCATTGGCCATCATACGTTGACGCCTCTTGCATCCTATCTCGGCCTGACTTTAGAAGGCCTCGCGATCGACGATCAGGGCATCATTCCGCAAGCCCTGGACGAATGCTGCCGCGAACATGGAATTCGCGCGGTTTTCGTGCAGCCATCCGTGATCAACCCAACCGCCACGCTTATGGGACTGGAGCGGCGCGCGGCGATCGTCGAAGTCGCGCGTCGGCACGACATTGCCATCATCGAAAGCGATGTGCTCGGTCCGCTCGTCGAGGACCGTCCCACTCCGATTGCGGCCCTCGCACCGGAACGCACCCTTTATTTCACCAGCTTTACCAAGATCGTGGTACCCGGACTGCGCATTGGCTACCTGGTCGCGCCGGATCGCTACGTCGCTGCGGTCGCCAATCGCCATCTCGTTTCGAACTGGATGGCAACGCCGATCATCGCCGAGATCGCAACCCGCTGGGTCTCGGACGGGACTGCAGTTGAACTTGTCAATTGGCAGCGGGAAGCGTTGCGAACTAGACACGCCACGGCATCGGAAGTTCTGGCCGGCATTCCATTTCTCTCCCATCCCCAGAGCCTCCATATCTGGTTGCCATTGACCGCAGAACGTACTGAAGAAGCCTTCGTCGCTCATGCGCGGCTGCAAGGCGTCGCAATAGCGCCCGGTGCATCATTCCGGATTTCACAAGAGCAATGGCATCCCGCCGTTCGTATCTCGCTCGGTTCGACAACTGAGGCCGAATTGCGCTCGGGACTTGGAATGGTGGCCAATCTGCTGCGTGGAGACCAGGAACATCTGTTGCTTGCGATTTAGCCGCCTCGCCTGAAATTTCAGCACGATCACCTATATTGTCATGATTTAATTTTTACAATTGACATGATTTGATAAGTCTCCCATCGTTATGCGCATGAGGCTGTCTCAACCAGGAGGAGACACGCATGCCCGCATTAAACGGCCCGCCGATCATCGAGATCAACGGCATCAGCAAGAGCTTCGGCGCGTTCAAGGTTTTGAACGATCTATCGTTCAGCGTTGCGCCCGGTGAGAAGCTGGCTCTTATTGGCCCGTCAGGGTCCGGTAAGACCACGATCCTGCGCATCCTGATGACATTGGAAGGCATCGACGGCGGCGATATCAGGGTCGATGGTGATCATCTCTACCAGATGCAACGCAACGGCAGGTTGCAGCCAGCTGACGAAGCGCATCTCCACAAGATGCGCGAGAAGATCGGTATGGTATTCCAGCTGTTCAACCTGTTTCCGCACAAATGCGTACTCGACAACGTTACCCTCGCCCCGATGCTGACCAAGGGTGTCGCGCGCAAGGATGCCGAGCGGCATGCGATGGAACTTCTTGACATGGTCGGGCTCGCCGATAAGTCGAAATCCATGCCCTCCCAATTGTCCGGGGGCCAGAAGCAACGCGTCGCTATTGCGCGGGCCCTTGCTCTCAAGCCGAAGATCATGCTTTTCGATGAAGTCACGTCAGCACTCGATCCTGAGCTCGTAGAGGAAGTGCTGAATGTCCTTTGGAAGCTTTGCCGCGAGACGGACATGACAATGCTTCTTGTCACCCATGAAATGGGCTTTGCCCATGATTTCGCCGACCGCGTCCTGTTCTTCGACCGCGGACGTATCGTCGAGGACGGCAAGCCGGACGAAATATTCAGACATCCGAAGCAGGAAAGGACACAGGCCTTCCTGAAAAAGATCATCGCCGCCGGTCTTCGTGTCTGAAGCCACGACCGCTGGCGAGTTGGGACACAAGAAAACCAAAGGAGCTGGGAACATGATTGAACGAAAAGCAATAAGCGCATTTTTGGGGGCAGCCGCACTTTCGGCATTGGTATCGTCCATGCCGGCCAAGGCCGACGAAGCACTGGATAAGTTGAAGGCGCAGGGCTTTGCCCGCATCGCCATTGCCAATGAACCACCATTTACAGCCGTGAAGGCAGACGGCACCGTTTCTGGCGCTGCACCGGACGTAGCGCGGGCCGTCTTCAAGAAGCTCGGCGTCAATGACGTCGTCGCGTCGATTTCGGAATATGGCGCGATGATCCCCGGTCTTCAGGCGGGCCGCCATGATGTTGTAACCGCCGGTCTGTTCATGAAGCCGGAACGCTGCGCAGCCGTTTCCTATTCCGAACCGATCCTTTGCGACGCGGAAGCATTCCTGGTGAAGAAGGGCAATCCGAAAGGGTTCAAGAGCTATGCCGACATCGCCAAGGACGCAAAGGCCACAATCGGCGCACCAGGCGGCGGTACTGAAGAACGCCTGGCGCTCGAAGCAGGTGTACCCCGCGATCGTGTCATCGTCGTTCCGGACGGCCAGAGCGGTCTGAAGATGCTGCAGGATGGCCGCATCGACACCTATTCGCTGCCGGTCCTGTCGATCAACGATCTCGTCAAGAAAGCCAATGACCCGAACCTTGAGGTGATTGCTCCGGTCCAGGGTGCTCCGGTCTATTGTGACGGCGCAGCGTTCCGCAAGGGCGACACGGCGCTTCGCGACGAGTTCGACAAGGTTCTGGCCGAGATGAAGAAGTCGGGTGAATTCGCTAAGATCGTGGAGCCCTATGGATTTTCGGCACAGGCGGCAATGTCGACCACACGCGAAAAGCTCTGCGCGGCCAAGTAACCGCGTGGCTTGCGACCGCTCCGCCTGATCGCGGAGCGGTCTCCCGGTAGTTCCAGCAAAGAGGCGGCAAGTCGATGGGCCAATGGGCCGGCTATCTGCAACTCATTCTCGACGGCGCGATTGTCACCATCCAGCTGACGCTGATGGGCTCGGCACTCGCGCTTGTCATGGCATTCCTCGCGGGTCTCGGGCGGTTGTCTCGCTACGCGCCAGTGCGCTGGCTCGCAACCGCTTACATCGAGTTTTTCCGCGGTACTTCGATCTTCGTGCAACTGTTCTGGGCCTATTTCGTCCTGCCCCTGTTCGGGTTGTCGCTGACCCCGTTGCAGGCGGGCGTTCTCGCACTTGGTCTCAATGTCGGCGCCTATGCCGCTGAAGTGGTGCGCGGCGCCATCAAGTCGATCGGCAAGGAACAGTACGAGGCATGCACCGCGCTCAACCTCAATAGCTGGCAAAAACTTCGCTATATCATTCTGCCCCAGGCTTTCGTGCTGATGCTGCCAACCTTCGGCAATAACGCAATCGAATTGCTGAAAGGTTCGGCCGTGGTCTCGCTTATCTCACTCGCCGACATGACGTTTCAGGCTCAAGTGGTTCGCGCGCAAACCGGCAGTACGCTCTTTCCGTTTTTGACCATTCTTGTGCTCTATTTTGCCATCGCCTGCGTCATTTCCTTCGCCATACGCGGCCTCGAGCGTCATCTGACGCGCGGCCTTGACGGTATCAGGTCATAGGAGGCGGCAATGGAATGGGATTGGGCCTTCGTCATTCAAATTCTTCCGACCCTTCTCGAGGGTGTGAAGATCACTATTCTTGCGACCCTGCTTGGTTCGATCGTTGCTGCCATAATAGGGCTCGTCATCGCCATTGTCCGGCGATCAAAGAACCGGCTGATATCGGTGCCCATGGGTTTCATCGCCGAGTTCATTCGCGGCACGCCGCTGCTCGTCCAGCTCTATTTCATCTTCTACGTGCTGCCGGATCTCGGAATTACCCTTTCGCCGCTCGTGGCGGGCGTGATCGGTCTTGGCTTGCACTACGGGACCTATACGGCAGAAGTCTATCGCGCCGGTATCGACAATGTTGCTCGGGGCCAGTGGGAAGCGGCCAAGGCCTGCAATCTCAGTTCCATGCAAACCTGGACGCAGATCATCTTGCCGCAGGCTCTGCCGCCTATGATCCCTGCTCTCGCCAACTACTTCATCGCCATGTTCAAGGAAACTCCGCTTCTGTCGGCAATCACCGTACTTGAACTGATGAACCAGGCGCGCAGTATTGCCAATTACAACTACCGCTACATTGAACCAATCACCCTGGTTGGCGCATTTTTCCTGATCATCAGTCTGATTTCGGTGGTCGGATTGCGCTGGCTTGAACGCCGCTATGGCAGGATTGATTGAGGAGCATGATCATGGATGTCTTTCCGACGATCCGGCAAACCGGAATGCCGCTTGATTTCGACGATCGCCCGCTCGCAAAGCGTGTCGGCCTCGTCATTCTCGCAACAGATCATACGACAGAGCCGGACTTCCAGCGCATGGTCGCCAGCGACCGTATCGGCCTCTATACGGCGCGCATTCCCTACGCCAATCCGACAACCCCGGACAATCTTCGGCGCATGCAGCCTTCGCTCACCGAAGGTGCGCGACTGATCCTTCCGGACGAAGATCTGGACGTGATCTGCTACTCCTGTACCTCTGCCTCCGTCGTCATTGGCGATGACGACATCGAAGCTGCGATCAACCGCGCCAAGCCGGGGATTCCCGTCGTGACGCCCCCGTTGGCCACAGTCAGGGGATTGCAGGCGGTCGGGGCACGCCGTATCAGCATACTTACGCCCTATACGATCGAAACCAGCACGCCGATGGCCCAGTATTTCGCCGCCAAGGGCTTCGAAATCGCCAGCTTCACCTGCTTTGGCCTTGAGGATGACCGCGAGATGGCGCGGATCAATCCGCAGTCGTTGATATGCGCAGCCCGCGAGGCAACCGCCAAAGACGCGGATGCGCTGTTTATTTCCTGTACAGCGGTGCGCGCCGCCGGTGTCGCTCACGCGATCGAGCAGGCAATCGACAAGCCGGTCGTCAGCAGCAACCTGGCAACAGCATGGGCAACGCTTCGCATTTGTGACGACAACGCCCCTCGTCCGGAACTGGGCAGACTGATGGCGCAGCCCATGGCGGGTTGGTAAGCCATGACTCACCAACTTGTAACGCTTGCCGATATTGAGAGAGCAAGCCTCACCCTCGAAGGCAAGGTCGCGCGCACACCGGCCGTCCAGTCGATTTCCCTGTCGGAAAAAATGCGGATGCCGGTGATTCTCAAGCTGGAACACCGCCAAACCACGGGTAGTTTCAAGCTGCGCGGCGCAACCAATGCCCTCGGCAACCTGACTGCGATGGAAAAGCAGCGTGGTGTGGTGGCCGCGTCGACCGGCAATCACGGCCGCGCGCTTGCCTATGCTGCACGGCTTGAGGGCATCCGGGCGGTGGTCTGCATGTCGTGCCTGGTTCCACAGAACAAGGTCGAGGAAATTCGCCGTCTCGGTGCCGAGATTCGCATCATCGGCAGATCGCAGGATGACGCACAAGAAGAGGTCGACCGGCTGGTTCGCAACGATGGGCTGACCATGGTGCCACCATTCGACAATGCCGCAATCATTGCCGGCCAGGGTACGCTTGGCCTTGAGATTGTCGAAGACCTGCCTGACGTCGACACCGTGCTCGTTCCGGTCTCGGGCGGAGGGCTGGCGTCAGGGGTTGCTGCGGCAGTCAAGGCAATGCGCCCTTCAACGAAGATCATCGGTGTTTCGATGAGCCGGGGTGCTGCGATGCGCGCCAGTCTCGATGCCGGAAAGCCGGTGCTCGTCGAGGAGAGCGAGAGCCTGGCCGACTCCCTTGGCGGAGGCATCGGGCTCGATAATCGCCTCACCTTCGCAATGGTTCGCGATCTTCTCGACGATATGATCCTGCTTTCTGAAGCGGAAATCGCGGCAGGCATGTCTCACGCCTATGCAAAGGAGCGCGAGATTATCGAGGGAGCCGCTGCGGTCGGCATCGGCGCCCTGCTTGCCGGCAAAGTGCAGGCGAAAGGGCCGATCGTCGTCATTCTTTCCGGCCGCAATGTGGATATGGATCAGCACCGGCACATTGTCTGCGCAACGGACCCGAGCGAAAGGACTGTGCCATGTCCCGCATGACGATCCTGACCGAAGCGGATTTGCGCAAGATCGTGTCGCTCGATCTCGACGCCGTCGCTTGTGTGGAGGCCGCCTTCGAAGCGCTTGCTACCAAGGCGGTGGCCATGCCCCCCATCCTGCGGCTCGACATTCCGGAATATCGCGGCGAAGTCGACGTGAAGACCGCCTATGTGCCAGGCATCGACGGCTTCGCGATCAAGATCAGTCCAGGTTTTTTCGACAACCCCAAGCTCGGCCTCCCGAGCGTAAATGGCATGATGGTTCTTTTGAGCAGCCGTACAGGGCTGGTCGAAGCCTTGCTGCTCGATAATGGCTATTTGACCGACGTGCGTACCGCTGCGGCCGGTGCCGTGGCAACTCGCCATTTGTCCCGGCCGGAATCGAGCGTCGCTACGATATTCGGAGCCGGCGTACAGGCGCGCCTGCAACTTGAAGCCCTAACACTCGTCCGTCCAATAACGCACGCACGCATTTGGGCTCGCGACATAGACAAGGCGCAGCGAGCCGCACGCGAACTGGCGCAAAAGCTCGGCATTGCCGTCAATGCAGTGAGCGACCCCAAAGAGGCAGTCCACGATGCGGATATCATCGTGACGACGACACCCTCGACAGAGCCAGTCCTTCAGCAAGGGTGGCTGGGACCGGGACAGCACATCACCGCCATGGGTTCGGACGCCGAGCACAAGCACGAGATTGATCCTGCCATTATCGCCAAGGCCGATCTCTACATCGCTGACAGCCTCAAACAGACACGCCGTCTCGGTGAACTGCATCACGCCATCGAGGCCGGGCTGGTGAATGCTGATACAGCATTCTCCGAACTCGGCGCCGTCATTGCTGGATCGGCACAAGGCAGGCCGTCACCAGAAGCGATCACCATTGCCGATCTGACGGGCACCGGCGTACAGGACACCGCCATTGCCACGCTCGCCCGCGACCGCGCCAGGCTGGCGAACGCCGGGACGAATTTTGAAAGTTGATACGGGTTTCGGCCCAAGAGTGAGGAAACGGAGTATGATCGAGCCAAATCTAAAATTTACCCGGCAGGAATTTGCCGAAAGATTGCAGAAGACACGCGCGGCGATGCAAGAGCGCGGCATCGATCTTCTCATCTGCAGCGACCCTTCCAATATGGCGTGGCTGACGGGTTATGATGGCTGGTCGTTCTATGTTCATCAGGCCGTGATCGTACCGCCGGAAGGCGAACCTATCTGGTATGGCCGGGGGCAGGACGCAAATGGCGCGAAACGCACAGCGTATTTGGCGCATGACAGCATCATCGGCTATCCCGACCACTATGTTCAATCGACAGAGCGCCATCCCATGGATTTCCTGTCGAAGATCCTTGCCGAGCGCCACTGGGACAAGCTGACCATTGCCGTGGAAATGGACAATTATTGGTTTTCTGCCGCAGCATTCGCATCCTTGCAGAAACATTTGCCCAACGCCCGTTTTGTTGACGGCACGGCACTCGTCAACTGGCAGCGCGCGGTGAAAAGCCTGACCGAACTCGATTACATGCGCAAGGCGGCGCGCATCGTTGAAGCCATGCACCAGCGTATCGCCGACAAGGTCGAGCCTGGCATGCGCAAATGCGATCTTGTGGCAGAAATCTACGATGCAGGCATTCGCGGAACAGCTGGTTTCGGCGGCGACTATCCGGCTATCGTACCTCTGCTCCCGTCGGGCGCAGATGCCTCGGCACCCCACCTCACCTGGGACGACAGACCGATGAAGCTTGGAGAAGGCACATTCTTCGAGATTGCCGGGTGCTACAATCGCTACCATGTGCCGCTTTCGCGCACCGTGTTTCTCGGCAAACCAACCCAGCAATTCCTCGATGCGGAAAAGGCTACGCTCGAAGGCATGGAGGCGGGTCTTGCTGCGGCCAGGCCGGGCAATGCCTGTGAAGACATTGCCAATGCGTTCTTCGCGGTTCTGAAGAAATACGGCATCGTCAAGGACAATCGCACGGGCTATCCGATCGGCATTTCCTATCCGCCGGATTGGGGTGAACGCACAATGAGCCTGCGTCCCGGGGACAGGACCGAGCTCAAGCCGGGCATGACCTTCCATTTCATGACAGGGCTGTGGCTTGAGACAATGGGCCTTGAGATCACCGAAAGTATCCTGATCACCGAAACCGGCGTTGAATGTCTTGCCAATGTGCCGCGCAAGCTTTTCGTCAAAAACTGAGGCCAAAATGCAGTCAGGAACACTCGGGCCTTCGCCTGTCACACCAACCATCGACCTCGACAAGCAAGGTGTGCAGCACGGCTTTTTGCGCCTGCCCTACAGCCGCGATGATTCGGCCTGGGGATCAGTAATGATCCCCATTGCGGTCATCCGTAATGGTAAGGGGCCGACGGCTCTTCTGACAGGCGGTAACCATGGCGACGAATACGAAGGGCCGATAGCTCTTTTCGATCTCGCCCGCACCCTCGATGTCGCCAGTGTCAGCGGTACGGTGATTATTGTTCCCGCAATGAACTACCCGGCCTTTTGTGCCGGTACCCGCACCTCACCCATTGACCAGGGCAATATGAACCGGAGCTATCCCGGCAGGCCTGATGGGACGGTGACCCAGAAGATCGCCGATTATTTTACCCGTGAATTGCTGCCGCGCGCCGACGTGGTGCTTGACTTCCATTCCGGAGGCAAAACGCTTGATTTCGTGCCGTTTGCTGCTGCCCATATCCTGCCCGACAAGGCGCAGGAGGCCAAAGGGTTCGAAGCCGTCAAGGCGTTCTCCGCACCCTGGTCCATGCGAATGCTCGAGATCGACGCGGTCGGCATGTATGACACGACGGTGGAAGAAATGGGAAAGGTCTTCGTTACCACAGAGCTCGGCGGCGGCGGCACTGCCCGTGCAGAAACGGTCGCCATTGCCAAGCGCGGCGCGATGAACCTGCTACGCCATGCGGGCATTGTCAGTGGCAAGATCGACCAGCGCCAAACACGCTGGCTCAACATGCCTTCAGGAGATTGCTTTGCTTTCGCAGAAGACGTCGGGATGATCGAAACGATGGTCGATCTGGGCGATCCGGTGGCACAAGGGCAAGTCATTGCCCGTATTCATTCTATCGGCCGCACCGGCGCAGCACCTGCTGATATTCGCGCAAAGCTTACCGGTCTCCTTGCCGCCCGTCATTTTCCTGGGCTGGTTAAACCTGGTGACTGCGTAGCAGTCGTCGGGATTGCGGACTAGGCTTTCAAGTGCGGCCGAACTCTTTTCTCAGTTCGTCTTTTGCACGTTCCAGCACTTGTTTCTGCTTCGCGGGAAGGTTGCTTCCCGCGCGATTGATGTAAAACGTCAGCATCGACATTGCTGATCGGTAAGGACTGGATTTTCGCCGATTGGAGCGTTCCGCCGATCGCCGTAGCGAACGGGCAATTTCATGCGGATCGTCCCGTTCGAAGATGTTCGCTTCAAGATCGAGCGCATCGCTGTGTTGTGTAACGTCCTTTGACCATTTTTCCTTTGTTTTCGTGGCCATTGGAACCTCCTGCGTTTATTCCAACGTTACCTTCTTGGGGTCAAACGCACCGTAACCGCGAATTTCAGCAACCTCGGCCTTTGGTTCCTCGTAGGACCACATTGCATCGTCGGCTGCCTCGCCTTGCCCTCTCACCCGCCAATAGGACGCTGTCCCTTTCCAGGGACATTGCGTATTCGTGGCAGTTTTCTCGAGGTGAACGAAATAGATGTCATCGAACGGCACGTAGAGGACGGGATTATGTCCGGGTTCCCGCAATTCCAATGCATGATCCGTGGACGCAATGACCACGTCACGAAACCGCACTGTAACCGGGTGAGAATATGGTTGGATTGTAATGCCGCGTTCCATTTTGTGCTTCCTCTGGTTCTGCGCTCCGGCACCCCGGTTCAGACACGTTGCCGCAGGACTCCGAGAGCGATGATGGCGCCGAGGACGATCGGACCCATGATAACAACGAGAAACCATAAAAATTCAGACATGTGCTCATCCTTTCCCGACTCGTGTCTCTAAAACAAAATCAGGGGTGGAAGGTTCCGGGACGGTCTTGATCGTGTTGAGCCAAGCAACGCTCGTGTGATGGAATCTCACGCTCAACAAAAATAGCCGCCCGGGTGCCGGCATTGTTCCTCCCGGAACAATGACCCGGAATGGCGCGTTTGGACGAACGTGAAATTGATATATGTTCGACACAGATCAGTGCAGTGGCGCCGAAACACACCAGCATGTGGCAGAAAAGCTGGTGGCCCAACTGATGGGCCCGCCGTCGCAGCTGTTCGATGCGGTTGCATTGCTTGCTTCTTAAGGCGCTGCCAACGAGAGGCCGGCCATCCAGTTGGCATCGGACGTGTCGCGCCTCAGGCGGTTTCGCGCTCCATCCGCACTTCGGCCTCCAAGCTTTCAAGATCCCGATATATGGAGGCGGTGGCAAGAGTCCGCCCCCCTCTCTTGTATTGAACCAGGCAGTCCCTGGCTTTTATATCGCCGTCGATGACAATCTCATCCCAATTTTCTGCGTGGCCAACATAGTTGATCGGGACGTCATAATGCTGACTCCAAAAGAATGGCACAGCGTCGAACTTTTCCTGCAGCCCAAGCATGTTGAGTGCAGCGAATTGTCCCTGGCGTTGTGCAACGACCCAATGCTCGACGCGAATACTCCGGCCGGAATGCGGATCCGGCCAGCGCGCAATATCGCCCGCCGCATAAATTCCCGGCTCGCTTGTTTCGAGATAGGCATTGACGACAACGCCGTCATCGATCGCGAGGCCAGCCTGCTCAGCGAGGGCAAGGCGCGGACGTACCCCTATGCCCGCAACGACGAAGTCGGCCTCCACCATAGCTCCGCTCTTGAGCCGAACCTTTGAGCTTTCGATCGCCGTCACCGTATCTTCAAGATGAAAAATGACACCATGCTCTTCATGGAGTGTCCGGACGAAATCACCCATTTCCGGTCCAAGGACGCGCTCCATTGGCCGCCGGCCAGGAGCGACCACATGAACTTCGATATCGCGTGCACGCAGGGAGGCGGCAACCTCGAGCCCGATAAAGCTGGCTCCTATTACAACGGCGCACCGGGCCCCTTTTGCCGCCGCGATGATTGCGCGGCTGTCATCGAGCGTCCGCAGCGTGTGGACGTTTGACTGATCCGCACCGGGGATGGTCAGGCGCACCGGCTCTGCGCCGGTTGCGAGCAGAAGCCGGTCATAGGCGATCTTGTCTCCGGCCGCGGTTATCGCATGTTGCGCAACAATGTCGATCGAAGTGACCTCTGCTTGGAGGCGAAGGCCAATATTCGCCTTGCTGTAATACTTGTCAGACCGCAGCGGCATCCAGTCTTCCGGCGCGCTGCCGGCAAGGTAATCCTTGGAAAGGTTCGGCCGGTCGACCGGTGCGGCAGTGTCCGCGCTCAACATGACGATACTGCCTTGGTAATCGCGCCGGCGAAGCATTTCCGCTGCTGCGAAACCCGCTGCGCCACCACCAATGATCAGGATTCTCCCGGGTTCATCCGGTCGTGCCGGCCGCGCTTGGCTTTGCTTGTCGAGCTTGCTTTCGACGAAAACCCGCCCGTCCCGTTGATCGACCTTCCAGCACGACAATGCGCTCAACGCCGGTGCCCGGATTGCCTCACCACTGCGCAAATCGAAGCAGGCGTGGTGCCAGGGGCAGCGTATGGTATTCCCTTCGACCAGCCCATCGACGAGCGGACCATGATAATGGCTGCAGAGTGCATCGATCGCAAATATCCCGGTATCCGCCCTTACAAGGAGAACTGGCTGTTTTCCCACATGCCCCAGGAGCTTGCCTCCATCGAGGGCAGTGACAGCAACGCCCTGCGTGAGATCAGGGCCGCTGGAGGACTGTTGTTCCGTCATGGGCGTCTCCTTCGATAGCGAACCTTTGGCTTCCTCGAGCCAGCAGACGGCTGGAAGTCTTTACGCCCTCATCATACGACCCATCGTGCGGGGATAGAAGCGACAATCATACCCGATTGATCCGGCGTCAAACGGTGGTCGGGCCATTCGGGAGCAATAGTTAAAAGCCCAATGACTGCTGTTTGGGTTCCGGTGCCCCGACGTGAACACCCTCCAGCTCGAGCATGCGGATCTTCGCCGCAGAACCGCCTGGCGCGGAAAAACCGCCGACTTTGCCGCCGGCCGCCAATACCCGGTGGCAGGGGATGATCAGGGCAACCGGATTCTTGGCCATGGCTTGGCCCACATCCCGTGCAGTTTCCGGTCCGGCACCAAGTTCTTTCGCCAGCGCACCGTAGGTGGTCGTATGACCCCAGGCGACCCGCCGCGCGGCAGCATAGATCTGCTCGAAGAAGGCGTCCTGCTCACCGAGATCGAGCCTGAAGCCAGAAAAATCCGTCTCCTCACCGTCGAAATAGCGCTTTACGGCGGCAACTGCTTCACGCACCTCCGTCGTGGGCGCGCCGGGTTCGGCTACAGGCAGCCGGCGCAACAGATTCCGCTCCGTGGCTTCGGCGCTCCTCGTCGGCAACTGGAAGCGCGTGATGCCGATCTGATTCCATGCGATGCCGCAGAAACCGCCGGCAGTTGGGAATATATGATAATGGTGCACTGTCTGGCCCATGATACAGCCCTCTAATCCAATCTAACCGTGAAGATTGTGCAGCCGGCATGGGAATTCAACCCGATTCCTGCATCATGCTGACGGCAGCCGCATGGCAGTTTGATGCTCGCCTACCGTAATGCGCCGATCAAGGCGCGGAGGCCTGCCGAGACGTTCTTTCGGCTGGGATAGTAAAGGAACAGATCGTCGAGCGGCGCACACCAGTCGTCAAGGCAACGGATCAGCGCCCCGCTCTGCAAATGCCGCTCGATCCGGTAATCCCAGACGTAAGCGAGCCCTGCACCCGATAATGCGGTCTCCACCATCAGTTCCTGATCGTCGATCGTAACAGGACCCTCAACGTTAACGTCAATATTTTCCGAACCCCTCTCAAATTCCCAATTGAGCATGGACCCGCTAGGAAAACGATAGCGGATACAGCGGTGGTCTTTGAGATCGTGGGGCGTCATGGGTATGTTTCGCCCGGCAAAATATGTGGGTGTTCCAACCACTGCAAAGCGCAGACGCGCGGCAATGCGCACTGCCACCATATCCTGCGACAGGCGCTCTCCGAGCCGGATTCCCGCGTCGAACCCCTGTTCGACAATGTCGACAAGCCTGTCGGTTGCAACAATCTCCAACTGCAGACCCGGATTGCGTTCCACAAGAGGGCCAATCACCTTGCCGAGCACAAAGGGCGCGATCGAGTGCGGAATGTTGATCCGGACAGTTCCGAACGGTGTGTCGCGGAACTGGTTGAGCGTTTCAATTGCTTTGTGAATATCAGCAAAGGCTGGCTCCAATTGCGCAAAAAAATGCGCACCAGGTTCGGTAAGCGATACGCTGCGGGTCGTGCGATGGATCAAACGCAGCTCGAGCCGCGTCTCCAGCCGCTTGATAGCATGGCTGACAGCCGAAGCGGTCATCCCCCGCTCGATTGCTGCCCGACGGAAGCTCCTGTGCCGCGCCACCGCCAGGAAAACCAAGAGTTCAGTTATCTCAAAATTCTGCATTTCATGAATTTCAGTCAACAGCCTATCATATATTGTTGCTATAAAAATTAACTATCAACCCTGCTATCTGTTGTCCATCCAACGCACACCGACAGACGCGAAATATATGCAAAGAAAGGACAGGCACATGAGCAAAAATATCGAGGGCAAAATCGTTGTAATAACTGGAGCAAGCAGTGGTCTTGGCGAAGCCACGGCCCGCCATCTTGCGTCGCTTGGAGCAACAGTCGTGCTCGGCGCCCGCCGCGTGGATCGCCTGGAGAAAATCGAAGCTGAGATTACTGCAGCCGGTGGCAAGGCCAAGGCGTTCGCGATGGATGTTGCGAAGAAATCGGATGTCGAGACGCTTATCGCCGGCGCAATCGAGGCGTTTGGCAGCATCGATGTCGTTGTGAATAATGCTGGCTTGATGGCGATTGCGCCAATGTCAGCCACCAAAACCGACGAATGGGATCGGATGATCGACATCAACATCAAGGGTCTGCTTTACGGTATTGCTGCCGCACTGCCGGTCTTCGAAAGGCAAGGTTCGGGACATTTCATCAATATTGCTTCTGCGGCAGGCATCAAGGTCTTCAGTCCGGGAGGCACGGTTTACAGCGGCACCAAATTTGCTGTCCGCGCGATATCGGAGGGATTGCGTCACGAAGTCGGCGGCTCCATCCGCACGACGATTATTTCGCCCGGAGCAATCGATTCCGAACTGAAACTCGGATCGTCGCACGAAGAGAGCGCGAAGTCCGTCGGAGAATTCTACCAACAGGCGATCCCCGCTGATTCCGTTGCCCGCGCCATCGCTTATGCGATTGAACAACCTGCCGACGTGGATATCAACGAGATCGTTCTGCGACCCACCATTCAGGAGTTCTGAGTTCACCCAAGATGAAGTTATGAGGCTCGGAAACGCAAAGCTCGTTCCAGGCATGCCGGTTGAAACCTTCATCAAACGGGCGACCGTAGTGTAGCATCCTACTTCATCAAGCCCTTGATGGACCAGGCCAAACGAGCCTTCCGCGAAGGTTGACCAGGGTCGAATTGTATTCTGCCATGCTAGTCACGGATCAACGAGATATTGAAGCGAACGCTGGTCGGGTGCTCCTAGATCCCCTCGCCTTGCGTATTGGCTTCCTCGTGTGTCAGCGTTGCGATGAAACGCTTTGTGCGTTCCCGCTTCGGCTGCGTGAAGATTTCACGTGATGTGCCTGTTTCGACGATAACGCCCGCGTCGAGCACGGTCACTTCATTGGCGATTTTGGACGCCAGTCGAAGGTCATGGGTGGCCATGACCATGGTCGTGCCTTCGCGCGCCAGTTGCGCGAGCACATCGACAACCTCGCCGGAAAGCTCAGGGTCGAGCGCCGAGGTCGGCTCGTCGCACAGAAGAACCTTCGGTGACGGTGCCAAGGCACGGGCAATTGCCACGCGTTGCTGCTGCCCGCCGGAGAGCGTGGAGGGCCAAACATCGGCCTTATGGGCAAGTCCGACCTTCTCAAGCAGCGCCATTGCCCGCTCCCGTGCCCGATCCTTCGGCCATCTTAGGACCGTGGTCAGGCCTTCCGTAACGTTCTCGACGACCGTGCGATGCGGGAACAGCTGGAAATTCTGGAAGACCATGCCGGTATGCCGGCGCAGCAACTGCACCTGCTTCGCGCTAACTCTGGCGCCGGAATGGAACTCAAGCCTGTCCCCAGCGATCCCCACCGACCCAGACGTTGGAATCTCCAGCAAATTTATGCACCGCAGCAGCGTGCTTTTGCCGCCGCCGGACGGGCCGACCAGCGCCATGACCGCGCCTTCAGCGACGCTGAGCGAAACATCGTTCAGAACCGTCAGATCGCCGAAGCGCTTTACGATGTTTTTAAGTTCAATCATCATGACCGTGCCTCAAGGAATCCGCCATAACGATTGAGACGTGTCTCAAGCCGCCCTTGCAGCGACGAGAGGACCGAGCTCATCACGAGGTAGATCAATGCCGCCTCTACGTAGAGGATAAGCGGCTCATAGGTGGTCGCAACGATGCGCTGCGCCGCCTGGAACAATTCCGGAACGGTGATGGCTGCCGCCAGGGAGGTGTCCTTCACCAGCGAGATAAAGGTGTTTGACAGGGGCGGCACGGCAACCCTCGCGGCCTGGGGCAGGATGGTGCGGCGCATCGCCTGGCTCCAACTCATGCCGATCGAATAGGCCGCCTCCCACTGCCCCTTCGAAACAGAAGAAATCACCGCGCGCAGAATCTCTGACGTATAGGCACCGATGTTGAGCGTGAAGCCAATCAGCGCCGCCGTGAATGCATCGAGCACGATGCCCACGCTCGGAAGGCCGTAAAATATCAGGAACAGTTGCACCAGAAGCGGCGTTCCGCGAATGATCCAGACATAGAACTTGATGATCGCTGCAAATGGGCCCGGCGCGAAAAGCCGAATGATCGCAGCGATAAGGCCGACCGTGAGGCCGAGCAGGAAAGACAGCAGCGTCAGCGGAATGGTGAAAATCAGCCCCGCCCACAACAGGGACGGCAGCGATTCAAGCATCAATGTCAGCCAATGGGACAAAGCGGGTTCTCCCTACAAAGACAAAGGCAGGGAGTTTTGCCCCCTGCCCCCTCTTAGAGCGTAAAACTTCTCAGCCGTAAACGGCTGTTACTTCGAAACGTCCTGGCCGAAATATTTGTCGGCGATCTTTTTGTAGGTACCGTCCGTCTTGATCGCCTCAAGCGCTTTATTGATGGCGGCCAGCAGATCCGGCTCGCTTTTGCGGATGATGATGCCGGAGAAATCCGCATTCTCCTGCTGGGCAGCAATCTTCACGTTGGCGTCCGGCTTGTGTTTCTTGAAATCAAGGAAGGACAGGCTGTCGTTGATCGTGGCGTCAGCACGGCCATTCAGCACCAGCTGGATCGACTGGTCAAAACCATCGGTCCCGACAAGTTCGGCGCCGGCCTCCTGGGCGATCTTGCCAAAATTGCTGGAAAGCGACTGTGCGGACTTTTTACCCTTCAGATCGGCAAAGCCCTTGATCTCCGTATTGTCACCCTTGATGATGAGTACCGCCTTGGAAGCAATATATGGCTCGGAGAAATCATACTTCTGTTTGCGTGCTTCCGTGATACCGACCTGGTTGATCACCGTGTCATAACGGTTGGCATCGAGACCAGCGATCAGGCCGTCCCACTTGCCTTCAAGAAACTGCGGCTTTACGCCGAGGTTCTTGGCGATTGCCTCGCCGATTTCCACGTCAAAGCCGACGAGCTTGCCAGAAGCATCATGATAGGTGAACGGTGCATAAGTGCCTTCCGTGCCGATCTTGAGAACGCCCGCCGCCTTGATCTGCTCGAGATTGGAGGCAGCCTGTGCCTGTGCAGGCAAAATTGCGAGGGCGCCAACGACGAGGAGTGATTTCAACCAGTTCATTTTGTTTCCATCCGTTTGTTATATGCCTTTCGGCGAATGACTGAAAAATGTCACTTTGCTCCAGCGCTGCATAGGCATTCGCCGCTGGTGCGGTGCGTAGTTTGGCAAAATTCATACCAGAAATCGCCCTGACGAGGGAATAATATTCCAGGGCGATTTGGCCAACAAAATCCCCGAATTTCGCTAGGCCAGCCTGATGTCCGTCTTGCTGTGGAAAACGTGTACATCTGCCGGCTTGATGCCGAGGCTAATCGTATCGCCTGGACCGCGGTCGGTCCGGCCCATGGCGAAGATGCAAACCTGTTGCCCCGCCAGTTTCGTATAAAATTGCGTCGACAACCCAAGTGGCTCGATGACCTCGATCTTTGCCTTCAATGTGTCAGCACTGCCAACCTCGATGTTCTCGGGTCGAATACCGACCGTTACCCTATTACCATCCTCAACCTTGAGTTCCGGCCGCAGGGGTATCACCTGACCGTCGGCGAGTTCCGCGGTAACCGCGTTGCCTTGCCGCGCCACGACGGCCGGCAGGAAATTCATGCCGGGCGAACCGATGAAACCGGCGACGAACAGATTGGCAGGATGGTCGTAAAGTTCGAGCGGCGTACCAACCTGCTGGATCACGCCATCATGCATGACGACGATACGATCGGCCATGGTCATGGCTTCCACCTGATCGTGCGTGACATAGACCGAGGTTGTCTTCAGTTGCTGGTGCAGCGCCTTGATCTCGGTGCGCATGTGCACGCGCAGCTTGGCGTCGAGATTGGACAATGGCTCGTCGAACAGGAATACTTTCGGATCGCGCACGATGGCGCGGCCCATGGCGACACGCTGGCGCTGGCCACCGGAGAGCTGGCGCGGCAGACGCTCAAGGAATATGTCAAGACCAAGGCGCTTTGCTGCACTGCCGACGCGGTTCATGACCAGCTCCTTCGCGGTCTTGCGCAACATCAGGCTGAAGCCCATGTTCGAGGCAACATCCATATGCGGGTAGAGTGCGTAGGACTGGAACACCATGGCGATGTCGCGGTCCTTCGGCGCTACGTCATTGACGACGCGGTCGCCAATTCTGATTTCGCCAGCGGAGATTTCTTCAAGCCCGGCGATCATCCGCAGCAGCGTGGACTTGCCGCAACCGGATGGGCCTACAAGGACGACGAACTCGCCATCGGCAATGGAAAGGTCCACCGCCGAAAGCACATTCATGGCGCCGTAGTTTTTCCGGACGTTGGAGATGGTGACAGAGGCCATGGTTTTGATCCTTTATTATCCCTTCACTGCACCAGCCGTAAGGCCCGTGACGAGGTAACGTTGCAGGAAGGCGAAGAATAGGCAGGCCGGAATGAGAGCGAGCACAGATGCCGCCATCATCTGACCCCAGTCGACCGCAAACTTGCCGATGAAGGTCAGGAGCCCGACGGCAAAGGTTTTCTGGCTATCGCTGCTGATCAGCATCAGCGCGAACAGGAGCTCGCTCCAGGCCGCGGTAAAGACGAAACCGAGCGTTGCGCCCATGCCCGGGAGCGTCAGGGGAATGA
>NZ_JBBNAN010000511.1:0-3705 GCF_037994405.1 Phyllobacterium sp.
GCTATAGACGACGTTACACTTTTTAGAAACAAAGATAGTGTCACGTGACACTTGTGAGTGCGTTCCAGCAGCGCTCGATCTTTGATTGCGAGATAGACACCATGAGATTTGTCGAGTTCGTGAAGACAATTATGAAAGCCCAGCCCTGCCAGTAGTTCAGCGTTCCGGCTGATCCGAAAATGATTCCGCCGAGGACAAAAAGCCCCACAATCGCAGTTCTCATAGTTCGAAGGGCACGATTCATTGCAGGCATTCCATTGGTGATTAACTTATTCAAATGAATTGAGAGCGCCGACCTTTCGGTTCTTGGATCTCCACTGTTCTCTGGCTCGAATACTCGCTTTCAAGATTCGCCAGCTTGAGCATCTCGACGATGGTTCAGGTCCACAGAATCACTCGGGTGATGGTCGTCGAGCGAGTTTTTCGCTGTTAATGTGCGACTTGGGAAGCTGCCGACATCAATTCTTCGGGATTCAGCGCCCGGCACACATTTCGGCCTTCCTCTTCAACTTCTGTGAAGCTCCAGCGCACCACACCTTCTCGATCGAGCAGGAAATGGCCGACAAGCTGCATATGTCCGGGTATGCTCATCTGCTGATCGGCTTCTGTGATCTCGTACCCATCCTTCTTGCTGAGAAGGTCGCCCGCGGCCGCCGGATCCATCGGCTCAGGCAACTCCCCCGGCCGATCAACCCGCATTGTCATGACCACATCCATTCCGACCTTGTAAGGCCAGTTGGTCTCATCCTGCGTGAACTCGAGGATGGGTAAGCCGAAGGCGCGGTGTGAAGCTCGCTCCGGGTCGGATGCAGCAAGAAGACCGGGTATCGGATGATAGCGGAAATAGTGTCGCGCGCGTTCGACCGGGGTGTTTACCACCGCTAGAGAGTCCACGCCTTTCTCGCGCAGGGCCGGGATGAGCTGTGCCATCGCCGCGACATGGCGTCGGCAGAACGGGCAAAGCAGGCCTCGAAACAAACCTATCAACAACGGGCTACGGCCGCGAAATTCATCAAGTGCGATCTTCCCCTCGCGTGAGATCGCATCCAGCACAATGTTCGGGGCCAGGTCGCCCGGTTGTAACGGATGGTCCAGATAATGCGCAGACATGGACAACCTCCTCGCCCGAAGGACCAGTCAAAAAGAGACAACACGACAAGTGCTTCGAGGTCGAGCCCGTGCGGCGCGCATTCGGCTTGACGCCGTGGCGACTGGCATAGCGCGCTCCTGCTTCCGTGACCGCGGCGGTCGCCGCCAACTTCGCCGTCCGGCTATCCGGACATCCCGCCAGGTTCAATGCTAGCACTCGCTGCAATCCGCGACAAGAATACCTTTGCCGCGGCGGCAAGTGCTCATCGAGAAAGTGCGGCGCCGTTGGGCCCTTGGTGGGCACCGACAGCCCATTTGATAAATATGGCAATCCTCAGGTTTTTCGTTTTGCTTGCAGATATGTCTCGCAGCCAATCGCAATGACAGCGAGATTCTTGGACAATCAGATGGCATTCCAAAGGTTAGAAAAAGATCCGATGGGTTCTGGTTTTGGGCCTGTCGCTTTTGGTGTTCTTGTGCGCCGGTTGGCTGAACCTGCGTAGCTTCCTGTGGACGCACCTCTCAGACAGCATAATCCGCGTCAGCAAGCCATGTTGCGAACAATGGCAAATATAAGTGTTATTTTGACCTATTGTTGTCGTTCGACTTTATTGTACTGAACCGTTGCAACGTGTTGTAGCGTAAATTCCTGATTTCAACGGTGCCACCTTCTAGAACGGTATAAATAACTTCCCCGTTTTTAACTGTAGCGGTTTCACCGGGCTTTCCCTCACCTCTTATGATCTTGTTGACGGTTGCGAGCTGCGATGCACTGTCCTCTTCGGCAAATGCAAACGGGGAATGCAAACCGACAACTAAGACCAAAGGAAGAAGAGCCGTTGTTGGTCTGTTCATGATTATTCCTTCAGCAGAGTTAGCGGAAAACAAGGCATACTAATCTAACTCGATTGGTGCTCTCATGGCGAACTTCATGTTCCAAAACGACAATGCTGAGTGACTTGACTCTACCTGGCTGGTTTGAAGATGCTGCTTAGGAGCGTCGCTCTTAGTCTTATGATTTTTTCGTCACAGGCTTGCTCTGCGGCTTGAGCAAGATGACAAAAAGCAAGCCGGCGATGATGAGTGCCGCGCCTTCGAGGTGATAGAGTTGCAACTGCTCGCCGAGGATCAGATGGGCGAGCACGGCGATGAAGATCGTCTGAATGTAGAGGAGCACGCCCGCCCGGGCCGCGCCCAGGGCCTCGATGCTGCGATTGAAGAGGTAATACATAAGCGCCCCGCCGGGGATCGCCACATAGGCGAGCGCGATGAGCCCGCTGCCGTTGAGCGTCGAGCGTTCGTCGGAGGCAAGCTCAAAGAGGTAGAAGGGCAGCGCCGTGAGCACCGCCGCGCCGAGAAGCAACACCAGGAGCGGAAGGCGATCCACATCGAATTTCGCCCGGCGGAGCAGGACGGTATAGACGCTGAAACAGAACGAGCCGGCGACGATCCACAGTTCGCCGGGATTGAGGTCGAGACGCATTAGCGCGGCCGGGCTGCCCTTGACGATGATGACCACGATCCCGAGAAAGGCAATGATCGATCCGATCACCTGCCAGGTTCCCATCGGCTCATCCAGAATCAAACGGGCAAGGATCATGGTAATGATTGGGATCAGGGCGATAATGATGCCGGCGGTGGTGGCATCGGCATGTTCGAGGCCGACAAAAATCATGCCCTGGCAGATCGCGAGTCCCATGCCGCCAATGGCAAGCAGTTCGAGGGCGCGAGCCCGCACCAGCGCGACCATGGCGCCGAAATGCCGGCGCACGATCGGCAGCAGGATCGCCCAGGCGATCAGCACGCGCCAGAAGCAGAGCGCCCAGGGCGGCATCTCGGAAGAGACCCATTTCGCGGCGATATAGACGCCGGCCGACAGCAGCCAGCAACATACCGCCACGGAATAGGCGGCTGCAAGCGAATTGCCGGCCGCATCTTCCGTCCTGACCGCGCTGCTATGGACTGCCAAGACATTTATCGCCATGACTCATTTATGCCACAGTTCCCGCAACCTGCACAGATGATGGCGCCAGCACGGGCGCGAACCGATGCCCTCAGCTTAGCCCACTGACCGGATGTCTCGCGCGACGTCGCTCATATCATTGTTGAGCTGGTGATCCCTGCGTTCGAACGTGCGGACCACGGCGTGCGGAATGGCTTTCGCATAGAGATGAACATGGGCAGTGGGCACCACGGCGTCGTCGGTGCCATGATAGAGATAGACGGGAACGCCGGGCGCAAGGCGTTCCGAGAAGTCCTTGCAATCATCGATGTCATCGCTCGACCATCCGCCTTCACCGATGAAGGGCGCAGCGATGACAAATAGCCCGCCGAACCTGGGTTTCGGCGGCCGCTCGGCAAGCACATGGATCAAAATGGTGCCACCGACTGAGTGGCCCACGAGAATTGCCCCGTCCTCGAGTGAATCGAATTCTCCCATTAGCGCAGCCTTCCAGGCTGAGTAGATAGGGTCGTCCTCGCCGGGCATTCGGGGATAGCGGACAGCATAGCTTTCGCCGAGTTCGCGCTCGAGGCTCGCCACGAGCTTGCTGTCCCAGCGATCGTGGACGCCTTCGCCGGCTCCTTGAACGAAGAGGATCTGCTTAGCCATCGTGC